>NZ_JAFNNH010000013.1:0-69835 GCF_026536845.1 Gilliamella sp. B3023
CAGTTTATAGCCGAAGGTAATTTTTTAAAGCTTTATAATCAATCATTATATGTGGTTGAGCAATTATTGGGTTTTAACTTAAAGGCAACGGCAAAGTATATAAAAAAAATTGATGAAATTATTATTTGCGGTGGATTTCCTACCCGTTCTATTACTAAACGCTATCCTAATGCCAGCCCTAATTTAACGGGGTATGAGTTATTGGGTGATTATGATTTAAGTGGCTATGATTTATGGTACCAAAAGCATTGCCAAATACCGAAGCAAAAAACACCACAATCCCTTCTCACAACATCCCAAGAGGTAAAAGAACAGTTAAACGAATTTCGCGATATGAACAAACCGTTAACGGTTCAGCATCTATTATTTTTACAATCATGGCAGGCAAATAAATACCCAGCGATGGTAGATAGTGCGTTTATTCAGGAGTTGAAGAATTATTTTAGTGAATTGCATTAATAGCAGAGCACACTGTGCCTGATGGCGCTATCGGATAGGATTTATCAAATCCGCTGATAGAAAAAAGGCTATAAATAAGGTCAGCATTTTTCACGCAGAGCTTAATGTTAAAGGTAAATCATCCACCTCAACTAGGGTGGTTTTTTAGTTTTTATCGAAAAAAATTGAGGAGCGGGGTTTTTGGGGTTCTAAATTCTGCTTAAAAGCTATTAAATTAACAAAATCACTAATTTTAAGCATAAAGATAAAACTTTCAGGATCATTAATCATATTTTTAACGATGTGTAATGACAATATATTTAATTAAAACAGTAGTTAATCAATTACAATTTAGATCCTTTTTAGATCCTATTTACGAAAGTTAACGAAATTGAGCGAAAAAAAGTGTTGCATCGTGTTTTTCCAATCACTATACTTTTTACACGGTTTTAGCTACGAGGCTAAAATTTAATAGAAAAGTATAAAATTACAAATAAATCATAAAATTACTTGACAGGATTGTCGCAAATGTTTTATAATTTCCAACAGGCAACAGGCAACAGGCAACTTGGCCAACCTATAATTTAAATTCGTCTAAGTTCAACTCCCAGTTTAAATTTTTCACTGAAGCTTATTTTTCTACTCAATCAAGTGAAATTCTGCGAAATTTCTCGCGATCGCTTCCGCGATCCTCTTCTCGATCTTTTTTCCGGTCGTTTTTCGGATCCTCTTTCAGATCCTGTTTTCGATCCTTTTCCCAATTATCCCGGCAGATTGTTTTTTCCGTGGTTCTTTTTCTTCCTTTTTCGGGTCACGCATTGACATCACAGACAACTAGGAATGCGATACAGGGTACTGCACCTTATTTGACTTTCGACGGTGGTCGTACTCGTGTTGTTGATACTAACGGTCTGCTTGGGATTACACTATCTGATGGTACACAATTTATGCCTTCGACCAATCCTTCATCTTCTTCAGCACCAATCGTCTTGCCGGTTGCGGGGCAAAGTTTTGCTGATATTGGTATGTTGGTTCCTACTTATACTAATTCAGTCGCTTTAAGTTCGCTTATCGGTCCACCTTATAATTATTGGGGAGATGATGATGGCGATACTGACGTTACAGCTACTGGTAGTTTAAGTTTATCTATCGTTGATAAAAATAATCAACCCGTCACGCGTCATACTGTTCCAGATATTTGTAAGGCGCCTTATCAGGTTAAATTAGCTAGCACTGACGGCACATTGAGTACTCGTTATGGCGTTCCAAGTAGTCGTATTTTCAGCGCAAGTAATATCACTTATTATATCAATCCACAAGCAAGGGCTGTGGTTTGTTTTGCTAGGCCTAATTTAAGGTATTTAATGATTGAGAATGAATATCATTATTTTAATCACGTATCTGGTCCTGCTTCTATTTGGAACCCTGCTAAGGGCTTTTTACTTCAATCAATTACGCCGTCATCCTATGGTTTAAATTTTCCGACTACTGGTGCTCACAATTTGTATTTTGACTTAGACATTGCTGGTAGTAATCAGGCTTTATTTTGGGCTCCTGTTTCGCATGATGGCATCACTGCTACTATGACTAGTTCTACAGCGACAGGCGTACGCGTCACTTTAACTGGGCCGGTTTTAACTAAATTCGGACCGAATTCTAGCAATTTTGCTGTTGTGGGTCCTAATAAGCCGCCTACTTTGCCACAAACATTCGAGTTAGTCGGTCGCGATAATAGTGGTAAAGCTATCATTAAATATGGTTTTGTATTAAAGCAGTGGTTTTATCTTTCTAAACAAGCTACTACTTATGATAAAGCATCATCTATCTGTAGTGACCAGCGTTTACGTTTAGCTGCGGTTAAAGATTTAACTAATGCTTCTTGTAATGGGATAAATTCTCATAGTAAGTGTCAAGGTGCAGTTGGCGCAATACCCTCATCACCTAATAATTACTTTCAGCGTGTAATTGGCGCAGGATTCTTTAGTGAGTGGGGCTCAATGCACCAATATGACACCGGTTTTTACCTTAGTGACTACTGGACTAGTGATGGAACAATGCCTTCTTTAATAGGCCGTAAATCATCAATAACTCCTACTCATAACCGTAAATTTGTCGTTAATCCGAGAAATGGTTCGATAAATCTTTTTCCCATTGAGTATTCTAATCCCACGCTCTGTGTCTCGCCTTAGCCTTTTTTATTTCTTGAAAGAGGAAATAGGGGGGAGGAACTCTAGCGTTAAAAGTGTAGTTTATTTGTAGAGATAATGATGAAATGCGATTTTGTCGAGATGCTTGAACTACCTGATATGAGGATTAATTTCTAGACGTATTAAAGAAAAAAGTTGAGGAGCGGGGTTTTTATTGATCTGGCTATAATTAATCCAATCTTTTTATCAATAATAAAATAGCATGGTTAATAATTAGTTAATCGTTAATCTATAATGTGTTGAGACAAAATCCGCCCCTGATTGGGGCGGTTGAATTATTTACCGGTTAAGAATAGTTTAAGTGAAGGATTTTCTGTTTCGTTATGGAATCCGTAATCCAATTCAGTTAAATGTTTGGTAAAGGTGCTATGGCTGGCGTTGTCGATTTCAAAGGCGGCTAGCACGCGACCATAATCGGTGCCGTGGCTACGGTAATGGAACATTGAGATATTCCAATTGGTACCCAAGGTTTGTAGGAATTTGAGTAGTGCGCCTTGTGATTCAGGGAATTCAAAGCTGTAGACTTGTTCATTAATCGGTTGGCACGGTTTGCCACCAATCATGTAACGGACATGCAGTTTTGCCATTTCGTCATCAGTTAGATCAACAACTTGATAACCGGCTGCGGTCAGTTCTTGCATGATTTCGTCTTTTTCGTTGCTTTTGGCAATTTTAACGCCAACAAACACGCAAGCTGATTTGTCGTCATGATAGCGGTAGTTGAATTCGGTCACAGCACGACCACCGAGCAGCTGGCAGAATTTCAGGAAGCTGCCTTTTTGTTCTGGAATCGTGACCGCTAACAGGACTTCGCGTTTTTCGCCTAGCTCGCAACGTTCTGATACATAACGTAGATTGTGGAAGTTTAAGTTAGCGCCGGATAGAATATGGGCTAAGTTTTCGCCACAGATGTTGTTTTGTTCAACATATTTTTTCATTCCCGCTAACGCCACCGCGCCAGACGGTTCGGCAATGGCACGCACATCGTCAAATAGATCTTTAACTGCTGCACAAATTTCGTCACTATCGACAGTGATTATGTCGTCGATATATTGCTGGCAAAGTCTAAATGTTTCGTCGCCAATTCGTTTTACCGCGACGCCTTCAGCAAATAAGCCCACGCGATCAAGGTCAACCGGATGACCGGCAATGAGTGCTGCTTTTAGGCAGGCATCGTCTTCAGGTTCAACCGCAATGACTTTAATTGATGGCATGATTTGTTTGATTAATACGGCAATACCGGCTGCAAGCCCTCCGCCACCAACGGGGACAAAAATGCGGTCAAGTTTGGCATTTTGTTGCAGTAGTTCCATGGCGATACTGCCTTGCCCTGCTATGACAAGGGGATGGTCGAAAGGGGGAATAAATATACGGTTTTGTTCTTTGGCTAATTCCATTGCTTTGGCTTTGGCTTCATCAAAGTTGGCTCCATAAAGTAGCACTTCTCCACCAAATCCTTTTACCGCTTCGACTTTGATATCTGCTGTTGTTAATGGCATGACAATGAGGGAATTGATGCCTAATTTTGTAGCTGAAAACGCGACACCTTGCGCATGGTTGCCGGCTGATGCAGCAATTACGCCACATTTACGTTCTTCCGGCGTTAGGCTGGCAATCATGGCTTGGGCGCCCCGTATTTTGAAGCTGTGAACGAGTTGGCGATCTTCTCGCTTAACAAACACTTGGTTTTTTAGGCGAGAGGAGAGTTTTTCCATATGTTCTAGTGGTGTCACTTGAGCGACATCGTATACCGCACTACATAGCGTGGCTTTTAGATAATCAGCGCCAGTTAGTTTGTTATTATTCACGTTAACCACCTAATTTACTTTTATCACGCACCGCACCTTTGTCAGCACTGGTTGCTAAGCTTGCATAAGCTTTTAGTGCGTATGAGACATAACGGTTACGATTATGAGGTGTAAAGGCTTTATCACCGCGAGTAAGTTCAGCTACGCGACGACGTTCTAATTCATCTTCAGGTACGAGGATGTTTAATTTTCGATTTGGGATATCAATATCAACAATATCACCATCTCGAACTAAACCAATCACGCCACCGTTGGCGGCTTCTGGCGATATGTGACCAATGGATAAGCCTGATGAACCACCAGAGAATCGACCATCGGTAATTAATGCACAAGCTTTGCCAAGACCCATTGATTTTAGGTAGCTGGTTGGGTAGAGCATCTCTTGCATCCCTGGTCCACCTTTTGGTCCTTCATAGATGATGACGACTACATCACCTTCAACGACTCGTCCACCTAAGATTGCATCAACCGCATCTTCTTGGCTTTCATAGACTTTTGCTGGGCCACGGAAGACTAAGTTTTCAGCAGCAACACTTGCCGTTTTTACGATTGCGCCATCTTCGGCTACGTTACCGTATAGGGTTGCTAGTCCGCCATCTTGGCTGTAGGCATGTGCTTTGTCGCGGATACAGCCGTTTTGGCGATCGTCATCAAGCGTATCCCAGTAACAATCCTGTGAAAAAGCTTTGGTAGTGCGAATACCTGCTGGGCCACTGCGATACATTTTTTTGACTTCTTCGTCAGTGGTTTGGGTGATGTCGTATTTTGCAAACGTTTCTTGTAAGTTTAGACCAAGCACGTTGTGGACATTGCGGTTAAGTAATCCGGCTTTGTCCAGCTCTGATAATATGGAGACAACCCCACCAGCGCGATGCACATCTTCCATATGATAGATAGCTGTACTTGGCGCTACTTTACATAGGTGAGGGACTTTGCGTGATAGTCGGTCAATGTCTGACATGGTGAAGTCGATTTCACCTTCTTGTGCAGTGGCAAGTAAGTGCAATACGGTATTGGTTGAACCCCCCATGGCAATATCGAGCGACATGGCATTTTCGTAGGCCGCTTTGGTGGCTATTGATCGCGGTAAGTACGAATCATCATCCTGTTCGTAATAACTTTTGGTGATTTCAACAATGCGTTTAGCGGCATTTAAGAAGAGTTTTTCACGTTGTTTGTGTGTCGCAACCAGTGAACCATTACCCGGCAATGATAAACCTAATGCTTCGGTTAAGCAGTTCATTGAGTTAGCAGTAAACATGCCTGAGCATGATCCGCAAGTTGGACAAGCCGATTGTTCAATTGCTTCACTATCAGCATCACTAACATTTGGATTGGCACTTTGGATCATGGCATCAACTAAGTCGAGTTTGATGATTTTGTCAGATAGTTTGGTTTTACCCGCTTCCATCGGTCCGCCTGATACAAATATAGTTGGGATGTTTAGACGTAGTGACGCCATTAACATGCCGGGGGTGATTTTGTCACAGTTTGATATGCAGATCATGGCATCGGCGCAATGGGCGTTAACCATGTATTCAACGGAATCGGCAATCAGTTCTCGTGAGGGTAGTGAGTAAAGCATACCGCCATGCCCCATGGCGATACCGTCATCGACAGCAATTGTGTTAAATTCTTTGGCAATGCCACCACACGCTTCAATTTCTTTTGCTACCAGTTGACCAATATCTTTTAAGTGAACATGACCCGGTACAAATTGTGTGAATGAGTTAACCACCGCGATAATGGGTTTACCAAAGTCTTCATTTTTTACGCCTGTTGCACGCCATAAAGCGCGGGCGCCCGCCATGTTGCGACCTTCAACCGAGGTTGCTGAACGATATCTAGGCATTTGTTGCTCCCAATTTTTTTTATGCAAGCGACCGATTTCTTTCGGTACGTATTTCTATGATTAATAAATCGTTAAATAATGACGACACCGCAGTTTTTGCTGCGGTGTATTTATTTTATTTAATTGGATCTAACCAACCGTATTTGTCTTCAGTTTTGCCATTGAATAATCCGAAGAAGGTTTGTTGGATTTTCTTCGTGATTGGGCCACAACGACCAATACCAACTTGGATTCGGTCAACACTACGTACTGGTGTGATTTCGGCAGCGGTACCGGTCATAAATACTTCATCAGCTAGATAGAGTGATTCACGTGATAGAGTTTGTTCACGTACTTCAATGCCTAGATCATGTGCAAGTTTGATGATTGCATCACGGGTGATACCTGGTAGTGCTGATGATGATAGTAATGGGGTAAATAATATGCCATCTTTGACGATAAATAAGTTTTCGCCAGAACCTTCAGAAAGCTGACCGTTTACGTCTAATGCGATGCCTTCTTGGAAGCCATTAGCTCGCGCTTCTGATCCGATAAGAAGTGATGATAAGTAGTTACCACCCGCTTTAGCTGCTGCTGGGATAGTGTTTGGTGCAAAACGGTTCCATGATGATACCATTGCGTCAATACCTTGTTCTAACGCATCTTCACCAAGGTAGGCTCCCCATGGGAATGCTGCAATCATAACATCAGTTTTGTAACCAGCAGGAGGAATGACGCCCATACCCACATCACCAATAAAGACTAATGGGCGAATGTATGCACTTTTTAGGTTATTTTTTTTGATGACTTGGCGAGTTGCTTCCATGATCTCTTCAAGAGAATAAGGGACAGGAAAACGATAAATTTTGGCTGAGTTGAGTAAGCGTTGTGCGTGTTCTTTATGGCGAAAAATTGCTGGGCCGTTGTGAGTTTCATAACAACGAACACCTTCAAATACTGAAGTTCCATAGTGTAGGGCGTGTGACATTACGTGTATTTTTGCATCAGCCCATGGAACCATTTCGCCATTTAGCCAAATATAATCAGATTTTGCTGTAGTACCCATTTTTTGTTTTCCTCTTAAATTTACTTTTATTAAGCATGTATTTTGCTTTTATTAATTTGTGCATTATACATAACTTTGTTTAACTGCTATAGTTTATTAATTTAATTTGTCTTTTTTACAAAAGAATCTATTTGTTCTTTACTACGCTACCGTTATCACATCCTCCAATTTGGTAATTTGGTTTTGCAGTGACGATAGCGTTCGTTCGGTTGTTAATGTCAGTGTCAAGGTGAATAATTGATTGTCAATTGATTGCATTTGCATCTGTTCGATATGGCCTCCACGGTGGCGAACAACGCGTAAAATGCGTTCAAGTGAACCCAATTTATCATTGGCAGTTATGGTAAATTGATGTGTCGCTTTTTGATTCATCACTTACTCCTTGTTACTTTTATCTAACATGTTTTCGTTTGCCGCGCCCGGTGGTACCAGTGGCCATACGTTTTCTAGCTCATCGATACATACGTGCAGTAGATAAGCACCTTTCGAATTGAATAAGTTATCGAGTGCGCCTTCGATTTCCGATTTTTTGCTGATGGTTTGCCCTGGTATATCAAAGGCTTTGGCTAGCATTAAAAAGTCGGGGTTATCTGATAAGTTGGTTTCGCTATATCTTTCATTAAAAAATAGCTCTTGCCATTGCCTTACCATGCCTAGGCGTTGGTTATCAATAAGAACGATTTTAACGGGTAATTTTTTGCGTTTGATCGTTGTTAATTCTTGTACATTCATCATGAATGAGCCGTCACCCGATACGCAAATTACCATGTCGTTTGGTCTAGACATTTGTGCGCCAACTGCCGCTGGTAATCCAAAGCCCATAGTGCCAAGCCCACTTGAGGTAATAAAGTTTTGTGGGTGGGTAAAGGACATGTGTTGCGCTGTCCACATTTGGTGCTGACCTACGTCGGTGGTGATGACGGTGTTAGCTGGTTTGCGCTCAGAAATGCGTTTGAGCAGTGCTGGCGCATAAATGGCGTCACCCGGATGATCATAACGTGTTGGATGCTGGGCTTTCAGTTGTTTTATTTTGTTATGCCAGTCATCAATTGAGACCGTTTGGTTAAGCATCGGTAATACGTGTTTAATATCACCTTGTAAACCTAAATGGGTTTGGCGTAGTTTGTTGATTTCGGACTGATCAATATCGACATGGATCACTTTTGCATGTTTAGCAAATTCGTTAAGTTTGCCAGTAACGCGGTCGTCAAATCTAACCCCTAAAGCGATCAGTAAGTCACACTCTTGTACGGCTAAGTTAGCCGCTTTAGCGCCGTGCATCCCGATAAGTCCTAAGTAATAAGGATTGTTAAGGTCAGCAACGCCAAGCCCTTTTAAGGTCGATACGCTAGGGATTTGGGTTAGCGTCATAAATTCGCGTAGTTCATTGATAGCACCAGAAAGCCCAACACCGCCACCAATATAGAGCATCGGTTTTTTGGCTTGGCAGATCATTTGTTTGGCTTGTTTTATCTCGTCAGGTGAGATTGGATAGAGTTGAGCATTATCAGAAGGCGTTTTTATGGATGTTGGCGTTAAATAGGTTTGGTAATCATGGTCGGCAAGCTGGATATCTTTCGGGATGTCAATTAATATTGGTCCCGGCCTGCCCGAATTGGCTAAGTTGAAGGCCTCTTGTAAGGTATTTGGCAATTGGGTGGCATCATCTATTAAATAACTATGTTTGGTGCATGCTAAAGATAATCCTAAAACGTCAACTTCTTGGAAGGCATCAGTGCCTATAAGTGTCGTTGGAACTTGGCCGGTTAGTGCGATAATTGGTACAGAATCAATTAATGCATCCGCAAGGCCGGTAATTATATTGGTTGCACCGGGGCCTGATGTGGCAATGCAAACGCCAATTTTGCCAGTGGCACGGGCATAACCAATGGCTGCCATGGCTGCGCCTTGTTCGTGACGGCAAAGTACGTGTTCAATTCCGCCATCATAAAGCGCATCGTATAGAGGCATAATTTGACCACCAGGATATCCAAAAACGGTAGTAATGCCTTTTTCTTTTAAGGTTTTTACAATCCACTGTGTTCCTAACATTCATTCCTCACTTTTTGCTTAGCCATTTGTTCAAAAAAAAACCCCCGCTTTTTTGTGGCGGGGGTTTTGAAATATGATGACCATATATTTAACTCAAAAGACGCCCCCGCGTTGGAATAATGACCACGCTAATGTTAATGAGGACGACGACGATGAGTGAAAAGTTCATTTGTAATTATTTCGTTAATTTTTTAAAAATATTTATCCAAAATACTCGTTTTAAAAAAAAGTGCAACAATTTTTTTGTTGTTTTTTTTAAAAGCATCATCAATTCATTTATATGTTCGTTAAAAAAAGTTGAGGAGCGGGGTTTTTGATGATTTAAATAGGATTGTTTTGGCTTTTTAATGAAGGTTGGTGTATAACTATTCTTCATCTTCCCTAAATTGCTTTGAGCATTTTTTAACTCTTTATTCATAATTACTATTTATTACGTTATGTGAGATATCATTATGAAAATATTTAAATTGCTAGCGTTTTTTGTAGTGAGTTTTTTGCTGTTAAGTTGTGATAATGCTAAAAAAAATACCCCAGTTGAAAATGATTCCCTTGCAGCAATACAAAATTCGATGATTGAGCCTATGA
The DNA here is from genome assembly GCF_026536845.1 of Gilliamella sp. B3023. Taxonomy (NCBI): domain Bacteria; kingdom Pseudomonadati; phylum Pseudomonadota; class Gammaproteobacteria; order Orbales; family Orbaceae; genus Gilliamella; species Gilliamella sp. B3023. Next base: position 9,988 of record NZ_JAFNNH010000013.1, read on the forward strand.
AAAAAGCCTTACCCATTGAGGTTGATGAGTTAACGACTTTGGTTGGCGTTGAGAAGGATAAGGATCGTAATATCATCAATTATCAATATGATGTTAAAAATACGCCAGAGCATACGATGTTGTTACCCAGTACGCTTGATACGATTCGCCAAGCACTTTTTACTGCTTATTGTGAAAATACGGAGGATATGCAACAATTGAAAACAGCGTTCCCGGATGGGGCATACTATCATTATTTTATTGATAATAAAGAGATTGTTGTGGTTGAATTAACGCCAGCCGATTGTCAGACAAAAGGTAGTCGGCAATAGCTTCTATTGGTTATGGATGAGTAAAGAATGATAAAAATTATTTTTTTATTGCTGCAATTATGTTTTGAGTATTCACAGTATAGCAATGATGGGATTGTTAAGCTTGTGGACACTATTGGTACTGAAAAAACCCAAAGATTAATACAACTCATCGATGAATATCCTGATAAAAAGGACCTAGATTTCGATAATAAGATTGATGAGTCCGATTATTATAGAGAGGCAGCCATCAGCGTAGTTAAAAAAATCTTACCCATTACTTTAGATGAATACACAACTTTATCCGATGTTAACGCTGAAGGTAATGTTGTCGTTTATCAATATGAAATTAATGGGATCACTCCAGACGAATTTCTTTTACCCGATAATAGGGAATTGGTTAAAAAGGCAATTGTTGAATCTTATTGTTCCGATTCACCTCAAATACGTAAAATGAAGAAATATTTTAATGAGGGGGCTAAATATACGTATTACATTGATGGTAAAAGAATTCTTATTGTGGATGTTACGACTGATTGTTCTTTCAAAAAATAGCTATCATTAATTCTGCATTACTAGCTTAATGTATATTTATTTGTTACACTGTGTTTGGTGTTTAATTTTTCACCCATAATGGTTTTAGCATTTGTTGTTTTTGTCCTCGCTAAACCATCCAAGTAAGTTATTTTTCTCGTTATCAATGATTTTTATTTTTCACAGTATAATTAATTGAATTAATTAAGTATTTTAAAGATATAAAATATACTCGACAATAGGATTTTGTGATTATTAATTGATTCTATTATGTTAAATTTGAATTTAAATGCATGTTTAACTTAGGAGAATATTATATGAGTAAGCATAATCCAAAATATTTTCATGATAAATTTCCTAAACAAAAACAAAATCCTCCTGGTTTGCAATATGAGATGAAACCAGTTCCTGATTGTGGTGAGGAAAGTTATCAAGGTCATCAACGTTTAGAAGGTCTAAAAATGTTGGTGACCGGTGGTGATTCAGGTATTGGACGCGCAGCAGCTATTGCGTATGCAAGAGAAGGAGCTGATGTTGCAATTAATTATTTACCAGCAGAACAAAAAGATGCCGAAGATGTGGCTAAAATCATTGAGTCTGCGGGTCGAAAGGCTGTGCTTATCCCTGGTGATTTAAGCGATGAGTCATTTTGTAAAAAATTAGTTGAAGAAGCGCATAAAAAATTAGGTGGACTTGATAATTTAACCTTGGTAGCTGGTAAGCAAACTGCGGTAGAAGATATTATGCATTTGTCTACTGAGCAAATCAAAAAAACGTTTGAAATTAATGTGTTTTCACTATTTTGGGTAACTAAAGCGGCATTAGGTTATTTAAAATCTGGCTCGACAATTATTACCACTTCTTCTGTACAAGCTTATCAACCAAGTGGCAATTTGTTGGATTATGCTTCAACCAAGACAGCGATTATTGCATTTACTCGTGGCTTATCTGCTCAATTAGGTAGTAAAGGTATTCGGGTAAATAGTGTGGCGCCAGGTCCGGTTTGGACACCGTTACAAATTTGTGGTGGCCAGCCAAGCGAGGCGATTCCTGAATTTGGTAAACAGACTCCATTACAACGTGCAGGACAACCGGTTGAACTTGCGGGTGTTTATGTGCATTTGGCATCGGAAGAGTCAAGCTATACCACTGGTGAAGTTTATGGTGTTACTGGCGGTATGCATATCAATTAATTTGAGGTAAACATGATTTAGAAAGGGCTTTTTAAGCCCTTTTTTTATATATCGCTATTCTAATGCTTTGCCTTTGGTTTCTGGTATTAAGAATATAAAGGCGGCAGCGGATAATAAGTAAGCGCCTGATAGTAGTGCTAATGCATAACTGATTGAGTAGATGGTTGCTAAGTAAGCAATCAGTACTTGCGATACGCCAGCAATCCCACGACCGACGTTAAAAATAATGTTTTCAGCACTTGAGCGCGCATCAGTCGTGTAGTGTTCAGCTAGTAATGCACCATATCCACCCATCATGCCGTTCACAAAAAAGCCAATCACTGAGCCAAATAGAATTAAAATGGCAACCTCTTTTTGTTGGAAGTAGAACCAGATTGATACGGCGGAAATCAATAAAAATACGATATATGAAGGTCGGCGTCCAAATTTGTCACATAACCAACCAAAAATTAAGATCCCTAATGACATGCCGATAGTTGTTGAGATAGTCCAAAACATGGTGTTTTTGAAAGGTAAGTGATATTCAGAAGCGATCATGTTTGGCATCCAAACCATTATGCCATAAAAGCCAAAATTTTGTACTGCACAGGCAATGGTTAATCCGATAGTTGTTGCGGTGATTCTCGGATTTTTAAATAGTTTGCCTATGGCAATTTTGTTTTTATTTTGGTCTTTTAGATTTTGCCAGATTTCAGGCTCTTTAAGTCCTTTACGCGTCCAAGCAACAAATAGCGCTGGTAATACTCCCATCGCAAATGCCCAGCGCCATCCGTGTGCTTCACCAATAAAATTGACAGTTAGTGTTGCAAGGATGATACCGGCTTGGAAGCCTAGTGCGACAATTGAGGTTGCCCTTGAGCGCTTGTGCTTTGGCCAGCTTTCCGAAACTAGCGTCATGCCGATACCAAATTCACCACCTAGACCCAGTCCACTTAGAAAACGAAAAATGAGGAAACATTCATAATTAGGTGAGATAGCACAAAGACCGGTGAATAATGAGAAGATTAGGATTGTCCATGAAAATACTCTGACTCGTCCATATTTATCAGCAAGAATTCCAAAAAAGATTCCGCCTAATACGGCCCCTAGTAATGTGCCTGACGTCAAGGTGCCAAGGTCAGCTTTAGTTAGGTTGAAGGTGACGGCAATTAGGCTAAAACAGACACCTAAAATCATCATATCTAAGCCATCTAATGCATAACCTACTGTTGATGCAAATAGGGTTCGTTTTTGATAGGGGGTAGTTTGTTCACTTTCAGCGTGCTCGGCCTGGTTTACGTTAGTGTTCATGTTTACCTCAAGTTATTTATAATGGATAAGCATTTATTATTAAATGAAGGCGGGAATTTAAAACGGGGGCAAGTATATACTTAAAAATGATAAAAATCCAAATGAAAAGCCGAAATTCGTGGGTTTTATTCTGTTTATTTCTATTTTGGCGAAATTATTCGACTAATTCTGATAAATATCTAATTTTTGAGACAAATTAGCCGATAATTTCACCATTTTGTGGTTTTTTCGATGACTTTTTTAGTCAATAGTTTTTGAGCGAAATTTATTCTTCGTCAAAATACCAGTAACCAAGATTAACAAATTTCAACATGACATTTAGGGTTTGTTCATCTTGTAATTGTTCGTAGTAAAGTACATCGGTTTCACATAATAGGTCGATGGTTTCCATGGGTAGTGGTATTTTTTTACCGTTGATATAAGCCGTATCCTCTATTTTTACAATACGTATACTTGGTACACGATAGAGTTCAGCGCCAGATTTTAGGATTTCTTCAAATTCATCTAGCTCATATGAGGGATCAACTGGGATGATGTTGAGATCATGCATAGGAATAGTGATGTGTTTACCAAACCAGTCATTGAATAAGTCTGGGTTTTTGATAAGGTCGATCATTTGTCCTTGTAGTTTTTTTAATTCATATGGTTGGATTCGATAAGGATCATTTGGTAATTTTAAGTCTGGGTCTTGATAGAAGATGCCATTGGGTAAGTTATCAATCACATAATCAGCAAAACCACTGAGTAGTTCTTGTGATGTTTGAGTTCTAAATCCTACGGAGTAGCTGAGCGATTCTCCAATTGATACCCCATTATGTGGAAAGCCAATTGGAATATATAAAATATCACCCGCAGTGATTTCTTCATCAATAATTGGCTCATAATCTTCTACATGCAGTAGCGCTTTGTGAGCACTGAACTGTTTGTAATTAGGATTACGATCACCAACCTGCCAACGACGGCAACCTTTGCCTTGGATAATAAAGACATCATAATTATCAATATGAGGTCCAACGCCTGCACCTTGTGTGGCATAGGAGATCATTAGGTCTTCAAATTGCCATTGAGGAATACATTTGAATGGTTCAACTAATGTGGCTGCTTGTTCATGCCAATGGTCAACTGCTTGTACAAGGAGGCTCCAATGGTCTTGACCTAGGTGACTATAATCGATAAATGGACCGTAGGCGGCGTCCCATATGCCATTTTTGTTGGTAACGATTCGGCTTTCAATTTCTTCTTCCATGGCAAGGCCAGCTAGTTCTTCTGGGGTGATTGGATCGATAAAGTTGCTAAAAGCATCACGCAAGATGACCGGCTTTTTTTGCCAATAATTGGTTAAAAAATCATCCCAATCGATAGTTAATTTGTTACTCATTGAATGCCCCTTGTAAATTAAATAATTGACAAAAGTTAGTGGTTGTTTGTTTTGCAATTTTTTCTAGAGATACGCCTTTTAATGCCGCCAAGTAATTAGCCACTTCCCGAACATAAGCGGGTTGGTTTTCTTTCCCGCGATAAGGAACGGGGGCTAAATAAGGCGAATCAGTTTCAATCAATATGCGATCTAATGGAACATATCTTGCTACATCTCGTAACGGTTCGGCATTTTTAAAGGTAATGATGCCAGAAAATGAGATATAAAAGCCAATATCTAATAAGGCTTTGGCCGTATCAATATCTTCAGTAAAGCAATGTAGTACACCGGAATAAGCTTGCTCTTCTTTTAGGAGTTTTAGTGTGTCTTGCTTGGCATTCCGAGTGTGAACAATGATCGGTTTTTTTAGTTGCTTGCCTAATTTTATATGTTCAATAAAGTTGGCTTGTTGCAATTCAATATTATCTTGTTGGTAGTAATAATCCAAACCTGTTTCACCTAAAGCGATAACATTGTCTTCTTGAGCAAGGCGAGCAAAACGTTCGGCATCGTAGGGCTCATCATCCAAATTGAGTGGGTGAATTCCACATGAAAATGAGCACTGTTTTTGGTATGGCATGAGCATTGTTTTCATCGATTCATAGCCTGAAAGTGTGGTTGCCACGCTTAGGCAATGTTTCACCTCGTTGTTTTGTGCTTCTTGCAATACGCTATCAATCGATTTGTTTGTATAGTCCAAACTGTCTAGATGACAGTGCGAATCAATTAGAAACATATTTTACTCTTTTTAATTATCTGAATGATGTTCGAAATCTCGAACTGGTTTTATGGTTGACCATGAGCGACAGCTCGGACATAGCCAATAGAGGGTGTTAACCGTAAATCCACATTTTTGGCAACGGTAATTGGGAACTGATTTTATTTGTTCACCAACCATGTTGCGAAGTAGTAATAAGCTCTCTTTAGCTTTTCCTTGTTCAGCATCGGCAACATGGTAATCCATTAAGCGATAGAATCCTTTTAGATTTGGGTGTTTTAATAATTCACGATAAAGGTAATATTGCGCTGCATCGAGTCCATTGTCTTTTTCAACAATGTCGGCTAGCATCAATTCGGCAACATTGCCAGTATCTTGTTTGACACAAATTTCGAGGAATTGTTTAAATAGCTGAGGTTGATTAAGTTTTGCGTAACATGCTTTTAATAATGGTAACGCTTCACCGATTAATGCTTTATCTTGATTTAATATTTGTTGGAAAGACTCGATTGCTTGTTCAGCTTTATCTTGCGCCATAAATACTCGCCCAAGCATTAATGATGTTCGTGCACAATTAGCGTCCGCAGCCGCTGATTTTTTTAGTAAAGTGTAAGCTTGATCCAAATCATTATTAGCAATAGCGATGGCAGCAAGCTCACAATAAAATTGGGCTATTTCGATTTTGTATTTTACATTGCCAAGTTTGACCAGTCTGGTGGCAGCGTTAATTGCGTTATTCCATTCGCTAGTTGATTGATATATGATTAGCAGTTGTTGTAGGGCATGTTGTTGAAAGTCTTCTTCGTCGATTAGCTGTAAAAACATCTCTTCTGCGCGATCGTAAAAACCTGCCACCATGTAATCTCGACCAAGCTGTTGAATAGCTAATAGTCTTTGTTCAAAGGTTAATGAGGCGCTTTCCATTAATGCTTGGTGAATACGTATTGCGCGGTCTACTTCGCCTCGTGAACGGAATAAGTTACCTAAGGTAAGATGGGCTTCAAGTGTGCCTTCATCTTCTTTTAACATGTCAAGGAAGAGGTCAACAGCCTTATCTTTTTGGTTTGACAAAAGAAAGTTTAGGCCATCTACATATTCTCGAGATAGTCGGTTAGATTCATTTAAATATTTTTGTTTGGCATTTCTATCTCCCATGTACCAGCCGTATCCGGCTGCTATGGGGAGTAATAGAAATAACAATTCAAACATAATTACCTATTTTTCTAATTTGGTTAAATTTTGATGCGTATTTTCATCATATTTTTTCTGTAATTTATTTAGTTTACGTTTTGTTGATGAGTGTTGGAATTTTGATTTTAGGAAGTAAATTCCAGTTAATATCCAACCAACTAAAAAGCCTGAACCAAATAAAATAGCAAGTAATACCGATAACCTAACTTCTGTTTTAGCAATTAAATAGTTGAAGGTGACTAATTGATTATTAGCTGAACCTATTGTTATCGATATGGCGAAAATAAGAATTATCAATAAAATTGATATCACTAATTTCATAATTTTAACCTTTTTATTTTATTAAAAATCTCTAAATAACTAAAATTTTTTTGTAAAATTTGTTGTTTATAAAATCATCTGACTACTATATTCCATTTTCTAGCATAAAAACAGCTTATTAATGCAATTAACCAAGCAAGAACAACGCCTAATATAAGGTCATAAGCCGAATGCATACCCAATAATAGCCGACTTGTTTCAATCAGTGTTGACCAGACTACGATGGCGGTCACAATTATAAAATGTCGTCTAAAACTAAGTAATGTTATTGCTAAAAAAGCCCATGTTGCTGCAAATAATGTATGTCCAGATGGAAAAGCATAGCCTGTTTCTTGTTGCCAATGTTTTGACAACCAAGATGGTATTGTAGTTGTATTAGTCAGTAGCTGTTCTATGTTGGCTTTTCGTTCAGCTCTTGTTTGGGAATAAAATTGTTTGTCGCTAAAATGATACTCTTTAGCTAACCATAGAACATATGGTCTTGATTCAGCTGTTTGTTGTTTGATTAAACTTTTAATGATTTGTCCACCTAACATTGCGCTGACTAAAATTAACAATATTACTAAGATATTTTTTTTATTGGCCAATAGTAGACAGAACAGTAGAAAAAATAGTCCTGATGTGATTATTGCCCAGGGATAACTTGCTGTTTCGGTTATCCAAAAAAAATATTCAGATGAATTATTAAGTGCTGACGGTTGCCAATGCCAATTTACGACTATTACAGATAACGGTATAATTAGAAATAAGACTAATGCCGCTATTGTTTTTTTTATTACTAACCCCATTTAAAAACTCAATTAAGCATAAAATTTGATTTATTTTAACATGGAAGAACGATTTGTTTTTAAAAAATCTTATCTATGTGTTTACTAAATTTGGAGATAATAATGCAATTAAAACATGTTGCACAAGCCAAACTGCCAACGCCATGGGGATGTTTTACCATTGTTGGTTTTGAAGAGATTGCAACAGGTAAGGATCATGTGGCATTAGTGTTTGGTGATATCAATGATGAAACGTCAATTTTGACGCGTGTTCATTCAGAGTGTTTAACCGGTGATGCGTTATTTAGTTTGCGTTGTGATTGTGGTTTTCAGTTAGAAGCCGCGTTAAAACAAATCGCTAAAGAAGGTAAAGGGATTTTAATTTATCATCGCCAAGAAGGGCGTAATATTGGGTTATTAAATAAGATCAGAGCCTATGCCCTTCAAGATCAAGGTTTAGACACGGTTGAAGCAAATGAGCAATTAGGGTTTGCGGCAGATGAGCGTGATTTTACTTTATGTGCCGATATGTTGACGCTGTTAGGGGTGTCAAAAATTCGTCTGTTAACGAATAACCCTGAAAAGATTAAAGTGCTTGAACAAGCAGGAATTCAGGTTACCGAGCGCGTTCCTTTAGAAGTAGGGGAGAACCCGAATAATGAGCATTATTTAGCAACCAAAGCCAATAAGTTAGGGCATTTGTTGCATTTACATCGTCATTAGTTTTTAATATTTTAAATTGTTTAACCTCAATATTTAATATTGAGGTTGATTTTTTGGGGCGATTAATCGTTTAATTAATCTTTATCGCAACGAAGCACTCCACCGTTGGCAATTTGGTCTTTAGAGATTTCGTGCATGATAATTTGTACTGCTTCAGGTTTGCAGTTGAGTGTTTCGACAATTGCATTTGTTACTCGTTTAGCCATTTCACGTTTTTGTTCGATGGTGCGTCCTTCTAAGAAGTCGATAACGACATTCGGCATAAATATCTCCTAATGATTAATTGTGGCAAGTTGTGCATCAGTTAATGCGATGTCTTGATTATGGCAAATACCAATACCGGATTGTATGATTTTTTCAGCAATCGCTTTTGCTTCCTCTAATGAGTGCATTGTGTAGGTTCCACATTGATATTCGTTTAATTCTGGAATTTCTGATTGTGATTTTACATTTAGCACATCATGCATGGATTTTAACCAAGCATCAACTACCAACGATTCGTTAGGTTTACCAATTAAGCTCATATAAAAACCAGTACGGCATCCCATTGGGGATATATCTATAATTTCGACATTATCACTGTTTAAATGGTCGCGCATAAAGCCAGCAAATAGGTGTTCTAATGTATGAATCCCTTTTTCAGGTAATAGTGCTTTATTAGGAATGGTAAAGCGAAGATCAAATACAGTTATGTCATCACCTTTAGGGGTTGCCATGGTTTTAGCTATTCGCACAAAAGGTGCTTTCATTTTAGTATGATCGACTTTAAAACTGTCTAATAAAGGCATAATGTTCTCCTTAGTTTATAATCAAGCTATTTTGATTAATTAGCTCGATTTATTCCACCTTTTTTATTCATTGATTTAATAAATCTAACATTTCTTGTTCATCAATGACTTTTATTCCTAGCTCTTCTGCTTTAGTAAGCTTTGAACCTGCTGATTCACCCGCAATCACTAAGTCGGTTTTTTTAGAAACACTACCAGTAACTTTAGCACCGAGTTTTTTTAGTTTGTCTTTTGCTTCGTCACGGGTTAATTGTGATAATGTTCCGGTTAATACAATGGTTTTGCCCGAGAATGGTGAGTCAATTGTTAATGGTTCTACTTCGACATCAGGCCAATGTATACCGATTTCCGGACTGGTTAGTTGGTCAATGACATCACGATTATGGGGTTCTTGAAAAAAGTCGATAATACTTTCAGCGATTACTTCACCAACATCACTTACAGTTTGTAGTTGCTCTAATGAAGCGTTTTCGATCGCCGTTAAGTTACCAAATTGGTTAACTAAATTTTCAGCTGTGACTTCACCAACATTTGGTATGCCGAGGGCGAATATAAATCGATTTAAGGTCGTGTCTTTAGATTGATTTAATGCGTTAATTAGGTTGTTGGCTAATTTTTGCCCGACTTTGTCTAATGAACATAAAATTGGTAAGGTTAGCTTGTAAAGATCAGCCGGTGTTTTGACATAATCTTTGTCTACTAATTGTTCGATTATTCTATCCCCGAGTCCATCAACGTTCATTGCCCGGCGAGATACGAAGTGTTTTAGGGCTTCTTTGCGCTGTGCTGGGCAAATCAATCCACCTGCACAACGAGAGATTGCTTCACCTTCATCGCGAACAATAAGGGAGCCACAAATAGGGCAGTGGGTTGGGAAGATGATTTCTTTGGTGCCAGCTGGTCGCCGATCTTGGATGACTGAAACAATTTGTGGAATCACATCACCTGCACGGCGTACAGTGACATAATCACCTTCTCGAATACCTAAACGTTCAATTTCATCACTGTTGTGGAGTGTTGCATTACTGACGATAACCCCTGCTACCGATACCGGCTCTAGTCTTGCTACTGGTGTTATGGCACCGGTACGACCAACTTGGAAGTCGACTTTTTTAAGTTGTGTTACTTCTTCTTGCGCTGGAAATTTGAATGCTGTGGCCCAACGAGGTGCACGAGCAACAAAACCAAGCTCTTGTTGTTGTGCAATACTGTTGACTTTGATAACTACACCGTCAATATCAAAATCAAGTGACATTCTTTCCTCACCAATTTCATGAAAGTAGGCAAGTGCTTCTTGGACACCTTGGCGAATCTGGACTTTGTCGCTCACTGGTAAACCCCAAGCTTTAAATTGCATTAGACGGTCATAGTGGTTATCAGGTAGAGTTGCGCCCTCATTAATGCCAACACCATAACAGAAAAAAGAGAGCGGTCTTTTGGCGGTGATTTTAGGATCTAATTGCCTTAATGAACCTGCGGCGGCATTCCGAGGATTTGCAAATGTTCTTTCCTTGCGTTTTTCCGCATCTGCATTTAATTTGGCAAAACCTTTGTGTGTCATAAAGACTTCGCCACGTACCTCTAATCGAGTAGGTATGTTTTCACCTTTTAATACCAGTGGAATAGTTCTTATGGTTTTTACATTTGAAGTTATATCTTCACCAGTAGTGCCATCGCCACGCGTTGCTGCTCGAACGAATCGTCCATTTTCGTATAATAAACTTACCGCTAACCCGTCAAGTTTTAACTCACAGCAGTATTCAACTGATTGGCTACTAGTGAGATGTAAGCGATCTTTTACCCTTTTATTAAAGGCGTTAAAACTTAATTCATCAAATACATTATCAAGTGATAGCATCGGTAGTTCATGTTTTACCGAGTCAAATTGTGACAGAGGTGTGCCTCCTACACGTTGTGTTGGTGAGTCGGATGTGATGAGTTCAGGGTGATTGTGTTCTAGATTTTGGAGTTGTTTTATTAATTTATCATATTCTACGTCGGGAATTTCTGGTGCATCAAGCACATAATAACAATATTCATGATGTCTTATCAGATTGCGTAAAGCAGTTATCTGTTCTGTTACCTCGTGTAGAGATTCAGAATCATTTACTGAATTTTCAGTTATATTTGGCATGATTTTTAACTCTTAAATTAAAATAAAAGTTTGAGAATTAGCAATAAAATAGTACGTAACTAAATTTAGTACAATAGGTGTTGATAAATATAGTTTGTAAACCAACATAAACTAACTATTCCACCAATTTTCATTAGTGGAATAGTTTTAAAAAAAGAGTTCTTATGATTAAATTTCGTTACAAGCTTTTTTAATGCGTTCTTTATAACTATCAATCTTTTGTGGTGTCATCATGTGATGTTCATCATCAAGTACTACACCATTGACGTCGTCAGCGATACGTTGCGCAGTTTGTAACATAAGTTTGAAGTTTTGTTGATTGTTACCATGAGTTGGCGCAACCATAAATATTGATACACCCGGTGTGGTAAATTCGTGCATGGTTTCAGGATCTAAATAACCTGGGCTAATCATGTTAGCTAAACTAAATAAAATTGGGCCATTGCCGGCAGGGTCAACATGGCGATGGAAAATTTGCATATCACCAAATTGGAATCCTGATTGCATTATGCTAGCTAACAGTACATCACCTTGTAATGATTTGCCATTTATACCGGTTACGTTTAAGACAATAATTTCAGTTTGGTTGTCTTCACCCACATCTAGTTTTTGATTGCTTTGTTCTTCAGATACTGATTGAGCCGTTTTTTGGACTTCTTTAACCTTTGGTGTTTCAGGTTCTTCAGCAAAAATTTCTTGTTGAAAGTTGATTGTAGGCTCGTTATCAGCCTTATCGTCAATTTCTTCGTCATTATTATTTGAAAATAGATCTTCTTGAAGAGGTAAATGTTCTTCCTCTTCTTTCACGTTTTCTTTAACGTTCTCTTCTTCAACTACTACTGACTCAACTGGGTTATTACTTTCATCCTGTTTATTTTTAGGCGTGAGTAATATTACATCGTCTTCTTCGCCGTAGATGTCTTCAAATTGTTGAGTATTTGGTGTGAATTTATCTTTTTTGCCTGACTTAAATAAAGAAGAACGTTCTTTTTTATTGATCCAGAGCCCATGAATCAATAATGCAATAATGACTAAGGACGCAATAACAATTAGAACAGTACGTAAATTATCCATAATACCCATCTCAGAATTAAATTAAATATAGATTTAAATTATTCAATAATATAATTGAAAAAAAAGGATTAAAAAATACCACAATTAAATTTTTTTACTTTTTATTCGTAAGCTAAATCCATACTCACTTATTACAGCACTAAAAATCAATTCGCATATATTACTTTATTTCTCCAAATAATCATAATATCAATCCTAATTTTTTTATTATTATTGTTTCGTTATGGTTAAATTTAGTAAATTTTTAGAACTCTGTGCTATTAAGGTGTTAAGATACTTACAATCAATGCATATTTTTTGTAAAATCACCGATCACTTTTGAATGATTTCATTGTTTTTTATTAAAAAATAATTATTAAGTTACCGAGGTCTTTTTTATATGAGATTTAATAAGCTATTACTTACGCTGGCATTATCTGGTCTATTGTTATTAACTGGTTGTGATAATAATCAATCCCAATCAGCTAATGGCCAATTACCCAAGGTAACTGTTTTTAAAGTCCAACCTTTAGATTATACCCTTAAAATTAGTTTACCTGGACGAGTTGTTGCATCGCAAATAGCTGAAATTCGCCCACAAGTTAGTGGAATTGTGTTAAATCGTGAATTTGAAGAAAGTTCGAATGTTAAAGCTGGGCAATCACTTTATCAAATCGATCCCGCTATTTATCAAGCTAATTATGATAGTGCGGTGGCAAGTGTAGAAAGTGCAAAAGCTAATGCTAATATTGCGCAACTTACTTTAAAACGTTATGCAGGGCTATTAAATACTAAATCCATCAGCCAACAAGAATATGATAAAGCTGCTGCTGATGCTAAACAAGCTGAAGCAAGTGTTTTAGTTGCTCAAGCAGCAGAACACGCTGCTAAAGTTAATTTAGATTATACTAAAGTTTATTCGCCAATTGATGGTTATATTGGTAAATCAAGTGTGACTGAAGGTGCGCTAGTTTCTGCTGGACAAGCTGCTCCACTTGCACTAGTTCAACAACTTGATCCAATTTATGTTGATATGACTGAAGCGGCGACTCGCTATAATAAATATCTTCAAGATGAAAATATTGTTTATGAACCCGCTAAAGGCAATAACGTTGATCTGTTCTTTAATGATGGTTCTAAATACGCATTATCAGGTAGCATTAAATTTTCAGATATGACAGTTAATGAGACTACAGGTACTGTTACGTTGCGTTCACAATTTTCAAATAGTGAAGGTAAAATTTTACCAGGTATGTTTGTTAAACCACAAATGACATTAGGTACAATTAAAAATGCAGTGTTAGTGCCTCAACAAGGTATTACTAGTAACCAAAAAGGCCAATATACAGCTAAGATTTTAAAATCAGATGGTGCAGTTGAATATCGCCAAGATATTAAAATTTATACCGGTATAGGTGGTTATTGGGTGGTAACTAGTGGAATTAACATCGGTGAAGAAGTTATTACAACAGGCCTACTTAATTTAACTGGGGTTGAAACAGGAACAGCTATGAAAGCGGTTGCAGTTGGTAAGCCTGCTGAACTGACTCAAGAGCAGTTAGATAGTCTCATCAAAAACAGTGTGAAATAAGGTAGATTTAATTATGGCTAAGTTTTTTATTGATAGACCTGTTTTTGCATGGGTAATTGCTATCATGATGATGCTGGGCGGTGCTTTGTGTATTAAGTTACTTGCTGTTGAACAGTATCCTGATATTGCACCACCTGCTGTTACGGTTTCAGCGGTTTATCCAGGTGCTGATGCACAAACAATTGAAAATACAGTTACGCAGTTAATTGAGCAAAACTTAACTGGTTTGGATAATTTGATTTATATGAAATCAACCAGTAGTGCTCAAGGTGTGGTACAAACTACGTTAACTTTTGCACCAGGTACTAGCCCTGATTTTGCGCAGGTACAGGTATTAAATAAAGTAGAAAGTATTAAATCTCGTTTACCAGAAAGTGTTCAAAAAAATGGGGTTTCGGTTGCTAAAAATAACACCAACTTCTTAAAAGTTATCGGCTTCTACTCAACCAATCCTCAAAAAACACAAGCAGATATAGCTGACTTTATTTATTCAACTGTACAAGATCAGATTCGTCGTGTACAAGGGGTAGGTGATACACAGTTATTTGGTTCTGAATATGCAATGCGTATTTGGTTAGATCCAAATAAACTTAATTATTTTAATCTGTCGATTGAAGAAATTATTAGTGCTATCCAAGCGCAAAATGCTCAGGTTACTGCAGGGCAATTAGGTGCTTTACCAGCCACTGAAGGGCAAGAACTTAATGCCACCATTACTGCTCAATCACGTTTAAAAACACCAGAGCAATTTCAAAATATTTTACTTCGTGTTAATACAGATGGCTCAAATGTTTTATTAAAAGATGTAGCAAAAGTTGAAATTGGTGCAGCTGATTATAATTTCCTTTCTCGTTATGATGGTAAACCATCAGCCGGTTTAGGTATTTATTTAGCAACAGGTGCTAACCAACTTGATACATCTGAGAAAGTTGACAAAAAAATTGAAGAGTTGTCTCATATTTTCCCTGAGGATATTAAATTTGCGTATCCTTATGATACAACACCATTTGTTAAATTATCGATCAACAACGTAGTACATACCTTAATCGAAGCAATCATTTTGGTTGTTATCGTTATGTATGTGTTTTTACAAAATCTGCGTTCTACACTTATTCCAACCATCACTGTACCGGTAGTATTGTTAGGTACGTTTGCGGTTCTATATATCTGTGGATTTACCATTAATACGTTATCCATGTTTGCTATGGTACTGGCCATCGGTCTTCTGGTCGATGATGCCATTGTGGTTATTGAGAACGTTGAACGTATTATGCATGATGAAGGGCTTTCGCCTTATGATGCAACCGTTAAATCGATGGAACAAATTACTTCTGCTTTAGTTGGTATTGCTGTGGTACTTTCAGCAGTATTCGTACCAATGGCATTTTATGGTGGTGCAGCAGGGGGGATTTATCGTCAATTTTCAATCACTATTGTAACGTCAATGTCATTATCAGTGGTGATGGCAATTGTGTTAACACCAGCACTTTGTGCTCAAATTTTAAAAGCGCCGTCAAAAAGCAAAATTAAGAAAGCTACGATTGGTGAAAAATTAGGAAGTATGCCTCCATTTAGCTGGTTTTCAATTGGTACTAAATGGTTCTTCAATAAATTTAATAATGTATATAACAAAAGTTTACATGCCTATGAAAAAGGTGTAATTAAATTTATTCGATATCCTCTCGTTTCATTTATTTGCTATGCGTTAATTGTTGTTGCTTTAATATTTGGCTTTAATCGCTTACCAACTGGCTTTTTACCAAATGAAGATCAGGGTGTATTAATTGTCATGGTCGAATTACCACCCGGTTCTACATTAGAACAAACCATGGGTGTGTTGAATAAAACCTCTAATTTCTATATGGAGAAAAAGGCTGACTCAGTGAAGGAAATCTTTACTGTTGCTGGTTTTAGTATGGTTGGTCGTGGTCAAAATATGGGGCTTGGCTTTATTCGATTAAAAGATTGGGATGAGCGTACTCGTCCAGACCAAAAAGTTGATGCTTTAGTTGGTAGTGGTTGGGGATTTGCTTCAACAATAACTGAAGGTCGTGTCATTATTACCAATGTACCAGCAGTGCCGTCACTTGGTATGGCTAATGGTTTCTCATATATGTTAAAAGATACCTCTGGCCTTGGACATGATGCATTGATGGGCGCATTTTTCCAATTATTGAGACAAGCTTCTCAAAATCCTAAGTTACAACAAGTTCGTCCTGGTAGTATGTTAGATGTTCCACAATATAAAATTAATGTGGATTTCGAAACGGCTCAAGCGCTTGGTGTTGCGGTAAGTAGTGTTAATACCGTGCTTTCAACTGCATTAGGTTCAGCTTATATTGATGACTTTGTTTATAATAACCGTGTTAAAAAGGTTTATTTACAATCTGATGCGGCTTATCGAATGCTTCCTGATGATTTTAGTTTCTGGCATG
The DNA here is from genome assembly GCF_026536845.1 of Gilliamella sp. B3023. NCBI lineage: Bacteria > Pseudomonadati > Pseudomonadota > Gammaproteobacteria > Orbales > Orbaceae > Gilliamella > Gilliamella sp. B3023. The sequence goes on from NZ_JAFNNH010000013.1 coordinate 26,433, forward strand.
TGAAAAATCAAAAAGGTGAAATGGTACCTTATGATGCTTTTGCAACCACAACAAAAAGTTATGGTTCACCATCACTTGTTCGTTATGATGGTGTAGCGGCAATGGGTATTAGTGGTTCGGCAGCCCCTGGGTTGAGTTCTGGTCAGGCTATGGCGACTATGGAAGAATTATCTAAAAACTTACCTAAGGGCTTCTCGTTTGACTGGACAGATATTTCTTATCAAGAACGTCAAACAGGCTCTCAAACTACAACACTTTATTATATTTCAATCATTGTGGTGTTCTTGTCGTTAGCCGCTCTATATGAAAGCTGGACAGTACCTATTTCGATCCTATTTGTGATCCCATTAGGTATTATCGGTACCGTATATGCGACGATGTTTAGAGGTCTTGATAACGATATTTACTTTATTGTTGGACTTTTGACTACGATGGGCTTATCGGCTAAGAATGCTATTTTGATTGTGGAATTTGCTAAAGATGCACTCGAAAAAGAAGGTAAATCATTAATCGATGCAACGTTAGAAGCTTGTCGTCTACGTTTACGTCCAATCTTAATGACTTCGTTTGCTTTCATTCTTGGTGTGTATCCATTAGCAACAAGTAGTGGTGCTGGTTCTGTAAGCCAGAATGCGGTAGGTACAGGGGTAATCGGTGGTATGTTGACAGCAACATTCTTGGCGATATTCTATGTTCCGCTATTCTTCTTATTTGTAACTAAAGTATTTACTAAACATAAGAATAAAGTCGTATTGCCAACTAACTTTACAGGCAACACTGAAAATAAATAACCAATAGGTTAGATTTAAAAAGCACCAATAATCTTGGTGCTTTTTTTATGTGCTTTTGGGAATTAATCTTTTAAACGATAATTGAGTTTGTATTCAGTTAAATTTTGCGTTGAGGAACGGGGTTTTTGAGTGATATAAACCAGATATTGAGGTGATTTTTTTAAATATTAGACTTTATCGATGTGATTTAACTAAGTGTTGGGTCATATGCGCGTGGGTAATCGCGATTGCGAGCGCATCAGCGGCATCTGCTTGAGGGCTTGCAGGTAGTTTAAGTAATAACTTAACCATGTGCTGTACTTGCTTTTTATCCGCTGCTCCTGTTCCAACTACGCTTTGCTTAACTAATCGTGCAGCATATTCAAAAACGGGTAAATCATTATTAACCGCTGCAACAATGGCAGAACCTCGTGCTTGACCTAATTTTAGTGCGGAATCGGCATTATGAGCCATAAACACTTGTTCAATAGCAAACATGTCTGGTTGAAATTGGAGGATGATTTCGCTTACTCCGGCGTAGACACGTTTTAAACGCGTTGGTAAGTCATCAACTGCAGTACGGATACAACCACTGCCAAGATAGGTTAGTTGTCGTCCCGTTTGGCGAATTACACCGTAACCCGTCAAACGAGAACCTGGGTCAATCCCCAGAATGATAGTCATTAGAGCGCTGCTGCAACTTCGTCTGACACTTCTCCGTTATGATAAACTTCTTGAACATCATCACAATCTTCAAGCATGTCAATAAGACGTAGTAGTTTTGGAGCAGACTCTATATCCAAATCAACTTTAGTGGCTGGAATCATTGAAACTTCAGCTGATTCAGCGACTAAGCCTGCTGCATCTAGTGCATCTTTAACTTCACCGAATGATTCAGGTGTTGTAAATACATCAATAGCACCATCGTCATATGTCACAACATCATCAGCACCAGCTTCAAGCGCAGCATCCATGACTTGATCTTCGTCAGTTCCAGTTGGATATGAGATAACGCCTTTTTTGGTGAATAAGTAAGATACAGAACCATCAGTACCTAGGTTTCCACCCGTTTTAGTAAAAGCATGACGAACTTCTGATACCGTGCGGTTACGATTATCACTTAAGCATTCTACCATTACTGCCGTACCTGCTGGTCCATAACCTTCATAGATGATAGTTTCCATATTAGTATCATCTTCACCACCAACACCACGAGCAATTGCTCTGTTCATAGTGTCTCGAGTCATGTTGTTAGATAATGCTTTGTCCATAGCAGCTCGTAGACGAGGGTTAGACGCTGGATCGCCACCACCAAGTTTTGCTGCTGTTACAAGTTCGCGAATAATTTTGGTAAAGATTTTACCGCGCTTAGCATCTTGAGCTGCTTTGCGATGTTTGGTATTGGCCCATTTACTATGACCTGCCATAAAATTCTCCAGATTAAATAATTTAAAAATCGAGCTATTTTAACAAACTTTTAGCTAAAGTTCATTATCAATCTCTTTATTCCTTTTCTGCTGTTAATAATAAAGTTTTTATTAGAGTCATTTCAATCAAAGTTGAGTATGTGGGTATACAACATTGGTCTTATTTATTGCTGAAAGTTTGAAAAGAATAGTACTTATAGGTATATAACGTTAAATTGTATTAATAATTAAAAAATCGCTCTATAAGCTTTGTGCAACACTTGTTTAGTGCTCTTAGGCTTGAATAAATTTTTAGTTAGTAAAAAATAAAAAAAGCGCCCTATCAAGCAGCGCTTTTAATTTGTTAAATATAATATGGTTTAAAATTTTTACTAACTCATTCCATATTGTTTTAATTTTTTGCGTAAAGTACCACGGTTGATACCAAGCATATTTGCTGCTCGAGTTTGATTGCCACGAGTATATTGCATAACCATATCAAGGAATGGGTGTTCAACTTCAGCTAACACTAATTCGTATAGATCAGTAGGATCTTCACCATTTAATTGTGATAAATAGTTTTTTAAAGCTTGTTTTACCGAATCTCGTAAAGGCTTTTGTGTTATTTGGTCTTGAGAGTTTACAGTTGTAAATTTAAGTGCTGCAGCTGTAACGCGTTGTTCTGACATAGTATTTTTAACTCTTTTATTTGTTTCTAATTTGACTAAAAAATGCTTTTAGTGTTTTTACTTGCTCACTTGTATTGCTAAGTACACTAAATAAGCGCCTGAATTGATCACTATCAGCATAACTCTTGGTATACCAATTTACATGCTTTCTGGCAATCCTTAATCCTTTGTATTCTCCATAAAATTGATAAAGATCTTCAAGGTGTGTTAACACAATTTGTTCGACTTCATCAATTGTTTTATTTTTTTTTAACTGTCCGTGTGCTAAATAGAATGCAATTTCTTCAAATATCCAAGGTCGCCCCTGTGCCGCTCGGCCGATCATTATACCATCAGCTTGCGTATATTTGAAAACATCTTTTGCTTGTTCTGGTGTACAAATATCACCATTTGCAATTACCGGAATCGTTACCTTTTCTTTCACTGCTTTTATGGAGTCATATTCGACTTCTCCATTGAATAAGCATGCACGACTTCGCCCATGAATAGTAATAGCCTTTATGCCACAATCCTGCGCAATTTGTGCGATTTCAATGCAATTTCTATTATTTTTATCCCATCCAGTCCGAGTTTTTAGTGTTACTGGCACATCAACTGAGCCAACAACTTTTTGCAAAATATTTTTTATTAAATCTGGATGCTGCATTAATGCAGAACCAGCTAATTTTTTATTTACTTTTTTAGCAGGGCATCCCATATTAATATCAATTAATTGAGCACCATGTTTGACATTAAATTCAGCAGCTCTAGCCATTTCATCTGGATCTGAGCCAACAATTTGGACTGCACGTATACCAACATCATCAGTTGAAATCATTCTTAATGCTGATTTGTCAGTATGCCATACATCTGAATTAGCTAAAAACATTTCAGAAATAGTCATTCCTGCACCAAAGCGATGACATAAATTTCTAAATGGTTTATCGCTTATTCCTGCCATAGGGGCCGCAATTAAATTGTTTTTTAATGTGACCTTGCCAATGCTAAGCAAATTAAGGTCGGCTATATTACGCATTTTTCCTCTAAGTTAAAAGGGGGTAATGTCACATTTTTACTTTTTTTTACCAGTAATTCGGCACCACTCTTCTTGTTCAATAATAGGATCAAGTTCAAAATGAGTCTGATATGCTTCATATACACTTTGAGATTGAGTGGCTAAAATACCTGATAATCCTAGTTTTCCATTAGTTTTTACAAGGTTATTGATCTGTGGTTCAAGTTCTTTTAAAGGGCCAGCTAATATGTTTGCGACAACAACATCTGCTTGTAAATTATTTGGAAGATCTTTTGCTAAATATAGTTCAATTTTTTCACTAACATTATTTCGCTCAGCATTGTCACGACTTGCTTGGATCGCTTGAGGATCAATATCTACTCCAATGACTCGCTTAGCGCCTAATTTTAATGCAGCAATTGCTAAAATGCCTGAACCGCAACCATAATCAATCACAATCTTGTTGTTTAGATCTAGACTATCTAACCAAGTTAAACATAATGCTGTTGTCGGGTGGGTCCCCGTTCCAAATGCTAGACCAGGATCTAACATTACGTTGACTGCATTAGGATCAGGAATGTCTCGCCAGCTAGGGCATATCCATAATCTTTTACCAAACTGCATTGGATGAAAGTTATCCATCCACTCTCTTTCCCAATCTTTATCTTCTAGCTGTTCTATTTTATAGGAATATTGGTCTAGATTTAGTATCGCTTTTAATTCATCAATATCTATTTGAGCATCATAAAGTCCAACTACGTCGGTGTTTCCCCAAAGTTTCGTTTCACCAGGTAACGGTTCAAAAACAGGGTTATCATAAGTGTCTTGAAAAGTGACTGATACAGCACCTGATTCTTCTAGTTGCTCGCTGATTTGTTCAGCTAATTCATTAGTAGTGTTAATTCTGAGTTGAATCCAAGGCATAGTTTTTTCCTGTTTGGCCAAATAGGTTGGCGATAATAAATACAACTAATCCGATCAGTAACGATGGTATGATTGGATGGAAAGCATAAATCTTAATGTTATAAACAGCGAGAAGAGTATAGCTTATTGCACCAGCTAACATTGAGCAAAGTGCCCCTGTTGCATTCGCTTTTTTCCAGTATAATCCGAGTACTAATGGCCATAAAAATACTGCTTCAAGCCCACCAAATGCTAGTAAATTAAGCCAGATGATCATTTCGGGTGGTTTCCATGCGGCTAATATCAATAATCCACCAAAGAAATAGGTAATGGTAACTGATAATCGAGTTAGCATTTTATCACTAAATTTGGTATTTGGTCTTATCGTTAGGAATAGATCTTTAATAATAACCGATGATACTTGTAGTAGTTGGGCATTAATTGTGGACATTATAGCTGAAAGTGGTGCAGCCAAAAAGATTCCTGCAGCCAAAGGAGGCATAACTTTTATAATTAATGTGGGTACAATTTGATCCGGAATCGTTAAATCACTCACTATCGCACGACCGAGTGCTCCAGATAAATGCATAGTTAACATGATGATTGTTACAACTATAGTACCAATAATAATACCTTGGTGTACCGCTTTACTATCTTTATAGGCCATGCAACGAACAGCAGTATGTGGTAAACCAACAACACCAAAGCAGACTAAAACCCAAAAAGAAGCCATAAAAGGGAAGTCCATAAAATTATTTGGTCCTTGTGGTGTTAATAAAGCCGGATCGATTGTATATAAACGGTCAATAATATTTGTAATCCCACCACCAGCGTAAATAATTGCGACTAAAAGTAAAATGGCACCGATTATCATAACTAAGCCTTGGAAAGCATCATTTAAAATGCTGGCTCTAAAACCACCAAAAGCCGTATATATTACTGTGCCGAATCCAAAAATAATTAATCCATTGTCATAAGGAATACCGACAGATGATTCTAATAAACGGGCTCCTCCTACAAATTGTACTGTCATCGCACCAACAAAAGCAGTAATTAAAGCGATACTTGCAAACCATACAATCATTTTACTTTTATAATGAGAATAGAGCATATCACTAAGCGTTATTGCATTGTATTTACGGGCTAAAATAGCAAACTTTTTACCTAAAATGCCCAGTGAAAGTAATACAGTAGGGACTTGGATCATTGATAAAAGCACCCAGCCAAGTCCATATTTATAAGCAGCCCCTGGCCCACCGATGAATGAACTAGCACTAATATAAGTTGCAGCCAAGGTCATCGCCAGTAAAAAACCGCCCATGGTGCGATTACCAATAAAATAGTCAGTAAATTGGTTTACTTTCTTTCTTTTTATATAAGCGTAAATTGATAACGCAAATACAAATATAAGGTAAATAATAAGAGGAAGAATAATATCTAATTGCACGCTTAATGGCCTATTCTAATGGAATATTTTTGAATTGTTTTTTTACCACAATATAACATAACAAGATAAAACCGAATGGTACCATTATACATGACAGCTCAAACCATAATGGTAAACCTATGAAACCTTTTTGATCTTTTAAACTATAAGCGCTAATTACCCATGCAGCGAAATAGATAAGAGTAAGTAACAATGAAAGCTTTGCTTCTTTATTAGCCTGCTTGTAACGAGTATCCATATTAAATAAATGGTTAATTAATTTGGGGGGACTTAGAGTAAAAGAAAGTGTTTAACTTGGCAAGTTTATTGCAATTTATGCAATATAATGTTCTAAATATATCAATTTTCGCAATTATGATTTTACGCTATAGTGCTCTGATTAAAAATAATTCAACTCATGGAGAGAATAATGTCTAACTATTTTAATACATTAAATTTACGCGAAAAATTAGAACAACTAGGTCAGTGCCGTTTTATGGCTCGTGATGAATTTGTATCAGAAGCTAATTTTTTAAAAGGCAAAAAGATTGTGATCGTTGGTTGTGGTGCTCAAGGTCTTAACCAAGGGCTAAATATGCGCGATTCTGGTTTAGATATTTCTTACGCTTTACGTAAAGAAGCTATTGCAGAAAAAAGAGCATCATGGAAAAAAGCAACAGAAAATGGCTTTAAAGTTGGAACTTATGAGGAATTAATTCCTACCGCTGATTTAGTTATCAACTTAACTCCAGATAAGCAACATTCAGCTGTAGTACAAGCTGTTCAACCATTGATGAAAAAGGGTGCAGCATTAGGTTATTCACACGGTTTTAACATCGTTGAAGTTGGCGAAAAAATTCGTCCAGATATCACAGTAGTGATGGTTGCGCCAAAATGTCCAGGAACAGAAGTTCGTGAAGAGTATAAACGTGGATTTGGTGTACCAACTCTGATCGCTGTCCATCCTGAAAATGATCCTAAAGGCGAAGGTTTAGCAATTGCTAAAGCATGGGCTGCTGCAACAGGTGGTCATAGAGCGGGTGTTTTACAGTCTTCTTTTGTTGCTGAAGTTAAATCTGATCTTATGGGTGAACAAACGATCTTATGTGGTATGTTGCAAACTGGATCATTACTTTGCTTTGACAAACTTGTCGCAGATGGCGTTGATCCTGCATATGCTTGTAAATTATTACAATTTGGTTGGGAAACGATCACTGAAGCATTAAAACAAGGTGGTATTACGTTAATGATGGATCGTTTATCTAATCCTGCTAAATTACGTGCGAATGCATTAGCTAAAGAATTAAAAGTGATCATGACTGATCTTTACCGTAAACATATGGATGATATTATTTCAGGCGAATTCTCATCAACGATGATGAAAGATTGGGCTAACGATGATGTTAACTTATTGAAATGGCGTAAAGAAACGGGTGAAACTGCATTCGAAAAAGCTGCCGAATATCAAGGTAAGATTGACGAACAAGCTTATTTTGATCAAGGTGTTGTTATGGTAGCAATGGTTAAAGCAGGGGTTGAACTTGCATTTGAAACTATGCTTGAATCTGGTATTTTACCTGAATCAGCTTATTATGAATCACTACATGAGTTACCACTTATTGCAAATACAATTGCTCGTAAACGTTTGTATGAAATGAATGTCGTTATTTCTGATACCGCTGAATATGGTAACTATCTATTTGCTAATGCAGCTGTTCCATTATTAAAAGAGAAATTCATGCCAATGTTACAAGCAGGTGACTTAGGTAAAGCTATACCTGAAGGCAGTGTTGATAATGCACAATTACGTGATGTTAATGAAGCTATTCGTCACCATCCAATTGAGATCGTTGGGCGTAAACTTCGTAGCTATATGACAGATATGAAAAGGATCAATGTAGCAAGTTAATTGATCTTAATCAGTTATGAAAAAGGTGCTAATAAGCACCTTTTTTTATGTCTAAAGTATCTTAACATCAAGCTTTAACTGCATTTAATATTTTGTAAAATTACGATTTGATCACAAAGGATCAAGGATCAAAAAAAGGATCCAACTTAGATCATTCGGATCCTTCTAAAATTTTCATAAAACTTTTAAAAATTAAATAATTAAAAATTTTTTATTTTAACTTTTTATTTATTTTTTATATTAGTTATGGTATATTTTGTTCAAATTTAGTTCAATTTGTAAGGATAAAATATCAATGAAAATGGCTTTTCGACCAACTGATAGCTGGCGTTGGTATTTTGATAATGAATACGACAGCTTAATGCTTGAAATTTCATCAGAAATGTTATTTCGTTGTAATTATGCAAGTAAAACACTAATACCTGATGTATTTAGTGAGTTTTCGTTTTCTGTCGATGACGCAACAGCTTATTATCTATTTTATGATAGTTGTCAATCTTTGATTTTGAGTGACGCTCAAAAAATTGAATTATCAATTAATGCAATTGTTGCTTCAAATTTTTTGAAACCACAAATGCCTAAGAGCTGGTATTTTTCTCAGCAACCTATGCTTTATAATCCCAAAGTTGCTGATATTGTGGAAGTAAACCTACAAGAATCCGGTCAAAGGGTATGTTTATTGGTCGTTGAAGCTGGTGAAAACGCATCGCTTTGCATTGTTGCTCAACCGACGTTTGTGGCTATGAACAAAACCTTCTGTTTTTCAGAAGCGATTAAAGTGATGAATGATAGACTAGCATTAGCTAATCAGTTTGTAAAAACAGAAAGCTCTATGACGTTGGTTAATGAGCAGTTGGAATTAAAAGCTATTTCCTAATTATCTTAATTAAAAATGAGTAGTATGATACTACTCATTGATTCTTTTAAAACTTATCAACCCGGCATGTAATATATTATAAAGTAATCCATTTTAGTACGATTACCATGATCCAATAACTTCTCTTTTGCGAATTCATGCCCTTGTTCAGCTGCTTTTTTTATATAATCCAGTCCAGCTTCCCACAATGGTTCTTCATCAAAAAACATTAAACCTACTTTGTATTGAGCATCCATATCATTATTTTTTAACGCAAGTTGTAATTCAGGATCTTTACGTAATTCATATAAAGGTCTACAACCTGGAGTACTATAGCCACCTTGAAAGCAATATTTTTTGAACCAGTAAATTGCTTTAGGAAAATCTTGAGGAACATAGTAACCTTCCATATATAGCTTAGATAAAGAACTGTTAGCTTTCCAATCCCCTGCCTTAGCTGCTTCTTTTAACCAATAAATTTTTTTATCTATCTCTGTAATAAAACTGAACCTCGAAGCAATGTATCCTAAAATGTGAGGATTTTTAACATAATTGGAATATTTAATATAATTTTCCATAATTTTTTTATCTTGGTCATCTCCATGAAGACTAGTTTTAGAATATAAGTCAATTATGTGAAGAAACAACTTAGGATCATTATCCGCAGCATAAGAGTAAAAATAAATAGCGGGTAAATATTTGTAATTTTTTTCACACCATTTAGCTATTTTTATGGCGATTTTAGGATCAGGTTTATCCTTGTCGAATTTTTCCAATAACGGATAGAGTTCTTTATGGTATGAATATTTGAGATTATTCTTATACATTTCACATGCTGGAGAAGAAGACAATGCGCAAGCCTTTTTAAAATACATTAAAGCTTTGTTCATTTTAACTTCATTTAAATAGTAGCCACTCAAATAAAGTAAGGAAGGAATATCCCCTCGAAATGCGTTATCTTGCATACCATCCAAGATACTTTTATCAACCTCTGTGTTTTCATCTTTATAAATTTTTTCATCAAACAGATATTTAGAATTCAATAAAGTATCAATTTGAGCTTCAATTTTAGCAAGAGCAATAAAGTAGGGTAAAGATGGTTCACCAATATCTCTAGCTTCAGAAAATCTCCAAAGTGCTCTACCAGGAGCTCTATCAATAGATTTACCAGTAAGATATGCTTGACCAATTAAAAAAGATACATAACCATTTACTTTTTGATTATTTTCTTTTTTCATATATTGAATAAAATCATGAAAATAATAGTAATTAGGATTTTTTCTACTATCTTCTAAAGTCATTACTAATTTAATGGTGTTTAAATCACCATTCATTATTGCAATTCGAATTAATGATAATCCTTTATCTATTAATTTAGGTTTTATGAAAACGTTTATTATGTCAATTTCTAGGTTTTTACATCTATAAGACAAGTAATTATTACGATCATCCTCTTCACCATACACACCATAATAGATATCATTAGTCAAAATAAATTGGTTTTTCCAAGTTGATACTAAATCATGAATGTTATGAATTTTATTGCAACTTTTGTTGTGAAGTGTATTAGCCAATTCAATATAACTCATCCCTAGCTGAGTAAGATAAGTTAGATTTGTTGTATTGCCTTCTTCTAATTCTTTAAGGACTTTCTCTTCTTTTTTTTCCTTTATATTGTCGAAAACCATTTTATAATGATCTAAAGAAAATACAGATGTAGAAAGGGAACCGAGAAGCGTAAATAAAAATAATTTTTTTAACATCCACTGTAGCCTAATATTTATTCCATTATTTTAATAAATTAAATTCTTTGTCTTATAATAAAAATTATTATTTTTCTATTCTATAGTGATATCACCTTTTGGAACACAACTACAGGCTAGAATATGTTTATTTTGTTTAATCGCTGATTGAGTTAAAGGTTTTACATCCCCTTTTGTTAATAATACTGAGCAACGACCACATACACCAGCCCGACAAGAGTTAGGAATTGAAATATGATGTTGTTCAAGTTGTTCTAAAATTGTTTGCTGATTATTACCTTTAATTTTTTTATCTTGGAAAGTAATTGTACAAGGTTGATAGTCTTTTATTGATTCTGTAGGAAAGTTTTTAATATAGCTTTTAGCTGGTTGGCGTTCAAGTACCTCAATTTTATCACCAATCGATACAGTACCATGATTTCGAGCAATCATATTCATACCAAAATCAATTTTACCATCCAAATTAGTTCTAAAATAACTTAAAGTTTTTAAAGGTTCATTATTAGGTAAAGCTTTGGCTGAATTGACATTGAACGTGGTTAATACACAACGAGTACAAGGTTTGATGATATCAAATATTAACTCACCAATTTTAATGGTTTTCCATCCATCCTCTGCAAAAGGGAGTGCGCCATCAATAATAATATTGCCACGAAATTGGCGAATATCTAATTTTTCAGGGCACTGTTGTTCAAGATAGTTAAATGATGCAAGATTTAACAACAAATAAGGATAACCATCAGCAAAACTAACTGGCACATCTGGATAACGTTTAGTTCTTCGACTCAATTTTTTGCCGATCCAACGCAATTGCACATCTTTTTGAAGAAATTGGCTAAAAAATTGATTAACTTTAATTGGCGCAATATGTGATGTAAAGTGATTTCCCCAAACTTCGGTTGCTTCATTACTAAGTGAAAACTCATCGAAATTAATCACGATTGATTCGTTAGTTGGTAATGACACCTGCACTTGGTTGTCAATTATTACCGTTTTAAGTTTTAACAGCTCTGGATATTGTCTGGCAGTTATAAATGTTCCATCTGGTTCACTTATCATTAAGATACGGTCATATTCAAAGCCACCATCAATACTCTTGGCACGCGTCAATGCAATACCTTGCATTGATTTAATCGGATAGATAAAGAGTTGTTTAACGGCAATCATATCGGCAAATATTTAATTAGTTTGATCAAATTATATATTTAATTATTAGGGATTTATATATTTAAGTGCCATAAATTCATTCCTAAGCTATCTTACAATCGTCGTTCAATGATATTTTGTATAGGATGATATTCTGCTTTTATAAAAGAAGTATTATGTTCGCATGGGGTATCATCTTCAAGATATGTGACTTCCTCAAGTTTTAGTAGGGCGGTATTTTTAGCTATATTTAATGAATTCTCAATTTTTTCATCATCGACATTTACAGCCATAATGTTTTGAATTCGTTTTTTTACTTTTTTTCCTGTGATCTCTTCAATATAACCAAATTTTGATATCTCTAATTGACTAAATTCGAACTGATGAAATAAATTTGCAGGTATTAACGTAAACTCTATTGATACAGGAATATTATCAAAAAACATTAATCTAACAATTTTATAAACAAAATCATTTCGCTTTAATTTAAGTAAATTGGCCAATTCTTCACTTGGAACAGGAATTATACTTGCAGAAAGAACTTTTCTAGCTCCCCTATAACCTTGTTTTTTAGCCTGATAATCGAAATGAGAGATTACATTAAATTTACCAGTTAGATTAATATTTCGCTCAAATGAACCTACATGTAATCCTGACTTTCTGACACGGTAAATTAGTCCTTCTTCTAATAAATGTCTGGTGGCTTCTCTAACAGTGGTACGAGTTACATCCAAAATCTTTGCAATATTAACTTCAGTATCAATTTTCTCACCAGTAGATAAGTTTTTTTCTTCTATTAGATTAGTAATGTAATTGATAACTTTTAATTGTTTTGTTGTTATGTTACCACTCATTTTGATTCCTCAATTTTTCTATTAGTTATCATTTTCATTCAAATAACCTCAGATAGCAATATTTTGACTATATATTAAATAGGTTCAACGCCATTCAACCTTATTCCTTCTTAAGTTTATTCATACTCAATTTTATTTATATCAGCCTTAAATAAACCTAAATCATAGTAAACAAATTAAAATATGTATATTCATAATAACTTAAAAATTAAAATGTGATTAACTTAACATTTTGAATAAAATTATATATACATTATTTTTCTATAAAATATTATTTGCTTGCTATTTATAATGACTAGTCATATTAAATATGCGTATGTATTTTAAATTTTAAGGAATTTTACTATGGATAAAAAAATATCAATTAGAGCTAAAATTCAAAGTTTTGGTGGATTCCTCACAGCAATGGTCATACCAAATATTGGTGCTTTTATGGCTTGGGGATTTATTACCGCTCTTTTTATTCCAGCAGGATGGTTGCCGAATGAACAACTAGGCAGCCTAGTTAGCCCTATGATTACTTATATGTTACCAATGCTTGTTGGATATACCGGCGGTGACATGATTGGAGGTAAACGAGGAGCAATAATTGGCACAGTCGGTACAATGGGGATTGTAGTTGGTTCAGACATACCTATGTTATTAGGTGCAATGGCTATGGGTCCATTGGGTGGTTATTGTAGTAAACAGCTTGATAAATTATTAGAAAATCGTTTACCTAATGGTTTTGAAAATATTATTCAAAATTTTGCATTAGGTTTCTTAGGAATGGGATTAGCAATTTTAGGCTATTATTTTATTGGCCCATTTATGCTATCCATCACTAATATTATCGCTGCAGCAATAGATGGATTATTACAAACGGGTTATCTAGCTTCTCTCGCCTTATTAATTGAGCCTACTAGGGTACTTTTCCTCAATAATGCTATTGATCAGGCAATATTTTATCAGTTAGGAATGAAAGATGCTTTAGTTAATGGATCATCGGTTTACTTCATGGTATTTGCCAGTCCTGGTCCAGGATTAGGTCTACTATTAGCATTCTGTTTCTTCGGTAAAGGTATGAGTAAAAAATCTGCACCGGCAGCAACTATTATTCATTTCTTTGGCGGTATTCATGAAATGTATTTTCCATATGTTTATATGCGACCACTAATGATTTTTCCTCTCATGTTAGGCTCGGCAGCTGGGATTATTGTCTTTTCACTAATGAATGCAGGATTGGTTGCAGGTGCTACTCCAGGATCAATTTTTGCCTTTTTAGCTCTTACACCTCCTGGAAAACATCTTGCAACAATATGTGGTATAGGCGCCGCTGCGATAGTTTCATTTATTGGTTGTAGTTTTTTACTTAAAATCAGTCCAATTACTGAAAAAGATGAAGATTTCTCTAATTCAAAACAAGAAGTGCTTGATACAAAATTAGAAGGAAGCAATAAAGCTTATTTGAAAGCCAAAGCTGACATTCAGTTATCAAATCAATATCAACAAGATTATCAAGAAATTGATCTAAAAAATATTCAATTCATTGCTTTTGCTTGTGACGCTGGAGCTGGTTCAAGTGCACTAGGTGCATCAAGATTCAAAAAACAACTAAAGGAAAACGGTGTTGATAAAGACATTATTGTAAAACATTTTTCCATCGAAAATGTACCGCAAGAAGCTGATCTTGTTGTTATTCAAGAACGATTAGTTGAAAGAGCTAGCCATAAGGTAAAACAGCCAATAGTAAGTATTAAAAACTATATTGGTGATCCTAAATTAGATGAATTAATTAACAAGATAAAAGAAGCCTTATCTTAATATTGTACGGTCTTATTGAAGTAAGAATTTTTATAATTTTTTTAACAGAGACAAAATATGAAAGCAGTGAAAATAACTGATATAAAAAAAACAGACATTGTTGAACTTCCTGAACCGTTACTCAAGGAAGGAAATGCTGTTGTTAAAATTGAATATGGTGGTATCTGTGGTTCAGATACCCATTTTTACCTGGGAATGCACCCTTCATTGAAGCCGCCAACAAACTTTATTCAAGGCCATGAAGCGGTTGGGGTGATCACTAAAGTAAACTCTAATAATAAAGGATTTTCAATCGGTGATCATGTTGCAATAAATCCACTTGTTGGGTGTGGAGAATGTGTTAATTGTATTAATGGCTATCCCAATATCTGTCGAGTAAATCGTCGTGTAATGGGATTTAGATTAGATGGAACTTTAGCTCAATACATAACTGTAGATCTCGATCATTTGGTTAAGTTAGATAACAACATTGATCTTAAAATAGCTGCCACATTTGAGCCTTTAGCGGTTGGTTATCATGCTGTTAAACTTCTAGAGAATATAAATATAAATAATTATCCGATCATTATTACTGGTGGTGGCACTATAGGCGTTGTGACCGGATTGGTTTTAAAGCATCTTTATAACTTAAAGCCAATTATTATTGAAACAAATCAAACTAGAGTTAAATTACTTAATGAACTTGGATTTACAGTAAATAATAGTATCTGTGAAGTTCATATTTTAGATTCAAAAATCAGACCGATTATTTTTGAATGTTCAGGAGTGCGAAATGTACTTGATGAAATTATTGACTCACAAAGAAAGCCAGAATATTTAGTGCTTATTGCGCAATATGCTAAAGGAAATAGCGTTAATCTTCATGAATTACAATCATCGGAAATAACTGTTATTTCTAGCCATATGTATACACCAGAAGATCTTATTAATACGGCAAAATTGTTAAGTCGAAAGGAAGTTCAAACTGACTTATCAAAAATAATCTATGAAAAAGTCTTTCCATTAGAAGATGCAGATAAAGCCTTTCAACAAGCTATATCAGGAAACCTCGATGGCAAACTCAAAGTGCTTATTAAATGTTGAGTTTAATAAAGGATTAGAATAAGTGAGGAAATAATGAATATTGAACAGTTAAAAAAATCAGCTAAACAAGCAAGACGTGATATTGTCTCAATGATATATCGTTCTGGAGCTGGTCACCCAGGTGGGGCATTATCAATAGCTGATATCATGACCTATATTTATCAAAACGAAATTAATTTTAATCAAAGCCCTAGAGCTCGTCTTGTCATGAGTAAAGGGCATGCGGTTGCAATTCAGTACGCACTACTTAACCAATTAGGTTTTATTAAAGATGAAGAAATGATTACTTTTCGTAATTTAAATTCTCGTTTACAGGGACATCCTAATATTAAAACAGTTCCACAACTTGATGCTAATACAGGGTTATTAGGACAAGGTTTATCAATTGCATTAGGAATGGCCGCAGCCAAAAAACTCAATAATGATCCAAATAAAGTCTATGCAATTATTGGTGATGGTGAAATGCATGAAGGACAAATTTGGGAAGCACTTCAGCAAGCCGCTCATATGAAAATGGATAATTTAGTTGCGGTTATAGATTATAACAAATTGTCTTCTCATGATGAGGTTAATTCAGTATGTAGATTAGAACCATTGGCTGACAAATTACGAGTTTTTGGATGGAACGTAATTGAATTAACCGATGGTAATGATATGGAACAAATAGTGGATGGCTTTGCATTAGCTCGCCATTATAAAGGTAAACCAATTGCTATCTTAGCTCATACCATCAAAGGAAAAGGGGTTAGTTTTATGGAAAATAATGGTGATTGGCATTCTAAAACACCAACTGATGCCGAGTACAAACAAGCTATGGAGGATTTACAATGATAGAAATGAAAGCACCTCGGGATGCAATTGGTAAAGCATTAATTCAATTAGCAGAAAATAACTTCCCGATCACTGTTATTGATTGTGATTTAGCTAGTTCAACTCGTGCTGATCAGTTCGCACAAGCTTACCCACAACGTTTTTTTGAGATGGGCATAGCTGAAGCATCAGCATTAAGCTTTGCAGCTGGACAATCATTTGAAGGATTAATTCCATTTTTTATCGATTTTGCTATTTTTGCAACAGGAACGGTATGGACGCAGCTCAGACAATCTTGTTATGCAAATGCAAACATTAAAATAGTTGGTACTCATCCAGGTGTGGATGGTGGATTTGATGGTGCCTCTCATCATGCGTTAGAAGATATTGCATTAACGAGAGTCTTGCCAAATTTAACCGTTTTATCACCAGCTGATGCAGATGAAGTTTACGAAGCATTTGAACAAGCAGCCAAAATTAAAGGCCCTGTTTATATTAGAGTGGCTCGTGAGCCAATGCCAATCCGTGATAAAACCAAGGTTCCTCGAGTTAATGACATTGATGCTGTGATCAATGAAGGAAATGATTTTGCTATTATTTTCGAAGGAGCAAGTTATGAACAAGCTAATGACGGTTATCAAAAATTAACCTCACTTGGTCATAAAGGAAAGCTTATACATTTAGCTTGTATCAAACCATTCAATCAAGAAAAATTTAAATCTTTATGCCAACATGTCAATGTTCTTATAACCGTTGAAAATCACAGTATCAATGGTGGTATTGGTGGATTAATTGCTGAACAAAGTATGCAAAATGGTATTTTAAAACCACTGATAAGGATAGGTGTATCTGATACATTTACTGAATCAGGAAAAAGTGGTCAACTAAAAAATAAATACGGAATTAGTGGTCAAAATATTTGTGACCAATTTTTGAAAGTTGTATCTTAAAATAGATGATGGTTGCAAGTGGTAGCTTGTAACCATATTAATCATCGATGTAAAAAATTAATAATGAGTAATAAAAGAGTAATAAATATGTCCATACATCCTATTTTTGAAAGATATTGGCAGTTTAATGAAGAAAATTTGGATTGGAAAAGTGCGATTCAATTAGTTGGAAATTCATTAATCGAAAATAATATTATCGAACAAAGATATATAACATCTATAATTGATAATGTTAATCAAATTGGTGCGTACTTTATTATAGCAGATGGTTTTGCCTTACCGCATTCTCGCTCAGAAAATGGTGTAATATGTGAAGAAACAAAATTTTCTTTACTGAAATGCACTCATCCTGTTATTTTTCCTGACGGTGAAAAAATATCTTTGCTTATTATGTTAGCTGCGTCAGACAATAATAAGCATATTGATGCGATGTCAGAACTCATAGAATGGTTAGAAGAAGACAATCGGCTCGATAATTTAATCAATGTTGATAATAAAATTGAATTTGAGAACCTATTATTTAGGTAATTATTAAAATAATATCTAAACAAATTCTTGGTAACTGATATCAATAATATAATAAAACGTTTTACCGTTTGGTGTGATGACTGCTATTTCATCATCAATTTTATGACCAATTAAAGCTCTGGCAACAGGGCTATTAATCGATATCCAATTTCTTTTGGGATCGAATTCATCACTGCCAACAATACGGTAGATATGTAATTTTCCTGAATCATCTTCCAATTTGACCCAAGCCCCAAAAAATACTTTTCCTTCTTGTCTTGGGTCAGGATCGACAATCGTTAATATTTCTAAACGTTTGGTTAAAAAGCGAACACGTCTATCAATCTCTCGAAGACGTCTTTTTCCATAAATATATTCCGCATTTTCACTACGGTCGCCAAGGGCTGCAGCATCAGAAACAGCTTGAGTAACACGAGGCCTTTCTTCTTTCCATAAATATTTCAATTCACGATCGAGTGCCAAGTAGCCCTCTCTTGTTATATAATTAGCTTTTTGCATAATGAATATAAATTCCGTTAATCGACGAGATATACAGAGATATCATGATAAATAATCAAATTAGCCATATTATAGCGGGTGAATTAACCGTAAAACCAGAACAAGTTTTAGCTGCCATTCAGTTATTAGATGATGGTAGTACCGTTCCCTTTATTGCTCGATATCGTAAAGAGGTGACCGGAGGTCTGGATGATACCCAATTACGTACCTTAGATAGCCGTTTAAGTTATTTGCGAGAACTAGAAGACCGTAAACAAACAATTTTAAAATCAATTGAGGAACAGGGTAAATTAACCCCAGAATTAAGCCAAAAAATTACTGATACGCTTAGTAAAACGGAATTAGAAGATCTTTATCTTCCTTATAAACCAAAACGTCGTACCCGCGGTCAAATAGCAATCGAGGCAGGGCTTGAATCTCTCGCTGACGATTTATGGCAAAATCCCGATCTCAATCCAGAAACTGAAGCTGAAAAATATATCAATGCAGATAAAGGCATTGCTGATACTAAATCTGCCTTAGATGGTGCCCGTTATATTTTAATGGAGCGTTTTGCTGAAGATGCCGCTTTACTTGCTAAAGTTCGTCATTATCTTTGGAATAACGCGCATCTTGTATCTCAAGTTATTACTGGTAAAGAGGAAGAAGGTGCTAAATTTAGAGACTACTTTGCACAAAGTGAACTTATTTCAAAAGTGCCTTCTCATCGTGCTTTAGCGATGTTTAGAGGGCGAAATGAAGGATTTTTACAACTTTCACTCAATGCCGATCCACAATTTGAAGAAACGCCAAAAGAGAGCTATTGCGAGCAAATTATTACAGAGCATTTAGGGATTCATTTTAATGATCAACCTGCAGATAAATGGCGTAAAGCAGTTATTAATTGGACATGGCGAATTAAGATTTTAATGCACATGGAAACCGAGCTTATGACCACTTTGCGTGAACGTGCTGAAGAGGAAGCAATTAACGTATTTGCAGCAAATTTACACGATATGTTGATGGCTGCACCTGCAGGTATGAAAGTCACCATGGGAATGGATCCAGGCTTACGAACAGGTGTAAAAATTGCTGTTGTGGATTCTACAGGTAAACTTATTGCGACCGAAACGATTTATCCTCATACAGGACAAGCTGATAAAGCAGCAATGATTGTTGCTGCACTTTGTATCAAACATCAAGTGGAATTAGTTGCAATTGGTAATGGCACGGCATCTCGTGAAACTGAACGTTTTTATCTTGATGTTCAGAAAAAGTATCCGGAAGTAAAAGGGCAAAAAGTTATTGTCAGCGAAGCTGGGGCTTCTGTTTATTCTGCATCAGAGCTTGCTGCTCAAGAGTTCCCTGATCTGGATGTATCAATTCGTGGTGCGGTATCCATTGCTCGTCGTTTACAAGATCCTTTAGCTGAGCTAGTAAAAATCGATCCAAAATCCATTGGGGTGGGGCAATATCAGCATGATGTTAGTCAGACCCAATTAGCTAAAAAACTTGATGCGGTGGTTGAAGATGGAGTAAATGCGGTAGGGGTAAATTTAAACACTGCATCAATGATGTTACTTGCCCGTATTGCTGGATTGAATAAAGTTATTGCCCAAAATATTGTAGATTGGCGTAATGAAAATGGTCAATTTACCGATCGCAAACAGTTGTTAAAAGTTAGTCGTTTAGGCCCTAAAGCGTTTGAACAATGTGCTGGTTTTTTACGCATAATGGAGGGTAAAAATCCACTTGATGCATCGGCTGTTCACCCTGAAGCCTATCCGGTTGTCGAACGAATTTTAGAGAAAAATCATAAATCTTTAAAAGAAATTTTAGGTGATACTCATTATCTGAAATCATTAAAAGCGGTTGATTACGTTGATGACCATTTTGGTGTTCCAACTGTCACTGATATTATTAAAGAACTTGATAAACCCGGACGAGATCCAAGGCCCGAATTTAAAACGGCCCAGTTTGCTGATAACATCGAAACAATGGAAGATTTAAAAATAGGCATGATTATGGAAGGTGCGGTAACCAATGTTACCAATTTTGGTGCTTTTGTTGATATTGGTGTACATCAAGATGGTTTAGTTCATATATCAGCATTATCTGATAAATTTGTTGAAGATCCACGAACGGTAGTTAAAGCTGGTGATATTGTTAAAGTTAAAGTGATTGAAGTGGATATTGCCCGCAAACGTATTGCTTTATCGATGCGACTTGATGATCCAACAACGCCAAAAGTAGAAGGGGCCAAAGCTCGAACGAATAAATCAACCGGTACTTCTAAAAGTGGACAGTCAGCGCCTATTACAAATAGTGCAATGGGTAATGCTTTTGCTGCAGCTTTTAAAAAAGGAAAATAAATTCAGTTATATTTTATTTGTAAAGGGAGGTTAATGCCTCCTTTTTTATTTAACGCTAATTTCAAAATATTTTAATAAAATTATTGATGATAAATCCAGTGATTAAAAATCAAATCAGGAGCTCAATCACTTTATTTAGAATTATTATTTTAATAAATATTCATTTGAGAACCATTAAATATCAATAAATTGATATTTAGCTATTCCATATTGTATATATTATTATATACTATGCACAATTGTGTAGATTATTTTTAACATATACAATTAATTATCTTATTTAATCAGCCTGTTAGTAAAGTTAAACTACTTTGCGCTGATCTTTTTAATAGCATTTCTTATTTTGATATTCTTAAATTAGTTTATTAACAACATTTGAATATTACACTTTTTCGATAGCGACATAGTCGTTTTTGCTCTAGATATTAAATAAAAATATACCGTTACATGGATGCAATTTAATAACTTTCTAATGGTTTCTATTGCTTATACGCGTTTTTAAAATTTGAAATAGGTAACAATTTTTATCAATCATTTGATAATTCTGTAGTTTATTAAAACTTTAAATCAATAACTTTATTCTAATTTGCAGGAAAGTTTATGAGTAGAGGAATTAGCATGAATAGTAAAATGTTTGTTTCCCCAAAATTTCATTTGATGCAATTAATATTTAATATTACAGCTATTTCTTTTTTTAGCCTTTTTTGCCATACATCTCTAGCCGCATTATCATTTGCTGCAACCACTACGCAATATATTCACGGTAATCCGCCTGAAATTCTAGAATCTGCTGATACAAAAATCTTAAATGGAATTCAATTTAAATTAAATATTGATGGTATTGATCCTGTGATTGTTTTGCCTGGTACTGATAATAAGATTTCTGTTGCTTACAACACTTCACCAAGTATTTATTCATTTGGGGTAGATACTTCAAGTTTGAATGATAGTGATATAAATGATGTAGATGGTGACAAAGTGGCTACTACCGGCAGTTTTATCATTCAGTCTATTAATACTGAATGGCGGGACTCAAACAATAACATAATTCCTTCTGATTCTACTTCCCAACTTGGTAGTGATGTGTGTAATTCATCGACGGCTAATGCAAAATCATCAGTAAAAGTAACGATTCAATTTGTTGCTAAAACCCAGTACGGTGCTCCTGATCAGTCAGAACCAAGAGAAGTCTCTAAAACATTTCAAGTCAGTGCTGATGATGGTATCTGTTATATTAGGCCTGGTGTATTGGCTCTGATTATGCACAATGGATGGGATGAAGGGGATAACTATGCTCCTTATGGTGCTGATACGATAGATCTTGATGTTCCTTATAACGTAGACCAATTTACTATGCATAAAGGTTTTAAGGCCTCTGTTAAAGATCAAAACGGCAATTACTTCCCAACATATGGTTTCCCGGATGCACGTTTTAGAATTGTGCCGGTAAATCCAATTTCAGATTATAGTTATACCTTGGTTAAAAATCCGAATAATTCACTAATTAGTGCTTCTCGTGATTCAAGCGCTGATTCTAAAAGTGAATTTAAATTTACCGAAAATGTACCAGCTAAAGATGATAAATTTGTAATATTAGTTACCAATAATCGAACGTTAGCACAGTTTTATTACACTTTCTCTATAAAACATTGGTTATATTTTACAAATAACTTGGCTGGCAATTGGCAAAGCGCAAATACATATTGTCAAAATAATAATGATAGATTACCAATACGAGCTGAGTTATCCAATTCTCCTTTTGCTACCGTTTCAACAAATAATGATTTCTATTATGTAAAAAATAATGGATATAGAAGAGCAATCGGTGAAGGATTATTGCCAGAATGGGGTAAAGTCTACTTTTATTCGCCACTTGATTATATTGGGCGAGATATGATGTCTGGTGCGCCAAATTTAAGAAGTTTAATCAATTATGATTTCTATTTTACCAGTGAACCATCATCGGTAAAAGATGGATTAGGTAATTATCGATATTACAGTGTAGGGATGGTAGAAGGTAATATTATTGTTGAACCAGATATAGCATATACCTTATGTGTTAAATATTAACGTTGATATACAATTAGCTATTTTTTAAAAAATCTTAACAGATATTAATGATTTATATTAATCTTTGATTTTGCTGTTAATCAAATGAGCAGGTTTTCAACCTGCTCATTTTTATTTCAATAATCTCATGGGGTAAAAAATTTAAGCCATTATTTTGGAATTTTTATAATAAGCCTGTTAATGGCTAATTAGGCACACACTTATTAAAAAAACGCTATTATGATAAATAAACAGTTGGTAAAACAATATTTTTCAGACCAAATTGTTTTAATTCCATAGCAAAATTTTCGATATGTTGTTTTGAGGCGCTCTGCCATGTTTTGGCTTCACCTCTCACACCATGATTATGAAATGCATTGATTCTAATTTTTATATTTGCATCAAATTGCTTTAAAAAATTAGCTAACTGTTCAGCGTTTTGTTGTAAATCGGTATGCTTAGGAATAATTAGAAATCTGACTTCATATAATTTATTCATTTTTGCAAGATATTCAATTGACTTTTTAACTCTTAAATTTCCCTTGCTGGTTAATGCTTCATGTACTTGATTATCCCATGCTTTAAGATCAATCATTGCCCCATCCATTACGTTGACTATTTTTTGCCAACCCAATTGAGGTAAATATCCATTACTGTCAACAAAACAGCTTAGGTGTTTTAAATCCTGAGCTTGTTTAATCGCACTAAAAAGCTGTTCAATAAACGCCAGTTGCAGTGTTGCCTCTCCACCGCTTAGGGTTATTCCATTTAAAAAAGGGAGATACTTTCGGATAAGTTTTAAAATATCTTCGATACTGTATCGATAAGTCATCGGTGTTGACTGATAGTTACAAGTGTTTATACAAGTATCGCACTGCTGGCAAGTTGAACTTTGCCAAATGACTTTGTTGTTGATAAATGATAATGATTGATGGGGGCAGGTAGCAACACATTCGCCACACTCCTTACACCGTGAAATAGTATAAGGATTGTGGCAATTTAAACATTTAAAATTGCAGCCTTGTAAAAAGATGACTAACCGGTTTCCCGGTCCATCAACACAAGAAAAGGGTAAAATTTTATTAACGATTGCCCATGACTTGTTCATGGCTTATTACCCTAGGGGTCCTGCATAAGTAACTATTGTTCACTGTATCTTCGGCTGCTTCACTACCTAAAAATGTGGTATTAATCCGCGAACCTTCTTCTTTATATTTTTTGATATCTGATAATCTCACCATATAACCAGTTACACGTACCAGATCATTACCACTGATATTAGCCGTAAATTCACGGAAACCAAATTTAAATGCTGCTTTACAAATTTGTACTAAGGCTAATGGATTATTTTTAATCGTTTCATCAATAGTTAAAATATCACTAATGCCAGATGTATAATATTTATGGTGTTTAAATAATGCCATTATATGGGTAACAGGATCTGGTTCATGTCCATAAGGGATACGTAAACCAGGTGTTGCACCGCGGTCTGTACTGATACCTGACTGCGCATGTAACATCGCTTTACCTTGCCATGCATGTTTAATTTTATGATTATCAATAAAGTCGGCTAATTGCTTAGAAATTGTGGTAGCTAGTTCATTAGCATCTTCATCAACACCATAGCGACCAGATAAGTTAGATTTTTCTTGTAGAATATTAACCGCTTCAGCCATAGCATAAATACCAAACATTGGTGCAAATCGAGTTGCGTCAATTAGCCCTTCTTTGACTAAAAAACTATTTTGAAAGAAATTCGATTTTTCATAAAGAAATTCCGATCTCGCTTTGATTAAGTTCAATTGCAATTGGCAATAATAAGGCAGGGTATTTTGTAAAAAGTCGGTAATACTGTTACTTTTTAATGCGACTTCTTTTAAATTGATTCTTGATAAAGTGCTACCACCACCCGCAACAGGGAGAGAGTTATAACAACTTACAACACCATAGCCTTTATCATCAAAATCTTTTTTGATCATCATATTATTAGCGATATGTGGTTTTGCTGTTTGGCAGATATTCTCAATTGCTGTATTTAGTAAAGATTCTGGGGTGATATCTTCATCATAAATAAACGTTAAATTAGGCGCAACTTGTTTGAGTTCACGATCAACACGTAAAATTACTCGACAGATCACATTGTCAGTTGGACCAATATTGGCGTGCATAAATGCATCAGGAAGATTGCGATCAAGCATAATCCAAAAACGTTTTAATCGCTGATAAAGCTCTTCTTCTGTTAAATTGCCAACATAAGGTAGTAACACTTTATCCAAACAACCTAAATAAACGGGCATACCAGTGACCGAAGGAACATGATGATAAGCAATTGTCAGCATATTTATGGCATCATCAAAATTTTTTGCAGGCTCAAGCTCTAAATACTCAGATCCTTGTTTAAGGAATTTTGCATAATCAGGTAACACATAACGAGGTTTATACGGTGCATGACCTTCGTACATGTCACAAATTACACGCTCATCTAAGGCTTGTTTAGTTTCATTATCCAAATCAACATAAGGTAAATTATTTTCCGCTGCTAAAGCGAGAAGGTTCGCTTTTTGTTTAGGTGACAGGTTGGGATCGGTCACAATATCGTAACAATTTTTTTGAAATTCTGTCATGTTCATAAATACCTCTATATTACCTATATGTTGAAAGCAAAAAATTAAATTTAATGGCTAATTTATAATACCAATT
Source organism: Gilliamella sp. B3023 (assembly GCF_026536845.1). Taxonomy (NCBI): domain Bacteria; kingdom Pseudomonadati; phylum Pseudomonadota; class Gammaproteobacteria; order Orbales; family Orbaceae; genus Gilliamella; species Gilliamella sp. B3023. The sequence continues at coordinate 51,921 of NZ_JAFNNH010000013.1, forward strand.
TTACCCGTGCCATTTATATTCTATATTTCTTTTTTAAAGCCGTTATTTTTCCAAAATGAAATTAACCGGCTCATAATCTGCCGCATTAATTGGTGAGTGCGCTTCAATATATTCTCTTATCACATCCGCGTCTCGGTAACCTGTATCGACATAAGTTGGTGAAGTGTTGGTAACAGGATAACCATCTCCACCAGCCGCTAAATAATCTAACGTGGTAATACGATAAGATTTTTGCAAATCAATTGGCTCATTATTAATTTTAATATCGCTAATCGTATTGCCCGCTAGCGTGATATTTTTTAAGTGAGTATAACCACCAGAACCTTGTTTTTTACTTAATGCAACTTTAAGATATTCCACCAATTCACGGCCGGTTAACTCAAAGTAAACAACTGTATTACCAAAAGGCTCAACTTTCAAAATATCACGATAAGTAATATTTCCTTCAATAAGTGAATCACGAATCATACCGCCAGCCATAATGCCAACATCAGCATTCGTTTTTTCAATAAAGGCACTGAGTAACAGCTGTCCCATATTGCTTTGTTGATATCTTACTACACTACGATCACCTTCTAAACGACCGATTAATTCACCTGTTTTAGTGAGTAATTGCTGTTTACCTTGATCTTGATAAGGTTTAAGTGTTTCTAACAATTTTTTATCTTGTTCAATTTCACTAGTGTAGTATTCAAGACGTTTAGTATCGTTGCCATTGTCGACTTCTTTTTTCAAGTTGATAGGAATTAACTGATAATTTTCCAGTGTTATTTTACCGTTTAAAAAGACAAAGTCGGCACGACCAACATATTTACCCCATTCATGAGCTTGAACAATCCAAGTTCCATTTTGTTGATCGGGTGCACATGGTGTGCCAGGAACATACTCAGTAATACGTTTGTTAGGGCTAGCCATACATACAGGGTTTTGAGAGTGACCACCTACAATCATATTTAAATCACCTGGTTTCAATCCCCGTGCTAACTCAACATCACCCGGTGCCATTGAACCATGTTCACCATTTTCATAATGTCCCATATGAGTAACCGCAATAATCATATCTGGGCGCTCATTATTTTTAATTTGACTTATCACCTTCTCTGCTTCAGGCAAGGTTTTGCGAAACTCGACACCGTCAGTATTTTTAGGTGAAGCAAGGAAAATTGTATCATCAGTAGTTAAACCAAATACCGCAACTCTAATGCCATTTAAATCAAACATTTTATAAGCATCGAAAACGCGATTATCAGTATTTTTGAAGTAAGTATTTGCTGATAAAAATGGAAAGTGAGCCCATTTTTGTTGTTCACGAATAACTGCTAAAGGGTGATCAAACTCATGGTTACCAACAGCCATTGCATCATAACCAATACTGTTCATACCCATAAAATCGGGTTTAGCTTGTAAAACATCGGATTCAGGAACGCCTGTATTAATGTCACCGCCAGATAGCAGAAGTAATTTCCCACCTTTTTCGGATACTTCTTTTCTAATTTGGTCAACTACAGTTTTTTGAGCAGCTAAACCATATTCACCAATGTCATTTTGCCAAAAATGGCCATGATGGTCATTAGTATGCAAAATAGTAAAAGAATAGGGCTTATCTTTTTCCCAAGTAGGTGCAGTAGATTGCTTGGTTGCAACTGCTGCGAATGAATTAACTGAGAACAGACCTAAAACAATAACTAGTGACAGTTTAAATTTAAAACAATACATGGCATCTCCCAAATCCTTATTAGAGCTATTCCGTAATTACTTTGAAAATCAATTGTGGTTGTTTAGCACTATCACTGATAGTAATATTGTCATACAATTTTTGTTTAATTGCATCAATCTTATCGCTACTTGAATGAATAGTTAATAATGGTTCACCCACTTCAACTTTATCACCCACTTTTTTATGTAAAACAATACCAATTGCTGGATCAATAACGTCTTCTTTAGTTGCTCGTCCAGCACCTAATTGCATTGCCGCAATACCAATTTGGTCGGCAATAATGCGTGATACATAACCTGATTTTTGTGCAGGTAGATCGATTTGGTAAGGGGCATTGGCTAATTTTTCAGGATGATCAACAACAGAGCTATCTCCACCTTGAGCTTCAATTAACGTTTTAAATTTCTCTATCGCTTTACCATTTTTAATGACTTCTTGAAGTTTTTCTCTTGCTTCCTCTAATGTCTTAGCTTTATTGGCTAATACAACCATTTGACTACCAAGCGTTAAAACTAACTCAGTTAAATCAGCAGGACCGTGACCATTTAATGTATCAATGGCCTCTTTAACTTCTAAGGCATTACCAATAGCATAACCTAAAGGTTGAGACATATCTGAGATAATCGCCATGGTTCTACGGCCAATTTGATTACCAATATTAACCATTTCATGTGCTAATTTCTCAGAGTCTTCCATCGTTTTCATTAAAGCACCGTCACCGGTTTTGACATCCAACACAATAGCATCAGCACCCGCAGCCAGTTTTTTACTCATGATTGAACTGGCAATCAGCGGAATAGAGTTAACCGTACCGGTTACATCACGTAATGAATAAAGTTTTTTATCAGCTGGGGTTAAGTTACCTGATTGACCAATAACCGCAACACCTTTTTGGTTAACCTGATCGATAAACTCTTGCTTACCTAATTCGATTTTAAAGCCGGGAATAGTTTCAAATTTATCGGTTGTTCCACCAGTATGGCCTAATCCTCGACCTGACATCTTGGCAACAGGAATATCTAAAGCAGCAACTAATGGTGCTAATACTAAAGTGGTTGTATCACCCACACCTCCGGTTGAATGTTTATCTACTTTAATACCTTTAATTGATGATAGATCAACAGTATCACCGGAATACATCATAGCACTAGTTAAATCAGCACATTCTTTCGAAGTCATACCTTGATAATAAATAGCCATAAGTAAAGCACTTACTTGGTAGTCAGGAATCGTACCATTAGTATAATTGGTAATAAAAAATTGAATTTCTTCGGTAGTTAAGGCATGTCCATCACGTTTTTTTTCAATAATATCTACAAATCTCATTACACTTCTCTCTTAATATCAATAAATCAAATTAGGATTATATTTTTTCATCCATTATATGGATTGATGATAATTCTGATCTTAGCTTCATCACTCTCTTTTATTATTTTCTATCAATTTTTTGATAGTTAAAATTTTCTTATTCAGAAATAATACTAATCTAAATCACTAGGTGAAAAAGACCAAGGCAACAATTCACCGACAGTGGTTTCTTGGATTTTACCATGCATATTTGTCAAAATAACTGGCATATCTTTGGCGCAAAATTCACTAATGACTTGGCGACAAGCTCCACAAGGTGAAATTGGTCCATCAGTATCGCCAATCACAACTAATTTTTTAAATTTTGTTTTACCTTCTGATACCGCCTTAAAAATCGCAGTTCGTTCAGCACAGTTGGCTAGGCCATATGAGGCATTTTCAATATTGCATCCTAAAATAGCTTCATCATCTTCGGTAATTAATACTGCACCTACTTGAAATTTAGAATAGGGTACATAAGCTTTTGAGCGTGCTGTTTTAGCTAGTTCAATTAGTTTTTCAATCTTCATATTCATAATCCTTGTTATCATCAATAGATTTTTAGTTTTGCGATTTTGTTGGTGCTTGTAAATTAAGTTGATATACACCAAAGCCTAAATTATCTTTTTCAATAAACTTAATTGGGTACAATGAATGTTTTTCAATATAGGCTTTGGCTTCTTCAGTAGGGGAAGATTCAAAGCGAATATCCAAATTAATTTTGCTGGTAATTGGTGCAATTCGCCAGTTATTATCAACCTTCACATTCACTTCACCTTGTTTTTTAGTGTGATTAGTAATATAGGCTGAAAGAATGACCCTTAAATCATCCGGAGAATTAAATTTAACATTTTTACCACCAGTACCAGGGAATGTCCCGGTATAAGCACGATAGTTATTGGTGGCAATTAAAAATTCTTGATTGGAAGCAATAGGTTTTTGTTGATAAGTTAAGTTTACGATACGTTCTGAATCAGGATTAATTAACTGACAATTTCCATCATAACGTGCAGGTTTAGTGATATCAATTTGATAACTCACACCATCAATGGTATCAAAATTATAAGTTCTAAATTTATCCCAATTAATCAAATATTGTGGTTGTGGCGAATTGATATCAATTTGATTATAAACACCTGCTGAGCATTCCAACCACTCTTTAACATCTTTACCCGTTATTTTTACTGCAGATAAAATATTAGGATAAAGGTAGATATCAGCTGCATTTCTAAAAGTTAAATCCCCTTTTTTGACATCAACATAAGCTGAAGGATCGTTTTTACGACCACCAGCTTTAAACGGTGCAATTGCCGATAAAATGGGTAATCCATCCAGATCAGGATCACCTTGAACAAACTGTTTCACATAATCAATTTGCGCATCACTAATAATTTGCAAAGCAGAAGTATCTTCGACTAATGCTAAATAACTATTGATGTCGGTTGAAACCTTGCCAATTGGTTTACCAACAAATTCACGGGTACCTTCGTGGTCGTCTCTTAACGCATCCGTAATATTTTTATCTGATTCAACTAATGCTTTTTTATTTTTAATATCAAAGATCGGGCGAGCTTCTGATTTACCAGAAATGACTTTCCAATTAGCTTTATCACCTTCAATAACTAAATCAACTACACCTAAATGACTTCCCCATTGTCCAGGCATTACTGCGGGCACATGATTGATATTTCCGGTACTAATATCAGTATTAGGCAATGATTTAAAATCCTCGCTAGGAAAGACCCCATGAGAATGACCAAACATAATAGCATTAATACCTTCAACTTGGCTTAAATAATAGACTGAATTTTCAGCTAAAGCCTTATATGGTTCGGCAGAAACACCTGAATGCGGAATTGCAACAATGATATTTGCACCTTGCTTTTTCATTTCAGGCACTAATTGTTTCGCGGTTTCAGTGATATCTTTAACAATTACCTTACCTTCCAAATTAAGTTTATCCCACTGCATAATTTGTGGTGGCACAAAACCAATATAACCGATTTTAATAGTGTGTTGTTTACCTTCTCTATCAACGACCGGTTTATCTAAAATAATATATTGCCTAAAGTAAGGTTTATTTGTTTTCGCATCAAAAACATTAGCATTAACATAAGGAAAATTAGCACCAGCTAGACTTTTTTGTAAAAAATCTAAACCAAAATTAAACTCATGATTACCGATGTTACCAACTACATAATCTAGCGTATTAAGTGCTTTATAAACAGGATGAGTCTCACCTTTGTTTAGACCTTTATTCAAAGCATAATCAGCCATTGGACTGCCTTGAATCAAATCGCCGTTATCAACTAAAACACTGTTTTTTACCTCTTTTCGTGCTTGATGAATTAAATTGGCTGTTTTAGCTAAACCAAAAGTATCAATGTACTGATCTTTGAAATAGTCATAATTCATCATATTACCGTGCAAATCGGTAGTTTCGATAATTCTTAAATCTACTGTTGCTGCTTGAAGTGAACCAGATATTAATAGGGTTAGTAGGCTTAATCGGGTTTTATTCATATCAATCTCCTATTTCTCTGATGTTGTTAATCATTAACATATAATAAAACGAGATAATTCTTAAATCGTTCAATAATAGCAGGGTGATACTGCTGATCGTTGATTGCCTGTTGTAGACATTGCTTATCATTAATCGTAAAAAAGGCTAAAACGTCATTAAACAAACGTGATTTTTCGGTTGGTTCAATAAATGCAGCATCAATTCCACAAAGTGTAATATCAAACAGTTCCAATCGAGAAAAATGAAAAAAATGCTCAGCGAGCTGATATTCTTTCTCTATATCGGTGCCAAATATGCCTGCGTCATCGGTATTAAGCGTTATTCTGACCCCTCTATCATAAAGTTGTCGAATTGGGTGATTAAGAATATCACCATTTAACTTATTGACTAAAATACGATTACTAGTAAGCGCTATTTCTAAAGTGATCTTGTTATCAATTAAATTCTCAATCAACTTATCATCTTCAATGGCGGCGATACCATGTCCAATACGATTCGCGCCATGTTTAAGCGCTTGGATAATACTTTCAGCAGAATCAATTTCACCAGCATGATAAGATTTTTTTAAATTCAATTTAGAAGCAAGTTGATGGGCTTTTTCAAAATCATCAAAATGACCTGCTTTTTCATTACCTGCGATATTAAATCCGGTAATAAATGGGTGGGGGTTGTTCTCAATAAATTGCAGTGTATCGTATACCACATCGGCACCAAGATGGCGCACGCCAATCACATGGTATCTTACAGTAATATTATGTTCTTTTTGAACATCAATAATCGCTTTATCCATTTGATTAAGCGTTTGTTTAAATCTTTCTTGATCCCAAACTATTTTACCTTCGCTTTCCATGGCACAAATATGATAGGGAGACAAAAATAGCTCGCAATAGATTAACCCTTGCTTGGCATTTCTGCTTAAAAAATCGTAAGTAATTAGGTAATAATCGTCGGGATGTTTAACAAAATTAGAGACAGTATCATAAGTTTGGATAAATGAAACAAAATCGGATTCATCATAATTATATCGACCATTTTTATAATCGGTTGCATCATATTCACCGGGTCGATAGCACAATGAATCAGGAAAAGTCAGATGATTCTTATCGGCTAGTTTTTTTGCCATAAATGGTGTAATACTACCTTCCACATGCTCATGAAGTATAACTTTTGGGATTATTTGCTTATTCATCTAGTTCTAATCTGTTTAAGTATATGCTTATAGGGCACTTGTAAATTATTCATCAGACTAAAATGATACAACTTTTACAAGCATTTTATTCTACCTTGATAAGACAATTATTTTCCATACATTTTGTGTGACTTATCAATTTCTTTGAAATCAAGTGGCAACAATAGACAGGCAACAAATTAGATGCCTGTCTATTGATGTGGCCAAATTGGTTAATTTAGTCTATCTATTTAATATTAACCTTGCCTTGAGTTTGGTATTAATTTCTGTTCTCAAGAGTATCATTCTTGAAAATAAAAACAAAAATAATAGCAAGTAATAAAGAATATCCTGCAAAAATTAACCAAATTGTACGCCAGTCAATGACACCATTTACAGTGTAAAGATCCACAACAACACCACTGATAGTTGAACCTAAATAAGCCCCAAAACCATTGGTCATAATCATAAATAAACCTTGTGCACTATTACGGATATCTGGTGAAACTGTTTTATCAACGTACATAGAACCTGAAATATTATAGAAATCAAATGCACAACCATAAACAATCATTGACAGAAGAAGTAACGTGAAACCTACAGGTGATGGATCGCCAAAAGCAAATAATCCAAACCGAGCAACCCATGCCAACATACTGATTAACATGACATACTTGATACCAAATCTTTTCATAAAAAATGGTACAAATAAAATAAATACAACTTCTGACATTTGTGAAATAGATAGCAATACTGACGGATATTGCACAACTAAACTATCAGCATATTCCGGAATACTTTTAAATGAAAGTAAGAACGGATTACCAAAAGTATTGGTAATTTGTAAAATACCACCAAGGAAGACTGCAAAGACAAAAAAGATAGCAATTCTAGGTTGTTTAAATAATACAAATGCATCTAAACCTAAAGAACTTACAAGCGATTTTCTTTTTGACTCATCTTTAGCAATGACAATTAATGGCAATGTTAATGAATATAGGCTGAGTAAAATCGAACCGCCAGCTGCAATATAGAGCTGTACATTGCTTAATCCAACTTTTAAGAAACTAACAAGCCACATAGCAACAATGAAGCCGATAGTACCAAAAATTCTTATACTAGGGAATTGCGATATAACATCAAGACCTTCTGATTCTAAACAAGAATAAGAAATTGAGTTAGAAATCGCGATAGTTGGCATAAATGCTAAACAATGAATTAAAATTACCACGACCATCATAAATGGTGTTGTGACTGAAGCGGCAATAAAAAGGGTTATTGCGCCAAATAAGTGACAAAGCATGAATAAACGATTAGCAGGAATCCATCTATCTGCCACAACACCAAGCAGACCTGGCATAAATAAGGATGCTATGCCCATAGTACCATAAACTGTACCTACTGTTGTTCCAGTAAAATGCAAGGTCTCCATCATGTAAGAGCCTAAAGTTATAAGCCAGCTACCCCAGATAAAAAATTGCAAGAAAAATATAACTTTAAGTTTGAACTTAATATTCATTTCGTTTCCTTATTAAATGAGTTCTCTTCTAACCTATTAGATAAAATTAATGAATAAATAAAAATTGTTATTACTATCGATGCGTTAGTTATAACGTTAAACACATTTACTGATAAAATTGATTAATGACAGTCAATGTAAAACTTTTATTTCTTAAACAAAAAAAATGGCAGAAATTCTGCCATTAATTTAATCTGAATTGAGTAATACCGACTCTAACGCAACAGTAATCATCTCTTTGAAGCCTAGCTGGCGTTCTTCAGAAGACATCGCTTCGCCTTTTCGAATATGATCTGATACCGTACAAATCGCCAACGCTTTTGCGCCATATTCAGCCGCCACACCATAAATACCAGCAGCTTCCATTTCGACACCTAAGATATTGTATTTTTCCATGATATCGAAAAGATCAGGCTCAACGCTATAAAACAGATCAGCTGAGAAAATATTACCAACCTTCACATTAACATTTAAATCTTTAGCTGCATTAACTGCATTACAAACAAGACCAAAGTCAGCGATGGCAGCAAAATCATGATCTTTAAAACGCAAACGATTCACTTTAGAATCCGTACAAGCGCCCATACCAATAACAACATCACCAAGATTAACATTTGGGCTAATTGCACCGCATGAACCGATACGAATAATGTTTTTGACACCATAAAACTTAATCAATTCGGTTGTATAAATAGAACAAGATGGGATACCCATTCCATGCCCCATAACAGAAACTTGTTTACCTTTATACTGACCAGTAAAACCGAGCATTCCTCTTACATTCGTTACTTCTTTAGCATTATCTAAAAAAGTTTCGGCAATAAACTTAGCTCGTAATGGATCGCCGGGCATTAATACCGTTTGAGCAAAAGCACCATCGGCGGCGTTGATATGAGGGGTAGGCATTTAACTCTCCTGATTTATTACTAAAAAACGTCCTAAACAATTGCTATTTACGAATAAATGACTTGCCATAATCCATTGGTGACAAATCAAAATAATCAGCAACACTTTGACCAATGTCAGCAAATGTTTCACGATGACCTAATGATCCAGATGGAACACTATCACCATAAACTAAAACTGGAATATGCTCACGAGTATGATCCGTACCAGGCCACGTTGGATCACAACCATGATCGGCACTAATAATTAAAAGATCGCCTGGTTCAATAAGGGCTAACATCTCAGGTAAACGGCGGTCAAAATATTCTAAAGCCGCAGCGTAGCCTGCAACATCACGTCGATGACCATAAGATGAGTCAAAATCAACGAAATTGGTAAACACAATCGTGTTATCTTTCGCTTGTTTGATTTCTTCTAGCGTAGCATTGAATAAAGCCTCAATACCTGTAGCTTTAACTTTCTTAGTGATACCTACTTCGGCATAAATATCGGCAATTTTACCAATTGATACAACAGTACCTTGTTTTTCTTCAACTAGCTTTTTAATCATTGTCGGAGCTGGTGGTTCAACGGCTAAATCATGACGATTACCAGTACGCACAAATTCACCAGGCTTATTACCTAAAAATGGACGAGCAATAACGCGGCCGATATTATAATCGCCTTTATTAAGCTCATCACGAGCTATCTCACAAACCTCATAAAGTTTATCAAGACCGAAAGTCTCTTCATGGCAGGCAATTTGAAAAACAGAATCAGCAGAGGTATAAAAAATAGGTTTACCAGAAGCCATATGCTCAAGCCCAAGCTCATCAAGAATCACTGTACCTGATGAATGACAATCACCAAGATAACCAGGCAAGTTAGCACGTTTAACAATATTATCTAATAATTCTTTAGGAAAACTATTGGTAGTATTGGTAAAATAGCCCCAATCAAACAGAACGGGAACACCCGCGATTTCCCAGTGACCTGAAGGCGTATCTTTACCCGACGAAATCTCACTGGCAAAGCCATAAGCACCAATAACTTCACCTTCGGTAGCCATTCCTTTAGGGTATGAACCAGTTGATTCATAAGCGGCTTCTATCAAACCTAACTTTCCTAAATTAGGTAATTTTAATGGGCCTTGACGACCATGATCTGCATTACCTGAAGCACAAGCTTCGGCAATATGGCCTAAGGTATCAGAACCTTCATCACCATATTTTTTTGCATCTTCAGCACCGCCGATCCCAAAGGAATCGAGGATCATAATAAAAACTCTTTTCATAATTTCCTCTAAATCACAACTACCACTAAATATTGTAACAATCTTAAAACATAAAGTTATATAAAACCGTGATCAATAACTTATTTTTTAAATTTCATTAATAATAACGTCTACCACAAGGTTGAGTAAAATAGATTTTAACTAAATTTATAAAAAAGATCGTTTGGGTAGCTATAATACATGATAAAAAAAAACAAAAAAGGGAAAGTGTCCAATTTGTAGACTATTTGTCTAATCTTTTGACACATATATCAACCTAAAAGTAGTTAAGATCATTAAAAAAAATTTTAATGCATAAAAGATCGTTTTGCGTTGTGATAATATAGCAAATAAATAAACAATCGACACAATAGAATAAATTGCTTTATCAAAATAGATAAAGGCATTGATTTAATACTTTTAAATAATAAAAGGCATAAAAAATGCCGAATAAAACTAATTTAATTGAATTTAAAAGTATTTCTAATAAAAGGTAGTTATTAATGAACCAAAAAATTCCTAACACATTTGCTTTAGATGTATATGCCAACCAAGTAGAAACAGTAGAAACTGTGGAACAGCTAATGCAAGTTTGGAAAACTAATACCGATAGTCAACCAATTATGATTATTGGACAAGGTAGTAATACACTATTTACTGAAAATTTTGCTGGTACAATCATTGTTAATCGAATTAAAGGATTAACGATAACCGAAACACCAACACACTGGCATTTAAAAGTGGGTGCGGGTGAATATTGGCATGATCTAGTTGCTAACACCATTAATCAAAACATTCCCGGCCTTGAAAACTTAGCTCTAATACCAGGATGTGTGGGATCTGCACCAATTCAAAATATTGGCGCTTATGGCATTGAATTTCAAAAAGTAGCCGATTATGTCGAATTACTTGAATTTGCAACGGGTAAAATTATTCGCGTAAATGACGGCCAATATGGCTATCGTGAAAGCATCTTCAAACAAAAATATGCTAATGGTTATGCGGTTGTATATGTTGGCATCACATTACCAAAACAATGGAGCCCGGTGTTAACTTATGGTGAATTAAGGAATTTTGATCCAGAAAGTGTCACCCCAAAAATGATCTTCGACAAAGTGTGCGAAATCCGTCGTAGCAAACTGCCTGATCCTAATGTATTAGGAAATGGTGGAAGCTTTTTTAAAAACCCAGTAGTAGACAAAAAATTTGCTGATAAACTACTTGAAAAATATCCAACAATGCCAATATATCCACAAACAAATGATCAAATAAAATTAGCTGCCGGCTGGTTAATTGATCAGTGTGGTCTAAAAGGCTATCAAATTGGTGGTGCAGCAGTGCATCAACAACAAGCTCTTGTATTAGTCAATAAAGATAATGCGACAGCGCAAGATGTTGTTGCGTTAGCGCGTTATATCATAAATGCAGTATTACAAAAGTTCTCGGTGCACCTCTCGCCTGAAATTCGATTTATGGGCGCAACTGGTGAGATTGACGTGGATAAATTTCTATAACGTAAATAACGTTTATTAGACAATAAAACAGCTTATATACAACAAAATTATGAAACATTCGTATTCATTTCCTATTTTATTAATAAGTTTATTATTTGTAACCATCGCCTTATCGGCACTTAATACCCAAGTGCCACTTTGGCTAGTGCGTGAACATTTTTCACTAGGACAAATAGGTTTAGTCGGCTCAAGCTACTTTACAGGTAACTTAGTGGGAACGATTATGGCAAATTGGTTTATTAGCCGATTTAACGCCAGATTCACTTACACCTATAGTTGTATTATCTTTGCGATTGCAACTATTGGATTAAGCTTTTCAATGGATTTCTATAGTTGGGCGATATGGCGATTTTTTATTGGAATAGCCTGTGCGGTTACTTGGGTGGTCATTGAAAGCTGTATCTTAGTTACGGGTACTGTTCGTACTCGCGGTAAAATGCTGGCGGTTTATCTAACCACCTACTACTTAGGTACTGTTTTAGGGCAAGCATTGCTCCAATACTTTCCGCAAAACGTACTCTATTTTGGCCTAGTAATAGCAGTGCTAATGGGGTTAGCCATCTTATTTATATTACTAACCCATTACAAATTACCTAAAAAGAAAAAAAGCAGTTTCAACATCATCCCCATGATATTGTATAAACCTTCTCGAGTTGGTTTAATTGGTTGTGCGATTGCTGGTATGTTAATTGGATCGCTATACTCTCTAATGCCAGCATACTACTCACATCTAGGTTATACAGATAACCAAGTCGCAAATTGGATGGTTTTACTAATACTTTCTGGGGTAATCGCGCAAATGCCTGCCAACTGGTGCGCAGATAGGTTTGGTCGTCGTATTGTTTTGTTGGTTGAATCAATCTTAATGATGATAGCTTGTTGTTTACTGATATTTAACCTCTATGGCGTATTAGCCATCATTTTACTTGGTGCGACCATTTACACTATTTACCCAATTTCAATGGCGTGGGCTTGCTCGTGTGTTCGCAAACAAGAAATTGTATCAATGAATCAAGCTATGCTATTAACCAATACACTTGGTAGCCTAGTTGCGCCAGCGGTAATTGCCTTTATAATGGACACATTTAACAATACCTATTTATTTATTAGTTTTGCTATAATTTCGCTTTACTTTATTGTTTTATTATCACTCAAAAAGTGAGGGTTTAATGCGCAGTAACCAAAATCCATTGAAATTAATCAATATATTAGCTGATGGGCAGTTTCACTCTGGTGAAGAACTTGCCAACCAATTTGGAATAACGCGAGCTGGCATCAACAAATATATCAAAGTGCTACGGGAATGGGGGATCACCTTATCATCCGTGCAAGGTAAAGGTTACTGCTTAGCATCACCAATAGATCTACTTGATAAAGTTAAAATCGACAACGACTATGGTGCTGATAGTCATGTGGAAGTACTGCCTATTATTGAATCAACCAACCAATATTTATTAGATAATATTGAGAAATTACAAACTGGCGACAGCTGTGTTGCCGAGTTTCAATCAAAAGCACGAGGCAGGCGAGGGCGACAATGGTTTGCACCATTTGGCTGTAATCTCTATTTCTCAATGTATTGGCGACTTGAACAGGGCATCGCAGCAGCCATGGGGCTAAGCTTAGTCGTTGGTGTTGTGATAGCCGATACGTTACGAGAAATCTCGGGGCAAGATATTAAAGTAAAATGGCCAAATGACCTCTATCTTAATGACCAAAAACTTGCAGGCATATTAGTTGAACTTGCAGGCAAAACGGGAGACTGTGCACATGTTGTTATTGGTGTTGGAGTCAACCTAATGATGAATAATCCCGATACAACTATCGTCAACCAAAAGTGGGCTAATTTAGGTAAAGTTGATCGCAATTTATTAGTAGCAAAAGTCGCGAAAAATCTAAAAGTAAAACTTCGAGACTTCGAACAACATGGACTAACACCGTTTCTTAACGATTGGCAACGGCTTGACAATTTTGTAGGGCGTCCTGTTAAATTATTAATTGGTGACGATGTGATCCGTGGCGTAGCCAAAGGTATCAATGAACAGGGTGCGTTACTCTTAGAACAAAATGGCAAAATGAACGCATTTATTGGTGGCGAAATCTCATTACGAAGTGATGAGTGAAATATCTATCGGTAATTGATTAACATGAATTACCGAAAAGTACATCTTGTGATCGGGAATAAATCGGTACAATAGGTAAGCGGCAAAAAATAATGCAGCTCTAAATCCCTTTTTATCTTGACTTAACCATTTAATAAATTTCAAATTATATTGATAATCTCGCCTTAAACCAGCTGTTTAAAAAAGCACCAAAAAAATTGGTGGAATTTTTCATTTTGGTATTTTAATTAATAAACAATAGGTTATAATTAGGGTGTTCCCTATATGTATAGGGATAAACCGTTCAACCTAGCCAGCAACAATCGCAACAACAAGTGTTCCCTATATGTATAGGGATAAACCGCTTAACGGCTTCCGTAATCAGTTTGGTTTGAGGTGTTCCCTATATGTATAGGGATAAACCGCTTTTTATTCGCGAATTAATCGGCTGTTATAAGTGTTCCCTATATGTATAGGGATAAACCGCGATTGAGGACCAAAATGACTAACTACACTAAGTGTTCCCTATATGTATAGGGATAAACCGCTGCCGGTGTGGATGAATCGTGGCGAGCCATTGTGTTCCCTATATGTATAGGGATAAACCGCCTCGATCGAGCGAGTAAAAAAATAGACGAGTATTCTATATAAGTAGCGATAAACGGTTTGTATATGAATCGCAGTGGTTAACTTCAAAGCGTTCCATTTAAATAAGGATTTACCAGAAGGGATTGCGTACAGCATCCCTTCTTTAATAGGTTTAAGAATAAAAGATAGATTACGCGATTATAAAAAGTTCGATAACTTATCCTTTAAAAAACAGTTAAAATTAGCTGTTCCCCCTTATTTTTTAACCTTAAGCAATCTTAAAGCATTGGCTGTAACAATCGCTGTGGTACCCGAATCGGCTAATACTGCAAGCCAAAGCCCAGTAATACCAAATAAACTAGTAATTAAAAATACCAACTTAATTCCTAAGGCAATTGTAATATTTTGTTTGATATTACGATTAGCGAAGCGAGTTAAACGTATTAATTTAGGTAAGCTTAATAAACTATTTTTGGTTAAAGCGGCATCGGCTGTTTCAAGTGCAACATCCGTACCACTACCCATAGCAATACCGACAGTTGCAGCCTTCATAGCAGGGGAATCATTAATTCCATCACCAATCATCGCAATAGACGTATGTTGACCTATTTTTTCGATTTCTGCTAACTTATCTGCTGGCAACAACTCAGCACGATAATCTATGCCTAATTGTCCTGCAATTGCTTTTGCTGCACGTTGATTGTCGCCGGTTAACATCAATGTTTGTAAACCAAGTTGCTTAAGCTCAGTTATAGCAGCTACAGCATCACTTCGTAGCACATCTTGCAAAGCAATAATCCCCAACAACTGCTGATGGGTTGTAACCACCACAACGGTCTTACCACCATTTTCGAGTTGAGTGATTGTTTCAGCATCTTTAGCACTTATAGCCGTTGATACGGTTTCAATCTTATTAGGAGATACAATAAAATAAATTTGCTGATCTAATTCACCTTGAATCCCAACGCCAGCAATCGCCTTACGATTTTGGGCTTCTTCAAAATGGATCTGTTTTTGCTTAACATAATCAACTAAAGCCTTAGCTAAAGGATGGTGTGATCCACTTTCAATCGAGGCAACAATCGCTAACAACTCCTCGCTAGAACAATGAAGATTAATGACATCAGTAACCTGTGGCTTACCCTCAGTTAATGTTCCTGTCTTATCAAACGCCACCATCTTAATTGAACCAATATGTTCAAGTGCTGCTCCGCCCTTAATCAACACCCCATGTTTGGCTGCGGTTGACAAAGCCGACGTAATAACAGCGGGTGTAGATATCACTAATGCACAAGGACAACCAATTAACAACAACGTCAATCCTCGATAAATCCAAGTATACCAATCGGCACCCGTCAACAATGGTGGAATTACCACCACCAAAAACGCAAATAGCGTAATTGCTGGTGTATAATAACGACTAAACTTATCGATAAAACGCTCAATAGGCGCTTTACGATCTTCGGCATCCTCAATCAATTGCAAAATCCGATCAACGGCATTTTGTCCTGATTCCGAAATTACCTTGAGTTGAATGGTATTATCCACCACTAATGACCCAGCTAAAATTTTATCACCACTTAAATAATTAACTGGAATCGACTCACCTGTTAATGCGCTCTCATCAATGCTGGCTTGTTCGCTAACCAAAATAACATCAGCAGGTAATCGTCCACCAGATGAAATCTCGATAATATCATTAGGTTTTAACGTATGGCTGGCAACTGTTTTTCTTTTACCATCAATAATAATCACCGTTTCATCAGGCATCAATTCTACTAGTGACGAAATTCCTTTTTTCGCCTTACTCGTTGCAAAGCCCTCGAGCATCTCACCGATCATAAATAAAAAGATCACCATGGTAGCTTCTTCCGCTGCTCCAATAAACAGCGCACCAAGAGCGGATATACTCATTAACGACTCAATTGCAAATGGAGTGCCACTACGGGTTAAAACAATTGCCTCCTTCAAAATGGGGATAATTCCAACAATAGCAGTCACAATAAAGGCATATTCGCCAGCTGTATGATTCACCAACAAAATAAGATAACTTACTACAATTAAAGTACCTAAAACGGCTAACGGAATAAATGCTTTTTTATCAAAATTATGTGAATGTTCGTGATGATGGGATTGGTTAGCTGATGCCTCAAAAATCGGGGTATAACCCAATTCTACGACTTTATCTTCAATCATCTTTATTACCGCATCATCATGCTTTGGAACAAAAACGATTAACTTTTCGGTTGAAAAAATAATTTTGGTTTGATTAATATTGGGCAGTGTCTTAACACCGTTTTCGATTTTACTTGCGCAATGTGCGCAATCCATACCTTGAATTTTCCAAGTTAATTTAACGCCTTGACAACTCCGCTCAGGCTCTTCGGGAGGATCTTCAATCTCATGTCCATGATTATGCCCATGATTATGTCCATCACAAGATACTGTTGGACTTTCGTTATGAGAATCATGCATATGATTATGTGCAATATTATGACAATCTCCATGACAATGGTCGTGATTATCGTGATGGGATTGCGTAGATTTGTTATTATATAACATAACGTTACCTCTATTTGTGGATGATTTTTATTGTACGCTCAAAAAAACAAAAAGAAATATTTTTAACCCACTTTTCTAAAAAAAAAGTTTAGGAACGGGGTTTTTGGGGTTCAAAATTCTGCTTTGCAATGTTGTCTCAAATAAATAATTCCGCTTTAAACTGTGGCGTTTTTTAGTAGCTGTATTTTTCCATCAAAAAAAGTTGAGGAGCGGGGTTTTTGAGGTTCAAAATTGTGCTTTGCAATGTTGCCTCAAGTAAATAATTCCGCTTTAAACTGTGTCGCTTTTTAGTAGTTGTATTTTTCCATCAAGAAAAAGTTGAGGAGCGGGGTTTTTGGGGTTCAAAATTCTGCTTTGCAATGTTGTCTCAAATAAATAATTCTGCTTTAAACTGTGGCGTTTTTTAGTAGCTGTTTTTTGCATCAAAAAAAGTTGAGGAGTGGGGTTTTTGAGGTTATAAATTACGTTTAAACTTTATTAAATGATCCAAATCGCTAATTTTAAAAACCAGAATAAATTAATAGGATCATTAATTACATTTTTAAAGATTTGTAATTTAAATATATTTAATTAAAACAATATGTAATAATTTGACGCTTAGATCCTTTTTAGATCATCTTTACGTAGGTTTACATAATTGAGTGAAAAAAAGTGTTGCATCGTGTTTTTCCAATCACTATACTTTTTTAACAATTTTAGCAAAGAAGCTAAAATTT
>NZ_JAFNNH010000014.1:0-66927 GCF_026536845.1 Gilliamella sp. B3023
TTATGAATAATGTTTATTTGATTCCTTTGTGAAGGATATCGCAACTTTCTTTAAATTTTAGCTCACAAGCTTGTTCAAAATACTTTTTAGCTAACTCGCTATTTTTTTCAATACCATCACCTTTATAATACATAACGCCTAACTGATGTATTGCTTGAGTGTTACCATTATCTGCTGCTTTTTTATACCAATATAGTGCTTTTTCTTTATCGGATTCGATACCGTCACCTTGGTCATACATACGTGCTAACTCATATTGCGCAGCAGTATGCTCTTCTTGCGCATCACCATCCCATAGTTCAGCGACTTTTGTGTACCAATATAATGCTTTCCTTTTATCAACTTTGACCCCATCACCTTCAGCATATATACTTGCCAAAGAATATTGCGCCCCAACAAACCCTTCTTCCTCTCCTTGAGCTTGAGAAAACCAATATAACGCTTTTTCCTGATTGACTTCGACACCATCTCCTTGGTCATACATATATGCTAACTCTAATTGCGCAGAAATATCCCCTTCTTCAGCTGCTTTTGTGTACCAATATAATGCTTTACTTTTATTAGGTTTGACCCTATTGCCTTCGGCATACATATGTGCCAAATCAGATTGCGCTTCAACAACCCCATATTCTTGTCTTTCTCCTTGAGCTTTAGCTCGAGAGTACCAATATCGTGCTTTTTCTTTATTGACTTCGATACCCTCACCTTGGTCATACCTATATGCTAACTCTAATTGCGCAGAAATATACTTTCCTTCCGCTAATTTGGTATACCAATATAGTGCTTTTTCTTTATTGATTTCGCCATCTATACCTTGGTCATACATAAGAGCTAACTCATATTCTCCATCAGCAAGTCCTTCTTCCACTTCTTCAACTTTAGAGTACCAATATGCTGCTTTTTCTTTATTGATTTCGACACCCTTACCTTGGTCATACATATATGCTAACTCAAATTGCGCAAATTCATACCCCAGTTCCGCTGCTTGAGTGTACAAATAGAGGGCTTTTTCTTTATCGACTTCGACACCATCTCCTATTTCATACATACGTGCTAAATGATATTGCGCCTCACTAAGCCCATGTTCCATTGCTTTAGTAAACCAATAGAGGGCTTTTTCTTTATTTTTTTCGACACCGTCACCTCTATAATAAAGAAGCGCTAAATCATTTTCCGCCTTATCAAACCCATGTTCTGCTGCTTGAGTGAGCCAATATAGCGATTTTTCTTTATTGACTTCAATACCGTTATCGTCAACATACATAAGTGCTAACTGATATTGCGCCTCAAGAAATCCTTGTTCCGCTGCTTTTGTGAACCAATAGAGCGCTTTATCTTTATCAATGCCGACACCATACCCATTGTTATACGTCTGTGCTAAATCATATTGCGCCTTAACATGGCCTTGTTCCCCTGCTTCTGCGTACCAATAGAGTGCTTTTTCTTTATTGTCGGCACCTATACGTTCGTCATATATAAGTGCTAAATTATACTGAGCTTCCCTATCTCCTTGATCAGCCTCAGTGTTACAAGCAATAAAAGCTTGATCAAAATTGTTTTGTTCATAATAGGTCGCGCAATTATTAGCGTAAGCCGTCGTCGATAATAATGCTGTTAATACAACAAATTGTACTTTTTTCATTAGTTTTCCTTAATTTCCTTAAATATAATAATTTTTTTATTTTGCCTACTGACAAGAAAAGAATAGGCTTACTCTCTATTACTCGTTAACAATGTACTTTTAACTGGCTTATGCGTATGTGGAGTTGAAAAAATTGTTAACACGCCAATTATTGGATCACATAAAAATGTCACTATTATTAGAAAAGTATTTAACCATAATATTCCTATAAATATATTTTCTCATTACTTTATATCAAATCCTTAATATTTCCCTTTCTTCAGAAATTAAAAATGCGATTTATTTTTATAGGCAAATAACCTTGGTTTAATCTATTTTTATTCTTATTCATAATAGAGAGCTTAACCTAAATATAAATCACTTTCTTTGAGTCTAAAAAATCTATTTTTATTAAGAATTGTTCAGAAATAATTCATATTAAATGGTTAAATCCAGAATTTACTAAATTAAATGTCAATATAATAAAAATTAGCTTGCATAATTATGATAATGTGGCAGAATTCCCTGCCGCTTCAAGCGGGTAAAAGGCAAAACTATACTTAGTAGTTTTTTATTGTTTTTTGGGACAGAGGAGCAAAAATAAATCATGTCCGCAATAAAAATGAAACGAGTTTTAACCACACCTGCATTAATTGCATTTGGTTTAGCTTATATGGTTCCTTTAGGGATCTTTACCACTTATGGGGAAGTTACCGTTGTCAGTAATGGACACTTACCTATAGCCTACATCATCACCCTTGCCATGATCTTTTTCACAGCATTGAGTTACTGCCGAATGGCAAATAAACTCCCTATTGCTGGTTCGGCGTATACCTATGTACAACGAACTTTTGGTGGAAAAGTTGGTTTCTTAGTTGGTTGGGCACAAATTCTTGATTACCTATTTTTACCAATATTAAATTATTTGGTTTTAGGAATATATCTACATGAGCACTTTGAGAATATTCCAGCCTATGTATTTGTATTAGTATCGATTATGGGTGTCAGTATATTAAATTATCTTGGAATCAAGTTAATCAATTGGGCCAATATTACTTTAAATTTATTTCAAGCGTTATTTATCGTATTGTTTATTATTATAACGTTAATAAATGTTGATTTAACACCCGAAGCGATGCTAAAACCAATATCAGTTACACCAGATGACTTTAGTGGTTTATTTTCCGGAGCCGCCATATTATGCCTTGCATTTTTAGGTTTTGATGCAATAGCGACACTGGCTGAAGAATCAAATGAAGCGAAAAAAACCTTACCAAGAGCTATTATTGGCACCGTACTTATTGCTGGTTGTATATTCCTAGTTGTTTCCTATTGTGCGCATTTAGCGTATCCGCAATGGACTGATTTTGTTGATAATAGAGATACAGCGAGTTTGGATGTAATGCACAGAGTTGACAGTATAAGTCATTTAACCAATATTCTTGGCAATTTTGGTAATGATTTTATATATAATTTCTTCCAAACAGCATATTTAACTGGTGTATTTGCCTCAACAATGACAGCACAAACTAGTGTGTCTCGAATTTTTTATGCTATGGGACGTGAAGGTGTATTACCTAAACGAATCTTCTATAGAATTCATCCACGTTTTAGAACACCTTACTTATCAATAATTTTTGTTTCTATTTTTTCATTATTCTCTTTGGTTCTTGATTTGACCTTAGTGATATCGATGATAAGTTTTGGTGCATTAGTCGCTTTTACCTTTGTCAACCTATGCGTTATCAAAAGCTACTTAGGCGGTGAAACCAAGAAAACAGTGTTGATGCTATTAAAATATGGACTAATGCCTGCAATTGGTTTACTACTTTCGTTGTGGCTATGGACTAGCCTTGAATCGACAGCAATGATGGTTGGATTGATATGGTTGGCTTTTGGATTCTGTTATCTACTTTATTTAACTAGATTTTTTACAACAACATTACCATCAATTGATCATTCGGAATTGGATTCAATTATCAAAGATTAGATAATTCTATCAGGTCTACTTAAAAGTTTTTAGTTCATGCCCTTTAAAAATAATCCCGTCGACCAAGGTCGACGGGATTTTCATTTTTAAGTAATAAAACTTGATTAAAATCGCTTAAAATTATTCACCAAAACCTGTAGCAAATAATTCACGGATTTCATCCATAGCTGCTTTTTCATCTTCACCATCACAGATGATTTCAACAGTTGAACCGCCTTTAACGCCAGCACCAAGTAAACCCATCATACTTTTTAATTTAATAGCTTTATCGTTATAAACAAGTTCAATTGATGATTTATAACGACCAGCTAATTTAACAAGTGTCGTTACTGGGCGGGCATGTAAACCAGTTGAATTTTTTACTACCATTTGCTCTTTTAGCATATTATATGTCCTTACTTATATCTAACGTTAATACGATACATGTATTTATATCATAAATTCATTTTTTTTGCTCTTTTTTAGCGTTAATTTTTGAAATTTATTCATAACATTCTGATTATTAATAGCTGTTTATTAATAATACTAAAATTACTCTACCCAGAAATATCTCACCACATGGAAAAAAATTGGAGCAGCAAAACAGATTGAATCGAAGCGATCAAGTATTCCTCCATGACCACCTATAAGCCTTCCCCAGTCTTTTACACCCCGATCACGTTTGATGGCAGACATCACTAATCCCCCAAAAAAGCCCAAAAGTGTAATCATTAGCGAAATTAAGCCCGATTGCAGAAAAGTAAAAGGCGTGATCCAAAACATACATGCCCCAATAAAACTGGCTGATAAAATACCGCCAACAAACCCTTCTATCGTTTTCGCTGGTGAGACATTTGGGCTAATTTTATGTTTTCCAAATAATTTTCCAAAAACGTATTGCAATACATCTGATAGCTGAACGACGAGTACTAGATAAGCGATTAACAACAGGTTACGACCTTGATAATTTTCGATGTCTAACACTAATAATGCTGGAACACATGAAATACAATAAACCGTAATCATCAATCCCCATTGTACATCCGCTATTCTTTCTAAAAAATTTCGGGTCGATCCTGTAATCGTAGCAAATATTGCCAGGAACAAAAACGCATAAACTGGAATAAAGATACTGAATAGACCATACCAAGCATAAGCGACCAAAATATATTGCACAGGTAAAGCGATACCAAATGCAAAAATTAATGCAAAATAGTCGTAGCGATTAATCGGCGTTAAAATAAGAAATTCACGTAAAGCTAAGCCCGAAACAATAAAAAACAAAAATATCACTGCCAATTGACCTAACCAAAAAGCTCCACCAATAATGGCTACCATCACCCACCATGCATTAATTCGAGCATTTAAATTATCAATACTGGGGGATTTGAAGCGGTATTTTAGAAGCTGACCAATTATCGATGCTACTAACAAAAACAAACCGATGCCCAAAAACAATAAAAATGTATCATATTGATAATGGGACATCTTAATTCTCCTTGTGTGTAATGTTACAAAAAAATCCGTTAATTATTGATAATACCATTAATGACAGCAAAAACGATTAAACAATTTTGTAATAAAAATAAAATTATTTGGAATCTTAACAGCGATAAAACTCCCTTTTGGCGATCATCCACTGTCCTTAATGTTGGAGCATTAATGAGTTTTAAATTGATTAACGCCTTATCCATCGCCAACAATTCATTTTGCAAATGGTCTGAATGATTGGCTAAATATTCAAATAACTTTTTATCAAAAGCGACTCTTATAGCGTAATATTTACTTATTAAACCAAGGAGAAAAATAATCAAACAAAAAATGGTTAAAGCCCCTTCCCCAAAACTTATCAAAGCAACAAAAGCACCCAATACTGATAAAAGCATAGAATAAATATCAATCTGTCTGCTAATTGATAAATAATGACAAAATATCTCCAAATCGGTTTTGCTAATACTATTTTGCAATGGGTCCGAACTTAACATCTCCCTATCCCTTCTTTAATCGTTGAAAACCAATTGGATAAAATCAATTGTTGTTGGTTAGATATAACAATCGAATTCCGACAGGCTTTTACTTTATTTATTGCTTCTTGTAGATTATTGGCTCTTTTCGTCCATAATAACCACGCAATCACAGCGGTTGCACTTCTAGAATAACCTAAAGCACAACAAACTAATAATTTACCTTGTTGATGATAAAGTTCAATAGTTTTCGCGGCTTGTTGACACTCTTCCTGCGAAAGTGGGGTCATATCTAAAACGGGAATAAGAGTATATGCACCTTTAAAATGCCCAATTGGTAACTCGGCGCACAAATCTACCACGGAATTATAATGATTTTGCTTTAAGCTTTGACTTGATGGAATGCGGCCTAAATAAACTTCATCAACGATCAAATCATCAGTTTGATGTCTGATTGTCCATATCCTTGAATTTAGCCACATAATGATAAAATATGGGAAAAAAAGCAAAATAACGGGAAGCTTAAAATGGCCATTTTGTTGTTTTTGAAAGTCTGATGAGAACAAATAGTTAGCAGCAACCAATAACAAAGCACCTGCCAACCATAATAGAGCCCATACAGAATAATAGACAACAACGGCCAGTGATAACAAGCTCAAGCCAAAATAAATCAAAGCCCAGCAATAGCTTGACGATCGATGTTTTATCTGTTTTTCTCTCTTATCCGGCCATAACCAAATACAAAAACACCCAACCCATAATCCAGTTGGAATATCAAAAAAATGATGCTGCCAAGTGGTTAAAACTGAAAGTCCAATTAACAAGCACCAAATATGTAAAAAATAACGACTCAATCCACGAAAATAGTTAGCGTAAAACTGCCATAAAATTACTAATAACGTAATATGTAATGAAGGAGCTTGATTAAATGGCTTATCAAATCCCATCAAAATATCAAACATCAATCCAAAAAATCCGTCCAAAGCCGGACGATCAAAATAGAATTTCAGTGGAAAAAGCAAAAAACAAATAATACAAATGACTTGCGCCGTTAACAGCCGTAAACCAAGAGTCTTAAGAGATTGCCATGAAGATGTTAGTAAAATGGCAAAACCATACATGAGATCGATAGACCAATAAGGAACAATCGTCCATGGCCAAAGTGGAATATTACGCTCCCAACTAAAAAACAGACTCGGTACCCCCTCACGTTGAGACGTAAACCAGTTAGCAAAATTGTAACTAGTAAAAAAGAACACCGATAAACCGACTAACCATATACACTTATAAAAGTTAAGTCGGTTATATACTTTTAACATAATTAATTCGAATTTCGTTGTGCAAGCGAAACGGTAAAAATACCCCACTGATCTACCAACATGGTAACTTTAGTAAATCCAGCTTCCTCAACTAACTGATCCATCTCAAGCTGAGTCCGTCGTCGCATAATCCATGCTTTCCCTTCTCGATGAGAGGTTAAAGCTCTAGCAATAAATTCAAGTTGAGGATGCCAAGGTTGATTGGTATAAATTAAATATCCCCCTGCTGGAATCACATCGGACAACCCTAACAAAGATTCACGTAATAACTGATTATCATCAAACAATTCATATAAACCTGAAACCACCGCTAAATTAGGTTTTGGAGATAATTGTGAAAGTTCATTACGACTAAATGCATCACCTTTTTCAAAACGGACAATATCACTTAAACCTTGTTGTTCTATGAGTATACGCCCATCACGAATATTGATATCACTATAATCACGTAATAGAACCGAATTTGGTTTATGGGCAATTTGATTAATCGTTTCTAGAATATAGCGACCATGTCCTGCAGCTATATCAACAATGTTAACTTCATCAGATTGTAGCTTTTCAATAGTTTGCTTTAACAATTGCTCTAAATGGTTTTTACGTTGTCGAATACCTCGCCAGCCAATAGATTGCAAATAGAGATAATCAAAAAATTGACCGAGTTTAGAGGAACCAGAAGGTTCATTTCGATAAACATAATCTAGTGTACTACCTGAATCAAATCCTGTTTCTAAGCCTAGCTTGATACCATCCGACATTTTACCAGCATGTTTTAAGGTCGCTCGAACACACTTCCAATACCATGACTTAATCCATCCAGAAGGCGGTAATGCTAATTTATCGGTTTCCATGCGAGTATAACCAACTCGATCAGCATTTGTTAATACCGGAACATTGGGTTGATTTGCAAAACAGCCTTGTATAAACCGCCTCGCCCTATCGATAGCCATATAACGATCTTTCTCGCCAAACGTATCGTGGTAAAATTTTGGTAAGATATGGAACTCTTTTTGGTTTGTTCCCAAATTATCATAAAAAATTTTCTGCGGTTTACGACGCACCACAAAATCAGAGCCAGAAACGAGTAATTGAGTGGGAACAGTAATGGCGTTGGCATCTTTAACAATTCGATCTGATACCGCATAAAGATCAAGCAATAATCTAACTGAAATAGGTCGAGTAATTAATGAATCTTTATTAAAAGATTCAGCCCGACTAACATCATGCGTTAATAAATTCGGTTTGACATAACTATTTACGAAAAAATTTCCTTTTAGATTATACAGTAACTTAAGTCCTGGCACAGCTAATGGTACATATAACTTAACGCTAAATGCGGGTGATCCTAAAACCAAGGCGCGAATATTTGGCACATAATCATGCACCCAAGCGCTTGCAATTACCGCCCCTACACTTTGAGCGATAACGGCAATATCTTGCATACTCAAAGAGTATTCCTCAATGATATGCTTAATAAAACAACCAGCATCTTTAATTAGCGTGGCAAAATTGGGAGCATCACCACGCTCACCTTCTGATTGACCGTTTCCTCTGGCATCCCAAGCAAAAATATGGTAGTCAGGTAAATCAAGTTCATCAGCCAAATGGGCTACTCGTCCAGAGTGTTCATGACCTCGATGAAAAAGTACAATTGCTTTTGAAGTCATTTGATCATTAGTCTCGACAGCTGGCCAATAACGATAGAATAATTGACAACCATCATGACTAATAAATGTTTTTTGCTGCTGTTCACGCATAAGCTAATCCTTGATACTTGTTGATTCTTGCAATCCCTTCCTAACTCTATTAACTACCGTAATTAATAACAAAAAGATAATTAGCCACAATACAGTATTAAGCCAATCAAGTGGTAACAAATAGGTAGAAATGCCTAAACTTATTAGGCTAAAAACAAAAGCCCGATCACTTTTACCCATGGGGCCATCATAACGTCGTGTGCTACCAATCATCACACCGAGTACTCCAGCAAACTCAGTTAAAAAAGATAACAAAACGACTAAAATAACTAAACTGTTATTGACCTGATTCAATTGAGTAAAGATTAATAGTAATACAGAATCAGAAACCACATCACAAATCTCGTTTAAATAAGAACCAAGATTAGATTTTTGGTTATATTCTCTTGCTAGCATACCATCAATCGCATTGAGTGCCATCCTAATAAACATCCATAATGGTATTAACAAAAATAACCATAGATGATCTGCAAAATAACCTACAAACATAGCAACTAATATCGACCCAACACAAGCACCTATTGTCACCTGATTGGCAGTTATTTGTGAATCATATAGCAACTTCACATAAGGACGAAGCAATGCTTGAAAGCGCGATTTTAATTGATAAACAGAAAACATTTTCGTCCCTTTATCCATAATTAAACAATACGTTGTAATTGAGTATACTTTAATGAACTCACCATAAAATGCAAACGGTTAAGTACATTAACTTCACCTGCGCCATCATCAAAATCCAAATAAAGCAAATTAAGTTTTGGATTAAGGTCACGCATACGTTTCTCTACCCCTTTTGAAACAACATGATTAGCAATACAGCCAAAAGGTTGTAGACTAATCACATTATTAATGCCATGTTGAGCAAAAGTCATAATACCAGCTGGAATTAACCAACCTTCACCATATTGATTAGCTAAACTAAGAATTTCTTTCGCTTTTGTCGCCATATCACGAATATTGTGGAATGGTTGATAATATTTAAAGCCCGATAAAATCTGATTAGTTTGATCAATGTAGTTCTGCGCTACCTTTTCAAAAAAGTGAACAAAATAAGCAACAAAACTCTTGTTGATAATATAATTATCAACATTACTATCATAGTTAACAAAAGACTGAGCAAAAAACTCGATCATTGGCGGAATAACCGGTTCAATTCCCTGTTCGACTAGCCAATCTATGCTATTTTGATTTCCGAAACCGTTATATTTAACGTAAATCTCCCCAACAATTCCAATTTGAGGGCAATCTTTATTTAAGGTTTCGATTTGATTGAAATGATCGACAGCTTCTTTTAACAGCAAAAAGATCGCCTTTTTGCCTTTATGTTGATTGATAATTTGTTGTAACTTTCTAATATAAAGTTCTTTCAACTGATTAGCTTGCTGTTTATATTTTGCTCTAGGCGCAATCGAATAAAACATCTTTGAAATCGAATCGGCAAACAGCATAGCAAAAAAAGTTGTTGGTAATGTTTTGAGCCAGTTAAGTTTAAAGCCTGGTTGTTCGATTTCATTAATATTACCTGTACTTAGCGACACAATCGGAATATCTTCATAACCATTACTAATCATTGCTTTCTTAATTAAAGAAAGATAACTACTCGCCCTGCACTGGCCTCCTGTTTGGGTAATACCGATAGCCACTTCATCACGCTGATATTTACCTGAATTTAGCGCTTTAATAATATCTCCAACAATAATCGTTGCTGGATAACAAATCTCATTATTACAATATTTAAGTCCCCACTCGACCGAACTTTTGTCTGGTTTTGGAAGGATTTCAAGCTTATAGCCAGACAAAGCAAAAATTGGAGGTAACAATGGAGAATAAAAATCTGAAATAAATGGCGCCAATATAGTACGGCGCTGTTTGTCTTGCTTAGCAAAAATAGTCGTATTTTTACGCTTAACTATTTTTAATGGTTGTTGATGATTCATACGGATTGATTCAATAATCGAACGCAAACGCAAACGTACTGAGCCAGTTGCGGTGATCTCATCGACACGAATAATCGTACATGTTTTACCTTTGGATTCTAAAATCGCCTTACACTCATCGGTAACAATTGCATCAGGACCGCACCCAAAAGAATTAAGTTGCACAAACTGAATATTTTTTGGTTGCTCAGCAACAAAACTTGCTGCTGCATACAATCGATTTGGGTAACTCCATTGTGAACAGATTTGTAACTCTGGCGATAATCGACTGATCTCACCCAACACGGAATCCTCGGTTATGACATCACAACCTAACGCATTTAAAATCTCAGGTGTTTTATGATTAATTAAACTATCGCTATGGTAAGGTCTACCCGCTAAAATAAACACATAACGACCAGTCTCTTTAGCATTATTCAACACCTCAACAGCTTTTTTATTCAATGCTTGCTTATATTCAGCTTGAGCAACTAGTGCATCTGCAAAAGCCTGACTCGCCACGTTTTTAGGAATACCGAGCGACATTAAATAATTGATACATCCTTTTTTCAGTAACTTCTGATCACTAAAATTAATTACTGGATAATCCAACGGCACATTATATTTCGTCTTTGGATTGATCGCGCTATTTATCACCTCAGCATAACTACTCACAATCGGACAGTTATAACTATTAATTGCATTATCAAAATGGTCAGACTCAAATACCACCATCGGCATAAAAATGCGATCAACCTTCTGCTCGATCAACTCCAAAATATGGCCATGAACAAGTTTGGCAGGAAAACAGATGCTATCTGACATCACGGTACCTGCCCCTTTCTCATAAAGATCATATGTCGAATAGGGTGAAAGCGTCACATTTATTCCACTTCTAGTTAACAACGTATGCCAGAATGGAAAATTTTCATATTGCCCTAAAACACGAGGGATTCCGATATGGAGTTTAGCGTCAACATTATGCGTATTAGCTCTATCGAATAACAACGCATTCTTATAATCAAACATATTAAATGCATTTTTATTTTGATGCTGATTATTGCTTAAAAATCGCTCACACTTATTACCGGAATAATAACGTTGACCATTAGCAAAGCGATAAATCATAATATCGCAATTATTCTCACACCCCTTACAGCGTGAAGGTTTAGCTTTATTATCTTCAGCTTTCTGTAGATTATCTAAGCCAATAAACTGCGAAGGGGTTTGATTATTTATATAATGATTTTTCGCAACTAGCGCTGCACCATAAGCCCCCATCAATTCAGGAATATTGGACGTAGCGATTTGAGCACCAGTTAACTGCTCTAAAGCACGAAACACAGCAGGATTCTTAAAAGTACCACCTTGAACCACAATATGATCGCCAAGCTTACGCATATCATGAAGCTTAAGCACTTTATGAATCGCATTTTTAATCACCGAAAAAGCAAGTCCAGCTGAAATATCGCCAACAGTCGCATTTTCACGTAGTGCTTGTTTCACTTTAGAGTTCATAAAGACCGTACAACGCGTTCCTAAATCACAAGGATTCTTGGATTTACACGCTGCATCAGCAAAATCAATAGTATTTGAATTAAGGGATTTAGCAAAAGTCTCAATAAATGAACCACAACCTGACGAACAAGCTTCGTTAAGCTCAATATGATTCACCACGCCATTAGCTATAAAAATAGCTTTCATATCTTGACCGCCAATATCCATGATGAAACTCACCTTAGGGTCGATATGTTTAGCCGCGGCAAAATGAGCCATTGTCTCAACCAAACCATCATCGATGGCAAAAGCTGCTTTCAACAACTCCTCTCCATAACCAGTAACACCAGTACGAACAATTACAATCTCTTTACCAGATGCCTCAATCTCATCCTTAAGTACCGTTAACCCTTTAATTAATGCCTTAATTGAATGACCATTATTGGGTGCATAATAGGTAAAAAGTAGCTCATCATTCTCACTAATTAGCGTAATCTTAGTCGTTGTTGAACCACTATCGATACCTAAATAAGCGTTTTGCTTTTGATAAGAGGTTAAAGCTAGGCGAGGAATTTCGATATATTTGCGTTTTTGTTGCCAATCATTAAATGATAGCGACTGGTTAAATAACGGTTTTAAGCGAAAAGATTGATTGACTTGAATCTTATTTGACGCACTTAGCCTATCAATGAAATCATTGATAGTAAGTTCACTACGTTCAATAGCATGGATTGCCGCTCCCCAAGCCGACAATAACGTAGGATGCTCTGTAGTAACAATTTGTTCCTCATTTAACTTTAACGTTTCTAATGCGGCTTTGCCTAAAGTTGGAATAAATGAAAACGGCCCGCCAATCAGCATCACTTTTGGCACAATATCATAACCACGCGCTAGCGTATTCACTAACTGAATACAAACTGCATGTAGAACAGAGTATGCAATATTTTCTTTGGAAACATTACGGCTAATTAAATTTTGCACATCGGTTTTCGCAAACACACCGCAACGAGAAGCGATGGGGTAGACTTTATCGTGTTTGGTTGCAAGCAGGTCAAATTCCTGCACAGGGGTATTAAGTAAAGTTGCCATCTGATCGATAAAGGCACCGGTTCCTCCAGCACAACTCCCATTCATACGAATATCGGGCGGACGATCAGGAAAAAAGAAGATCAGCTTACTATCTTCCCCACCGATATCAATTAGAGTTCGCACCTCAGGATATTTGCGTTGTACCACTTCCGATGCGGCTACAACTTCCTGAATAAAAGCGATATCGGCCTTCTCAGAAATCCCCATCCCAGCAGAGCCTGTCACCTTAACCGACACAATAGCATCATCACCAATCTGCTGTTTAATTTCATCTAACAGGGATAAAGCGGTATTAACAATATGGGTGTTATGACGAACATAATTGGTATAAATAAAATTATCCTGTTCATCGAGTACAACACACTTAGCTGTTGTAGAACCAACATCCAATCCAAGCCTATATATTTTTGGCATAAACAAACTCACATTTTGCAAAATTAGACTTAACCAATAATAGGATTACAAATAATAATTATTATTCTTTTATAAAATTATTATAGCGAAATCTTTCAGATTTTTAATCAATTTGTTAGGGAAATGACATTTTGGATGTTTTGAAGAGGATCAATATCGAGTTATACTTTCTCCAGCCCTTGCTTAGCGATAGCAATTACATTCTTCAGATCGACACCTTGTGCTTTTGCAGCAAAAATACAACCGCAATAACATTGACGATAAACATCGTACTCCTTACAAAGTTCGATAGAACGCTTATAACCATTATTCTTTTTGAAATCGGAAGGTAAATAATTAACTGAAAAAATTTCCTGAATTTCGAAACCAAGTTGGTTGATTTTTTGACTATTCTTTTTAGGACTCAGCGTTAACGCACTAGCAAAATAATCAAAGCCCAACTCTTGCGCCTTAATCGCCGCCAAATCTAACCGCATCTTATAACAAAGATGGCACCGCTCACCACCTTCTGGCGCATCACGCAAATGCTCTACCTGTTTAATAAACTCAGCCGGTTGATAAGGTGCTTCTAAAAACTGCACCTGGTTGCCAGTCTTTTGATTAAAGTCAGCAATAAACTTCTGTTGAACGACACTGCGATACTCATATTCCACGCGGGGATGAATATTTGAATTGGCAAAATAGATCGTGATATCAGCATACTGTGCTAAATATTCCAGCACATAAGTACTACATGGTGCACAGCAACTATGGATTAACAACTTAGGTCGAGCCGATGCCAACTGCCAATCAGCAATCACTTCTTTTAAAATTGAATCATAATTCACTTTATTATGAGGATTTAATTTTTCGAGAATATCTTTGGCGTTGATTAACATTCGTACTCTTTAACGTTTGCTTAAGTAAATAATGGAAAATAAGGCAGCTATAATATAGCGAACTGAAAAAGCGTTCAAGTTTAAGGCGAAAAGATCGCTTTTTGAAGAAAATTAAAGCTTCAAAAACCCCGCTCCTCAACTTTTTTTGTGATTATCTCTTTTTATTTCAACATTACTTTTTAAACACTTAAAAAAGATTTATGACCTTTACTTAATTATGTATTGAAATTTTACTATAGCCAAATCATATTTTAATGGATCAAGTTTTATCTTCACGCACTGAAATCATATAAAGATAAGCTATCTTTTTACATAATCACTATAAATATGTAGTGAAAATTTCATCCTTTTATAATTTGGTGATTAAGATTTAGTTACTTAGAAAAAAGCATCTTCTTCAAGCACCACTTATAACAAGTTCTCTAGAGAAACGGCAATAAGCAGCTCTAAAATTACCTAATCATTTAATTTTTAATCTTAAATATCATAGATTAAAGAGACAAAGCACTGACAATGTTGAGTATTATATCAATTAAAATTGATAGCCATTTTTTTAAAACATAATTTCATTTTTATCACATAAAGGCGTTATAATAGCCACAAATTATCGAATAAAACTTTAGGCCTTAAATTGGATGTTCTAAGTCGATTGAAGAATCTTCAACTTTATAAAAAACGACGTTCAAACAATGTGCTATTTTGGCGCGAAATATATCCTTTAGCAATGCCAATTCTGATTGAGAATTTGTCTGTCATTTTAATGGGTATATTCAGTACTTTTTTAGTAAGTTGGATTGGTAAGGCCGAGATGGCTGCCGTCGGTTTGGCCGAAAGCTTTAATATGATTGTGATGTCCTTTTTTATGGCGGTTGCACTCGGAACTTCCGTCGTAGTCGCGTTTAGTTTAGGACGACATAATCGTAAAAAAGCGGTAGTAGCAGCAAGACAATCTATTACGCTATTAGTAATAATCTCAATTTTACTATTTCTGTTCGTTGAGTTTTCAGGCTATTGGATTGTTGAGATTATTGCCGGTAAGGCTGATCCTGAAGTTAAGGAATTAACACTAACCTTTCTAAGATTAACCGTTTTAGGTTACCCTGCCCTTGCCTTTATTTTAGTTGGTTGTGGCGCTTTGCGTGGTGCTGGCAATACTAAAATTCCAATGTATCTAAATATCCTTATGAACATTCTGAATCTATCGATTAGTTATGTACTAATTTATGGTGCTTTCGGTTGGCAAGGACTTGGGTTTATCGGTGCAGGTATTGGTTTAACTACATCTCGTTATTGTGGGATGTTTTTTATTTTGTTGGTGTTGACCATCAAACCAAGCCGGGCATTATTTATCCCACTTCGCAGTTATTTTCATTCATTTAATGGCAAGATACTGATTGATATTTTAGGGATTGGTATTCCGGCTAGTGTTGAGTCGGTGATGTTTAATATTGGAAAATTACTCACGCAGACCTTTGTTGCTGGCATGGGCACATCGACTATTGCGGCAAACTTTATCGCATTTTCAATTGCTGGATTGCTTAATTTGCCAGGTGGAACACTTGGCGCAACCTCAACCATAATTGTTGGTAAGCGCATTGGTATGGGGCAAATCTATCAACCAACACGGCAACTTAAGTACATCTTTCATTTAACCAGTTTATTACTCTGCTTTTTAGCGTTTTTATCCATTCCGTTCGCTGGATTATTAAGTTCGCTCTATACCGATGATCAGGAAGTTATCGAAATTTCCAAACATTTACTTTGGTTTAATGCCTTATTTACCCCATTCTGGGCGTCATCCTTTGTTTTACCATATGGTTTTAAAGGGGCCAAAGATGCTAGCTATACCATGTGGGTCGCTATCGGCAGTATGTGGATGTGCCGTATTGTAGTGGGCTATATTTTTGGTGTTTATTTCGGCTTTGGTGTGATTGGTGTTTGGTTTGGTATGTTCTTAGATTGGATTATACGAAGCATCTTCTTTTATCATCGACTTATCAGTGGCAAGTGGCTTTGGCGTCATCAAAAGCGAATTTAAATCAAATTGACCTATTGAATCTGAATCAATTGAACAAAAAGCACTATTAATTAATTCATCTAAAAAATCTACCATATCATTACTCATGTTATGGTGCTAAGATATTCATCAATACCTTTAGGTAATTGTTAATCCTTTTAAGCTTTATATTAAAGAACGGTCTGTTAATGAAGCATATATCACGCTCAGTTAGCAGTTTATATAAATATAATAAGGAGATAAAAATGAGAGTATCGTCAATTGCTATGCTAGTTACTTTCGGATTAGCAAGCTCAGCCGCTCTGGCGCATAGTGCCGACCAAATTATCATCCGTGGTGGTCCTGTCTATGTTCATCCTCAAGATAAAAGTGATCATGTTAAAGTAGGTGGTGCAAAGAGTGATCTTAAGGCTAAAGCCGATAATGACACGCAACTAGGCCTGAATTTTCAATATATGATTACTGATAATTTTGCTATTGAATTATTAGGTGCCACACCTTTTAGTCATCAAGTGAAACTTGGCGGTGGTAATTCTACTGGTTTATCCGGTGCTCATTTAGGAAAAATTAAACATTTACCACCAACATTGAGCGCACTGTGGTATCCGCTTGATAGTAGCTATGAGTTCCAACCTTATGTTGGCCTTGGTGTTAACTATACTTTCTTTTTTGATGAAAAACTTAGTGGTGAAGCTAAGAAAGCAGGCTTTCATGGTTTAGACTTGGATAATTCCTGGGGCTGGGCTGCACAAGTGGGTGCTGATTATTCTTTAGATGAGAATTGGCTGATTAACGCGCAAGTCCGTTATATCGATATTGAAACTAAAGCTAAAACTCATTTAGGTAATACTAAAGTCACGGCAAAATACGAACTCGATCCTTGGGTTGTGATGCTCGGTGTCGGTTACAAGTTTTAATTATAAAAAAACCTCTCATATGAGAGGTTTTTTATTGATGTTCTTAAAGACTTTTTATTGCTTCATACTGCTCTTGTAATTTAGCTTTGTCAGCAACATAGCCTTGTTGTTTTTCTTTCTCTTTAGCCACTACAGCTGCTGGTGCTTTATCAACAAAGCTGGCATTGGAAAGCTTGTTATCAATACGTGCAATTTCGCCTTCAATGCGAGCTATTTCTTTTTGAAGTCGAGCTAGCTCATCATCTTTATTGATCAAACCAGCCATTGGAATAAGTAGCTCTGCACCATCAACCAATTTGGTTACCGATAATGGCCCTGCTTCACCTTCATCTAACAAGACAATTTCTGATAATCTTGCTAAAGACTCTATAAAGGTGACATTGTCACTAATAATACGATGCACCGTCGGTGATGCTTTTCTGATCAATAATTGTAACGGTTTGCTTGGCGCAATATTCATTTCAGCACGAATATTACGAACAGCGATAACGGCATCTTTAATCCAATTGATATCAGCAACTGCTTCATTATCAACTAATTTGCTATCAAAGGCTGGCATTGGTTGTAACATAATAGTATCTGCTTTAATGGCCATTAATGGTTTTACACTTTGCCAAATAGCTTCAGTTATAAATGGAATGATTGGATGAGCCAAACGCAAGAGTGCTTCAAGGACTGTTACTAACGTATGACGAGCTGCTCGTTGTTGATTTTGCTCGCCATTAGCTAATACTGATTTGGTTAATTCCAAATACCAGTCACAGAACTGATTCCAAGTAAATTCATATAAGATATTAGCCGCTAAATCGAAACGATAAGTATCAAATGCTTCGCGGTATGTTTTCACCGTTTGATTAAACTCCGCTAAGATCCATTTATCCGCTAATGAATACTCTAAATCACCACCTTTAAATCCACAATCGTGATCTTGAGTGTTCATTAATACATAACGGCTAGCATTCCATAGTTTATTACAGAAATTACGATAACCTTCTAAACGTTTTAGATCCCAATTAATATCACGACCAGTGGACGCCAGTGCCGCTAAAGTAAAACGTAATGCATCGGTACCGTGGGCTTCAATGCCATTAGGGAACTGTTTTTCAGTACGTTTGGCAATTTTTTCAGCAAGCTGTGGTTGCATCATGTTACCAGTACGTTTTTCTAATAAATCGGCAAGTGATATCCCATCAATCATATCTAAAGGATCAATAACATTCCCTTTAGATTTTGACATTTTTTGCCCTTCTTCATCACGAATCAAGCCAGTTACATAAACTGTTTTAAAAGGTACTTGAGGTTTGCCATGTTCATCTTTGATGAAATGCATCGTCATCATAATCATTCTTGCGACCCAGAAGAAGATGATATCAAAACCAGTTACAAGAACATTCGTTGGATGGAAAGTCGCTAAATCATCGGTCTTTTCTGGCCAACCTAAGGTTGAGAATGTCCACAGCGCTGATGAGAACCAAGTATCAAGTACATCATCATCTTGTGATAACTCGATATCAGCAGATAGACCGTTTTCACGGCGAACTTCAGCTTCGTCACGACCAACATAGACATTACCTTGATTATCATACCAAGCCGGAATTCGGTGTCCCCACCATAATTGGCGCGAAATACACCAATCTTGGATGTCATTCATCCATGAAAAATACATGTTTTCGTACTGTTTAGGTACAAATTGAATATCGCCATTTTTTACGGCAGCTATTGCTGGTTCAGCTAAGACTTTAGCGCGAACATACCACTGATCGGTTAACATTGGTTCAATGACCACGCCACCACGATCACCATAAGGAATGGTGAGATCATGTGGTTCAATTTTTTCTAAAATACCTTGAGCTTCACACTCTGCAACAACTAATTTACGTGCAGCAAAGCGTTCTAAATTTTGGAATTGTGTCGGAATCTCAGTTGAGTAAGCGGTGCTTGACTCACCATTAGTATCAAATACTTCTGCTTGCGTACGAATCTCACCATCAAAGGTAAAGATATTAATCATCGGTAGTTGATGACGACGCCCTACTTCATAGTCATTAAAGTCATGAGCAGGTGTGATTTTTACACACCCCGTACCTTTTGTCATATCCGCATGTTCATCGCCAACAATAGGAATACGACGATTGACAAAAGGTAATATAACAAATTTACCAATGAGATCTTTATAACGAGGATCTTCAGGATTAACCGCCACACCAGTATCACCAAATAGTGTCTCAGGACGAGTCGTTGCGACAACAAGATAATCTTTACCATCTGCCGTTTTTGCACCATCCGCTAATGGGTAGCGCA
Source organism: Gilliamella sp. B3023 (assembly GCF_026536845.1). Taxonomy (NCBI): domain Bacteria; kingdom Pseudomonadati; phylum Pseudomonadota; class Gammaproteobacteria; order Orbales; family Orbaceae; genus Gilliamella; species Gilliamella sp. B3023. Next base: position 19,657 of record NZ_JAFNNH010000014.1, read on the forward strand.
AATGCCACATTGATCCTTTAACTTCACGATTTTCAACTTCAAGATCTGAAATTGCTGTGCGTAATTTTGGGTCCCAATTCACTAAGCGTTTACCGCGATAAATCAAATCTTCTTGATAAAGTCTTACAAAAACCTCTTTAACAGCATTAGAAAGGCCTTCATCCATCGTAAAACGTTCACGATCCCAATCAACAGAATCACCTAAACGTCTCATCTGCTTAGTAATACTTCCACCTGATTCAGCTTTCCATTGCCAAATTTTTTCAATAAAGGCATCTCGACCATAATCATGGCGAGTTTTATTTTCTTCAGCGGCAATTTTACGTTCTACCACCATTTGGGTAGCAATACCTGCATGGTCAGTACCTGATTGCCAAAGCGTGTTATTACCTTGCATACGGTGATAGCGAATTAATGCATCCATAATAGTTTGTTGAAATGCATGTCCCATATGCAAACTACCCGTTACGTTTGGCGGTGGAATAGCAATGCAATAACTAGGCTGAGATTTGTCACCATTAGGCTTAAAGTAACCACTTTCTTCCCAATGTTGATAGATAGGTTGTTCGATTTCTTGTGGATTATAAGTCGTATTTTTCATAATAAAGGCATCAATCCTAATTCAAGGCATAAAAATGGCTATTATTCTACAGTAAAAAGACATAACAATAAATTGCTAGACGAATAAAGTCGTTGATTAAATCGATTTTCCTAGACGGTAGGAATATGGTAAACAAAAGATCGCTTGTCGATAAGCGATCTTTTATCTCAATAAATGGATTGTTAATGATGATAAATAAAATTATCGATCAATCTAGTTTTACCAATATAAACCGCTAAAGCGCATAGACTATCTTGCTTTAATACATCAACATTGGTTAACGTTGCAAAATCAACAAATTCAATATAGTCAATTTTAGCTAATGGTTCATTATTTATCACGTTTTGCATGGCTTTTAAGATGGTCGCAACTGATTTTTCACCCGCTTTGATCATTTGCTTAGCCTGTTCAATTGAACGATATAAGCAAATAGCGGCTAGGCGTTCTTGTTCAGACAAATAGCTATTGCGCGAACTTTTAGCCAGTCCATCACTTTCACGCACAATCGGGCAACCAATAATTTCGATGGGAATATTGAGATCTTGTACCATTCGTTGAATGACGGCTAATTGTTGCGCATCTTTTTGTCCAAAATAGGCACGATCAGGTTGAGTAATATTAAATAGTTTGGTGACAACTGTACAAACACCTTTAAAATGTCCTGGTCGCTTTTTTCCACAAAGCGCATCAGTTAAACCATTAACATTGACATAGCTATTGAAATTCGCATCATACATTTCATCGGCGGACGGACAAAAAATCAAATCAACGCCCATTTGCTGACAGGCTTTTTTATCTCTTTCTAAATCACGCGGATAGCTAGCTAGGTCCTCTTTAGGACCAAACTGCATTGGATTAACAAATATTGTAACAATCACTCTTTGATTATCTTTTTTAGCACTAGCCATTAAGCTTTGATGACCTTCATGCAGATACCCCATGGTCGGCACTAAACCAATACTTTCGCCATTGTTACGCCATGATTTAACCTGATCGCGAACTTCATCGATAGTGGTTATAACTTTCATGTTTATTATCCTTCCAAGCTAGTTTGAAAATTCAGATTTGAGTTTGGTCATGATCTCATCATCAATAGCAAACTCATGAATAGGTGCAGGAAATTGTTGCTGTTTAACTTCTTGGCAATAATCCGCAAATGCCTGTTTCATTTGATCACCCATTGGGGCAAAAGATTTAACAAATTTGGACGATACACCATCATACATAGATAACATATCTTGATAGACTAAAACTTGCCCATCACAACCATGACCAGCGCCAATCCCAATAGTAGGAACGCTAACAAGTTCAGTTATAAATTTAGCTAAATCAGCAGGTACACATTCGAGTAAAATTGCCGCAGCGCCTGCCTGTTCAACAGCTAAAGCATCTAAAATAATCGCTTTTGCTGCTTGATAATTTTTACCTTGTACTTTGTAACCACCTAATGCTAATACTGATTGTGGCATTAAGCCAATATGGGCAATGACAGGAATTGAGGCTTGAGCGATCATCTTAATATGCTCACAAAATGCTTGTCCACCTTCAAGCTTCACCGCCTGAGCATTCCCTTCTTGTATCAATCGTCCAGCATTATGCACGGCATCATAAACAGATGCATGGTAAGACATAAACGGTAAATCGGTTACAACCAATGCTTTTTTAGCGCCCCTGGCCACGGCTTTAGAGTGATGGATCATATCGTCCATAGTGACTGATACTGTGCTTTCATAACCCAGCATAACCATACCTAATGAATCACCCACTAATAAACAGTCGACACCGCTATCATCCATCAATTTTGCTGTCGTATAGTCATACGCGGTTAGCATGGTGATCTTTTCTTGATTTTGTTTGCGTTGTTGTAAAGTCAAAATTGTATTTTTCAAGGTAACAGCTCCATTTCTAATTGATGATAATCCCTATCCGGATGTTTTTGACGACTGATATTAACTAATATTGTCGATAGTTGTTGATATAACGGTTTAATATCATTCGGTAAGTTGGCAAGATGTTGTTTTATCGTTTTGATATCATTTCGTTCAACAGGACCAGTTAATGCTTCGATTGGTCCTACATTACAAATATTTTTAGCATTATCTAAAAACAGTGTATGCCATGCTTGTTGGCAAAAACTGCTATCTAATCCACATTTTTCTAGCATATCACTGCCCACTTGAGCTAATGCGACTACATGATTACTCAACATCACACAAGCTGCATGATAAAGCGCTTTATGCTCTGCTGATAATATCGCTATCGAATTACTCAAAGGCGACAATAATTTTTGTAATGCCGGTAATAGCGTTGGATCAGCTTCTAAAGTAAAAGATATTTTTTCCATGCTTTTATAGCTGGTGAAACGATCGTAGATAGCCGATAAAGGATGGAAAGAAAACGAGAGTGGATGAACAGTTTGTTGAATGGTGAATATTTGTGAAGTTAGTAAACCACTGCAATGACCAATCCATTTATCATTGATAGGTAACTGACTAAGTGACTGCCAAACCAGACTAATTTGACTATCTGGTACCGTTAAAAAAAGACAATCACAATCATCAACTAAACTTGGTAACGTTAAATAGGTTTTGCTCTCTGTAAAATCACTTGCGATTTGCGCTTGGTCCACATTACGACTATAAAAACCAGCAACTTGTAAGCCATTGTGTTTAAAATATTTAGCCAGCGTACAACCTACTTTACCCGCACCGATAAAACCAATATTCATCATAAATAACAAAATTTAAACAAAGCGGCATTATAGCCTAATTTGATTGAGATTCAATTTTTAACCCAAAAACAAGATAAGATTCAAGAACTACTCACTAATTAAACCTCAAAAACCCCGCTCCTCAACTTTTTTTCATTAATTTTAAAAAGCAATATATGCGATTCTGCAAGAACTACTCGCTAATTAAACCTCAAAAACCCCGTTCCTCAACTTTTTTTCATCAATTTTAAAAAGCAATATATGCGATTCTGCAAGAACTACTCGCTAATTAAACTTCAAAAACCCCGTTCCTCAACTTTTTTTATCAATTTTAAAAAGCCATGCACGCGATTGAGTAAGAATTACTTGCTAATTAAACCTCAAAAACCCCGCTCCTCAACTTTTTTTATCAATTTTAAAAAGCCATGCACGCGATTGAGTAAGAATTACTTGCTAATTAAACCTCAAAAACCCCGCTCCTCAACTTTTTTTTATTAATTTTAAAAAGCCATACACGCGATTGATAAAGATTAATAATAATCTGGAAAAGTTAAATATCGTCATCCCTGAATTATCATAATGCAATCCTATAAATAATAGATAACATATAATTTATTATTCTTTCCCAAATTATTTGCACATCTTTTTGATGAATTTGCATCTTCTTTTTTCTTAATCTTTTTTATCTTTCCTGTTTTCTGAATTAAGTTGTTTTTTACGTTTATCTTCTTCCAATTTTTTCTTTTGTTTTGATTCTTGTAGGTTTTTGAAAATATGATAAAAAATGACACCAACAGCCATGACGAATAGAAAAAAGATAAATATAGAAGGATCATCTCCATCGCCACCCCTTGAAGGGTGTCTAGAGGAATAATGCGTATGAATTCGTGGGGTATAATAACTTCTGTAAGCCCTAATCCCATACGCATTTTGTATCAGAGTAATAAAAAAAACTAAAGCTACTATTATTTTCGTTTTCATTATTTGTACATCCTTGTAAAGACCAAATTATCCTTAATCCAATCAATCTTAATCTTTTGATTATTTGATACTAAAAATCCTTTTAATTCTAAATACAATGCATCTTTCTACAACAAAAAAACGCAAAAGGAAGTTAAATTCAAGGTACACGTTTACAAGTAGCTTCAATATTAAATTCCATAAAGGTTCTTCTTGGATCACAATGTTCGTATTTTGTAAATGAACTTTCTTTTAATTCATCTTTTGAAATAAACTTATACTCAATTTCAGTTATAATATTATTGATTTGATCTATCGATTCACATTCAATTGCACCATTGAGTTTTGCGTAGTTATCATCAGGAGAAATAGGCGCAATAAACGCATAATATTTTGTTTCTACTTCGAACCCTTCTTCCTGTTTCTTAATAAACGCTACATAACCTGTATTATTGAGTGTATAAGATTGTATTCCTTTCAATTTTGAGTCGTAATAATGATAGCTTGTACCGCGACTATCGTCGACTTTACAATCCCAAGTTCCTTCTAGCATTTCAGCAGTAACTTTTTGTCGCTCTTGACAACCAACTAGAGTCAATAATGATATTGATAGCACCAATAAATTTTTAAACATTTTACTTCCTGTATAGAATTGGCTATTGTCTATTATAACAAACAATTTAATAAATTCTTCATTAATTTAATAAGTTAAACATAGCGACAATATTATTCATAGTTGTAATTTACATACAATAAAGCTTTGCCAACCTTCGACTAAGGTCTTTTTATAATTTGTGATGCTGATAGGATTTTGAAATTTTATTGAGCAGATTTTCCAGCTCCTGATGCCGTCTTTAGATAGTATTACTGATGCTAGAACTATCTTGCCACATCAGATATAGCCATTCCTTGTAATAATAAATTTATTGATAACAACCTTATTTTTATAAATTTAAGAACATAAAATTAGGATGGTTTTTAGGTTAAATCTAGCTTCTTTGTAGGTTTTATATCTTTATCGTGCTTGCGATTTTTATTGTTCTTCAATGGGGACAACGTCAATAATATCGCGATATACGCCAGCAAATTCAGGGTTTTGCTCTTGTGTTTAATATTCCACTGTTATTTTACAAAATTAAAAATACAACTTTGCGCCTTAATAAAGTTTGCATAATTAGGTAGTCAAGCATCCTGAAAGCGATGGTGAGATACGCGTTGGTATATAGACTTTTTACAAAAAGCAAAGCAGAAGAATTACAAATTCAATAAGGCCGAGTTTGTGAGTGGATTAATGGTTATACAAAGAAAACAGATTGTGAGATTAGCTATAAAAAAACCTTATAACAAAAATTCCTATAAGGTTTTTTTACTCAACAACGATGATTACCAAGCCACACAACTGCTTAAGAAATTATTGAAAGTATCGACTCTGAAACCAACAACGCCGGTACCTGATTCAACTACGTAATGATTATCGGGGCTATGGACGGTCGCAGCCCAATAATATGCGTCACCATAATCACTATCATAAACTATCCAATCACTATCCGGATAATATTCCCTGGTTACCTTACCCCATTCAGAGAATAAACCGCCAATCCATTCGGTAGTCGCACTGTTTCGGTAGCTAATCTTCCTTCGGTAAATTTCGCCAACCCCCGGTACTCCATTTTCCCAGTTAATTTGGTTGCCTGATGCGTCGACAGTACGATTAGAGTTTGTAAAATCCCATACTGCCGGTAGATTGTATCTACCATTTAAGGTGTTACAACGATCAGAACTAGCAACCCAACTTTCGGAAGGACCATCCGGGAAGGCGATCATCCAGCGTTGAATAAAAAATGAATAAAATGCATGAGTTTTGTTGCGATCGGCGTACAATTTAAAAATTGAAGGTACAAAAGTACCACCATTGGTTGCAGCTGAAGGCCCTTTTAAGGTCACTCGCAATTTTCCGTTATGCTCACTTAAGGCTAAATGTACCCCAGTTCCACCAAGAGATGAAACGTTAGTACCATTGATATCGATAACTTCAGCAACACTTAAGCCAGCAAGTTTAAGGTCGAAAAATAAGTTGTTAGATCCAATCGTTGGAAAATTGTTTCCCGGATTATCGGTATCATTTATCGTAAAGCCCTTACCTCTAACCCAAGTGTTATCTACATCACCTTCATTGTTAAGATTCGGTTGTGCATAACAAAATTTAACCCCAGAAGCGACTTTCGGGTACATATAATAAGCGTGTTGTTCGCCGATAAAAGAACTTTGGTTAGGAATACCATATTGCGTAGTGATCGTGCCATTGTCAGCAGATATCAATAACTTAAAAGGGGCATCACAAGGATCTAATACAGCATTTTGATTATTTTTAACAAAATTGGTTAGATCATTACCGTCACCGTCAGTCCAATTTACCAGTAAATCGCCAGTTATTACCGGGTTATTATCGCCGTCATCATCACCCCAAAAATTAGAATTGAGGATGACATCTTGAATCGGTAGTCGAGGGTAATTCGCGTTTTGCGAAGGCAATGTGACGATAGTTTTTATATCGGAGAACTTGACATCTTCGTTATCAAATTTAATCGGATGTTCAGTCGATGAGGTATCAGTATGCGCAGTGATTTCTTCACCATTGGGTAATGTGATTGACAACAAAGGGGATAGATACTCCGATTTGGTTTGTCCATTATCAAATGATACATAAGGTGGGTAACCTTCGATACTTTTTAAGGTGGATACCGAGATTGACGTAGCTGAATTAGATATAGTAAGCAAGCCTAAAGTTGATAGTAATATCTTTTTCTTTTTAAGAAGAAAATTGTATTTGAACATATTTTAGTCCTTTTTTGTTACAACTTGTTTTTTATTGTTTTTTTTATTGTATTTTGATCTTTCCTGATCTTTTCGAGAGTATAAATTAAAGATATTTGTTAATCAATTTGTTATACCTATCGTATTAGTCAGAGAAAATTAATCTTGGATATTTTTTGAACACAATCTAGAGGATTTGGATTTAACGCTACAGTGATGAAGAGAAACTACATAAATATTACAGGTATAATCGACTCAACTACTGGAATTCCCCATCTCTTTTACTGATAAATCTAGCAATGCTAGCTAATTAAGATCGGAATGGTTTTAAGATTAAAGCCTGCTTGTTTATAGGTTTTATACCTTTCACGGGCTAGCGATTTTTGTTGTTCTTCAATGGGGACAAAGTCAATAATATCGCGGTATACACCAGCAAATTCAGGGTATTGCTCTTGTAGATTGATAAGTAAGTGACGTGAACCATTGCTACTGCGCTTTTGTGGCCAACAGATTTCGACGGGTGATCCGCTTTTCAGGCCTTCGCCAGCTAGATTATGGGGAACAAAATTTTCAGTATCGAGTTGCCATAAATATTCATCAATACGTTCAGCTTGAGCTTGATCTTGACAGGCCACTAACACACGTTGCCGATTTTGCCATGCTTCAACAATTTTTTCACACGCTAGCTTTTCTTTGAATAAAACCCCGGCTTCATTGGCTGGGGTTGGGTTTTCAAGTAGATAAAATATCACTTTTTTCATGTGTTTACTCATTTTTGGTTAAGTAAGTATTGAATTAACATCGCGACTGGTCTGCCCGTAGCACCTTTGTTTGCACCCGATTTCCAAGCTGTTCCTGCAATATCAAGATGTGCCCATTGGTATTTTTCAGTAAAGCGAGATAGGAAACAAGCGGCTGTAATCGTTCCTCCATCTCGACCAGCAGCATTGACAATGTCAGCGCAGGTTGATTTGATTTGTTCTTGGAAATCACTATCAATCGGTAATGACCACGCTTTGTCTCCCGCTTGATTAGAGGATTTTACCAGTTGTTCAGTAAGCTCTGCGTTATTACCCATCACGCCAGTATAATGATGACCGAGTGCAATGATACAAGCACCAGTAAGTGTAGCAATGTCAATCACAGTCTTGGGTTGGAAACGTTCAACATAAGTTAAAGCATCGCATAATACTAAACGACCTTCTGCATCGGTATTAATGATTTCAACGGTGGTGCCCGACATGGTGGTTAAGATATCACCAGGACGGTATGAATTACCATCTGGCATGTTTTCACAACCAGCCATCACGCCAACTACGTTGATAGGTAGTTTTAATTCAGCCACAGCTTGCATTACACCAAACACAGTGGCAGCACCACACATATCATATTTCATTTCATCCATACCGGCTGAGGGTTTGATGGATATGCCACCTGAATCGAAGGTTAATCCTTTACCAACTAATACATATGGTTTGGCTTTTTTGTCTTTGGCACCATGATATTCTATGACCGTCATAATTGATTCGTTGGCTGAGCCTCGTCCAACCGCTAAATAAGCGTTCATATTGAGTTTAGCAAGCTCTTTTTCACCTAAGCATGTCACTTTCAAGCTTGAATGCTGTTTACCTAAACTTTTGCCCTGCTCTGCTAAGTATTTAGCATTGCCGATGTTAGATGGCATGTTGGCAATGTTTTTGGTACTGACAATAGCATTTGCAATAATTTGTCCTTGCGATAATTGACTTTCTACATGCTTGATTGTTTTTTTATCGCTATAAAGTAGCGTTACTTTTTGTAAGCTTGGTTTTTCTGATTTTGTTGATTTGAATTGGTCAAAACTATAGGTTAATTCGCTAGTAATTTGTGGTAGTTGTTTAGCAATTTCACCACTTATTGCAGGATTTAGAGTCAGAATGTCCCAACTTATATTTTTAACTTGTTTAGTTATTAACTCTTTTGTAGCTGCTTGTATCATTTTTTTTGCAGCGTTAATATCAAAATTTTTTGCTTGGCCACACCCTACAACTAATATTTTCGGAGAATTCGGGCTAGCGTATAAAAAGGTGGTTTTACCTAATTCGCAGTTAATGTCACCTGACTTGAGCAGCTGACTAATCATACCCTTGGTTGATTCATCTATATCCTTGATTAAACTAGTTTGTTTCTTGCCTAATTGGACAGTTACCACTAAACATTCTTCTTTTTGTAATGTGATTAATGAGCTGTTTTTGATTGAGTATTTCATAGCGTTCTCTTGTAAGATTTTTATGGTGAATAGTAACATTTTATCGGTTCATTAAACGATAGCAACAAAAAGATAACGAAACAACGCAAATCAGATTATAATAGTGCGATTTGATAAAACGGATAGATAGGTAAAAAAGTGATAATTCGCCGATATTTAATTAAAGAGACGATGAAAACACAAGGTGCAATACTGTTTATTTTATTGCTAATTTTCTTTTCTCAAAAATTAATCAGAATTTTATCCAGCGCTATTGATGGCAGTATTCCACGTGATTTGATTATGCCACTTTTAGTGTTAGGTGTGTCGAATATGGCTGATCTTATTTTGCCACTAAGTCTGTTTTTAGGTGTGCTTGTTACCTTTGGTCGGCTTTATTCGGACAGCGAGATGGTCGCAATGCATGCATGTGGGATTAAGAGAAGACTTAACTATCAGGTTGTGCTATTTCTGTGTGTGATCACCTGTATATTCACAGCACTCAATAGCCTTTGGTTTGGGCCTTGGTCTAGCGTGAGACAAGATCAGCTAGTCGAAAATGCCAAGATCAATCCAAGTTTAGCCGGTTTATTAGCTGGCCAATTTCAACAAACACCTGATGGCAACTCGGTAATTTATATTGGTAATGTTGATCATAATAAGCTAGATAACGTATTTATAGCCCAAATCAATCCGAAAAATGCTCAACGCCCTTCTATTATTATTGCTAATAAAGGGAAAACTGAAGAAGATAAAGATGGTAATCAAATCATCACACTTGAAAATGCAAATCGTTATGAAGGCACGGCACAATTAAAAGATTTTAGAATTTCAAATTTTCATAACTATTTAGGTATTATTAAACCTAAGGAGCTAGAAAGCAATGTTGATGATGATAAAGTGGATGTTCAGCAATTAGGATTGCTTGAGCTTCGTGAAAATCCAACACCGAAGGCTAATGCTGAATTTTATTGGCGATTGACGTTGATAATTTCGGTTCCTTTGATGGCTTTTTTAGTGATTCCATTGAGTGTGTCAAATCCAAGACAAGGAAGGCTTGCACAAATTTTACCAGCGTTACTGCTTTATTTAGTCTATTTTTTACTTTCTAGTTCGGTTAAAGCTAATGCTGGTAAAGGTCGCTTAGATCCCGCTTTGTGGTTTTATCTGATTAATCTAGGGTATTTTGTTCTGGCTTTGATTTTAAATTGTTGGGATAACTTATTTATGCGTAAACTTCGTTTAAAATTTATTGCGTCTTAAGGGGATAACGATGTTTTCGATTTTAGATCGCTATATTGGTAAAACTATTTTAAATACCATTGGCATTTGCTTATTTTTATTAATTAGTTTGTCAGGAATTATTCGTTTTATTGACCAACTTAGAAAAATCAAAGTTGATTATGATGCCTTGTCAGTTGGTTTTTATTCTTTGCTAATGGTACCTAAAGATATAGAAATATTTTTCCCTATGGCAGCACTTTTAGGCGGGTTAATCGGTTTAGGGATTTTAGCTTCAAGAAGCGAGCTTATTGTGATGGAAACTTCAGGCTTTAGCCGTTTTAAAATTGCATTAGCTGTGATGAAAACTGCTCTCCCTTTAGTGCTTATAACAATGGCAATTGGTGAATGGGTTGCTCCTATCAGTGAACAAACCGCTCGTAATATGCGCTCAGAAAAGCTTTATGGTAATTCTTTATTAGCTCAACAAGGTAGTTTATGGGCGAAAGATGGTAATGATTATATCTATATCGACCATGTTAATAATGATAGTTCTATCTCAAATATTGATATTTATAAAGTTGATAAAAATAAATTACTATCGATTACTCATGCTGATAGCGGAGTGTTTGAAAATGGAAGTTGGACGTTATCACAAATCGAGATGAATGATTTAACCAATCCACAACAAATAACTGGCACAAACTCACTTACTATGCAATGGAAAACTAATATCACACCTGATAAGTTGAGTATTGTAGCTTTTGACCCTGATTCATTGTCAGCATCAGGACTCTATCAATATTCGCAATATTTGAAAAATTCGGGCCAAGATACAAAATATTATGATTTGTTATTTTGGAAAAAGCTGATTAAACCCGTTTCAGTTGCAGTGATGTTGTTGTTGGCCTTATCTTTCATTTTTGGACCATTACGAAGTGTATCTATGGGTATTAGGGTGATTATAGGTATTACTTTTGGCTTTATCTTTTATATCGCCGATAATCTTTTTGCTCAAGCCAGTATTGTGATGGGTATTTACCCTATCGTTGGCTCCATGATAACTAGCTTTGTGTTTTTGTTAATCAGTTATATTTTATTTAAAAGAAAAAATTAAATTATAGCTTTGATCTCCTACGATATTGGCATATAAACTTGATAAGTTATATGCCAATTTCATCCGCAATATTCTTCAAAATTTCCTTTACGTATACCAATTAAGTTAAACAATGATTTTGTAGGCTTCAGGCTAAGGTTGATTGGTTTAGTTCGCACCCTTTATTTAAATAAAGGATGCGTAAGATTAATTTATTTAAACAATTTTAAGTAGTCGCCATAGCCTTGAGCTTCTAATTCTTCTTTTGGTATGAACTTTAGCGCTGCTGAATTGATACAGTAGCGCAATCCTCCTAAAGCTGCGGGCTCATCATTAAATACATGACCAAGATGTGAATCAGCTTCTAATGAGCGGACTTCTATCCTACGCATTCCATGGCTGTTATCTTCCTTTTCAACAATTTGTTGCTGTTTAATCGGTTTAGAGAAACTTGGCCAACCACAGCCTGAATCAAACTTATCTAGTGAGGTAAACAGTGGTTCACCAGAGACGATATCAACGTAGATCCCATCGCGGTGGTTAGCGTTATATTGATTATCAAATGGAGGTTCTGTACCATTTTGCTGCGTAACATGATATTGCATTGGTGTTAGTGCTGATATAGCTTTATCTTTCATTGATTTGTTCATGTTGTATCTGCCTCACGTTATAAATGTGATATAAATAAACGTTTAAATTTGTGTTAATCATTGCTACTTAACATTGATTGCAATACTTTATCTTTAACCCAAAAATAGTGGTACAACGCACCTAATACATGAAATATAACTAAAATAGCTAGTACATAAGAACTAATCAAATGTAATGAATGAAACATTTGGTGATATGGCATATCAATAGCAGGGATCGATATTAAACCAAATATATTAAGGTCCCTTCCACTCATTAAATACCCCGATAATGGCGTAATTAGCAGTAAAAGGTAGATCACTCCTTGAGTGGATTTTGACAAAATTCGTTGCAGTTTTTTGTCTTTCGGTAAGACATCAGGCACACCTTGACTGCGGATCACCATAATTCGCCATATTGTTAATAGCAAAACAAGCACTCCAAAGGATTTATGTAATAAATAGACTATTGCCATTCCATCTAATATATGTGACATTGTCACTTTAATTAAAAGGAGCATGGTTACTATTATGACAAGTAAAGCCGATGTCCAATGAATCCATTTTTGTTTACTGCTATATTGCGGGTACTTTTGCATATTTACTCACTTTTGGTTGTTGACTTATCTTGCCAGTTATCTGCAATAAAATTAGCTCGTCCAGATAATTGATAATAACGGTTATAATTTTCTGGCTGTTTTTTATAGTAATCTTGGTGATACGCTTCGGCGGGATAAAATATTGCTGCCGGTTCTATAGCAACATCAATCGGATGATTAAATCGTTTGCTTTCTTCAAGCGCTTGTTTAGATGTGATCGCTTGCTGTTGTTGTAATTTGTTATGATAAAATATTACTGGACGATAAGAATCGCCACGATCGGCAAATTGTCCTTGCGAATCTGTCGGGTCAATTTGTTGCCAAAAAATATCCAGTAATTTTTTATAGCTGATCATCGTTGGATCAAAGGTAATTTGCACCGCTTCTGTATGGCCTGTGTTGCCTTGGCAAACTTGTTGATAAGTTGGATTTTCCGTATGACCACCAGTGTAACCTGAGATCACATTAATAACGCCTTCATATTTGTCGAAAGGTTTTACCATACACCAGAAACATCCACCTGCAAATGTTGCTTGTTCATATTGTTGCATAAAAACCTCCAATTAACTTACATTAACAGAAACGATCTTTATAAAAAATACAACACTTACTTTGCTTTTTAAATGATGTGTTCATATTACTTGAAACTGGTCAAATAAGCACCATATTATTCATCTAATATAAATTTTTAGGAGGTGTAATTATGGCTAGTGGCTGGGCATCTGACGATGCCGTTAACCAACAGATCGAAAGTACAATCACAGATGCTATCGAAATCGCCAGACGCCAACTAAAACACGATAAACCCAGTGCCGAGTTTTGTGTTGAATGTGGCGACGCTATTGCAAAAGCCAGACAAATTGCTTTACCAGGTGTGCAATACTGTTTAGCTTGCCAACAAGAAATAGATAAGCAATTGGCAAAATCTGCAATATTATATAATCGACGTGGTAGTAAAGATAGCCAACTAAGATAACAAGCTCTTAATAAGGGGATTGAGTAAAACTCCTTCCCCTTTTATATTTTTCTTTCCTCAATTATTCTTTATTTTTTGAATTACGGACTTCATCATAAGGGTAAACTAATAATTTACCATCAAACCATTCTGCACAAAAAACTTCATCAATATCTTTATAACCTTGTTTTTTGATTTCATTCTTAAGCCATGTTTCACTTTTGTGGAGTTGTTCAAGGTTGTCTTGACTAATAGCGCCATTTTCAATCACCAGTACTGCGATATCTTTATCTCCTTTCTTGATAATGGTTAAAGATCCATTTAATTCGTACCACACTTGTTTTAATTCACTAAATGCGCAAATTCCTTGAATATTGATTAGCGTTTCAAAATCTCTAACAGGTAAATTCGCTTTTTTGAAATTTTCAGAGATTAGATTGCCATTTTTGATTAATTGTATAGGTTCACCATCAATAGCATCTCGGAGTTTTGAATTTTTAGATTTGATAAATCGCACTAAGATAAGAAGACCTGCCCAAATCGCCACAGCTCCAGCGGCTTCCCACGCAGAAACATTAGCATTAAGTAATGTTCCACCTACCAATGCACCAATAACCATGCTACCAACCTGATCCAACTGTGACATCGGTGCGATTTGGCTTTTTCCTGATAATTTGACATAAATAAGTAAAATGATAAGTGCAATTAAAAATTTTGGTGCCATTTCAAGTAAATACATTCCTGCCTCCAAGTGTAGATCCAATCTAAACGACCATTGCTTAGCTATCTGGTCTAATCGGATAAATAAAAGATGTATTACGAATTAACTAAATTTTTATTTATTTGAAATCAATGACTACTTGTTTTTTAATAGAGATTAGAAAGTTTAATACGAGAGCATTGTTATTCTACTCCAAAAAGGATTTTAAAAAAATGATACTTGCAATAGATGTTTACTATTTAAATGATAAGGCAAAAACTGTTGGCATTTTATTTGAGCAATTTACTGATGGTATCAATGAGATAAAATCTGTTATCAATGATTATCAATCGAATGTTCTGCCTTATCAATCAGGCCAATTTTATAAACGTGAATTACCTTGTATATTAGCATTATTGTCTCAGGTTGATCTCAATTCGATTGATGTGATTATAGTCGATGGTTATGTTCATTTGAATGGTGGTAATCTTGGTTTAGGTGGTCATCTTTATGAAGCACTGGATAAAAAGATACCTATTATCGGCGTTACAAAAAAATCTTTTACAGATAATAAACAATATGCCATTGAAGTAATGCGTGGTAAAAGTAATAATCCAATCTATATAACATCATTAGGAATGTTACTTAAAGAGGCAGCAAATCATATTCAATCAATGGCTGGCAAATATCGCATACCAGATTTACTGACCTATTTGGATCAACAAACTAAGTTGTTTAAATTCGAATAATACAATAAAAATGGTTAAACAGGTTTATGTTATTAATTCACCTAAATACTATTGATATAGATTTTAATATAGTCTTCATATTAGTCATTTAATATTAATAATTTGAACCAAAGAGTTTATATATTGACTATCTTTCGTTTATCTCTTTTTTTACTTAAGTTGTTTATTAGAACGCTAGAATTTTGAAGCCAAACTTTTATGTAATATATTTAAGATGTTTCTTAGATCTTTTACATCTAGCTGCCCTGGTGCAGATGCATTTTTTGCTGCACCAAAAGTGAGGTCTGACCCAAAAGTTTCACCTGCAATTCGGCTAATCGCACCTGTTCCAGCCATTGCCATAGTAATTAGTGGTTTACGTGCATATTTGTCTTTCATTTCAGCTGTTGCAGCAAGTAAGTTAATTACATCTTCACGCGAACGTGGCATTACGGCAATTTTAGGAATATCTACACCAAGATCCTGCATTTTGCGTAATCTTGCTACAATTTCATCTTTTGGCGGAGTCTTATCAAAGTCATGATTGGAGGCTATCACTAAAACGTTATGCTGATGAGCTAACTGGACAATTTCTTCAACATATTTGTCACCAGTGAAAACTTCGATATCGACAAGATCAATTAAACTACTTTTTATCATCTGTTTATTAAGGTTGATATAAAATTCAATCGTAGCAGGATAAACTCCGCCTTCATTAGCGGTACGGAATGTAAATAAAATGGGTTTGTAGCCAATGATTGTTTGTAATTTATTTGCTGTTTGTTTTACTTTTTCAACATCATCAACTTTTTGAAAATGGTCTACTCTCCATTCAACCATATCAAAGTCAATTTTTGTCAAAAATTCAGTTTCATTAACTAATTCTTCTTCTGTTTTTCCTACAATTGGAACAATAATTTTAGGCGCTCCAACACCAATATCTAAACCTTTAACTGTAATTTTTGACATCTATCCACCAATTTATCTTTTCTACTCTCTTAATTTACTGAGAGAATAGTCTGTAGTTATAAATAATTTTAATAAGTTAACTAAAATTTTTAATCATTAAAGCCCATTTTTTCTTTAACATAATCAATTGGAGCTTCTTTTCCTGTCCAAATTTTAATTTGTGCATGACCTTGCCATAACATCATACCGATACCGTTTAACGTTTTACAACCTTGCGATTCGGCTATTTCTAATAATTTTGTTTTACGTGGACTGTAAATACAATCGGTTACGACGAGATCTTTTCTTAGCATAGTTGGATCGGTAATTAAGCTTTTTCCTTCTGACGGCTTCATACCAATACCAGTAGCATTGCATAATACTGCACTTTCAGCAATTTCCTGACGTAATTTTGAGTGATCAGCTAAATCATAAACTACTGCTTCACAGTCAGTTTTTGCATTTATTCGGTTAACTATTTCTACAATTTTGTCAAAGCATTCATCTTTTTGATTAAAAATTGAAATCTTTTTAACGCCATCTAATGCGGCTTGTACGGCAATAGCACTTGCAGCACCGCCTCCACCAAGTAAAGTCAACTTTTTACCTATAACATCAACACCCGCCTCTTTTAATGAGCGCATATATCCTATTCCATCAGTATTATATCCGGTTAATACTCCATCATCATTTGAAATGGTATTACAGGCTCCAATAAGCTCTACTGCTGGTGTTAATTTATCTAAATATTGGCACACGAGTTGTTTATTCGGCATTGAAACAGCACTACCGCGTAAACCTAATGCACGTAAGCCTTTTATAGCATCAGGTAATTTTTCTTGCGTCACTTCAAAAGCTAAATAGACATAGGGAATATCTAATTTAGAGTAAATTATATTTTGCATTTTTGGTGATAAGCTGTGCCGAATTGGATATGCCATTAATCCAATTAATAAAAAGTGTCCATCAATATTAGCTCTCATGCTTCTCTCCAATTATTAATGATTAAAATTCAGCGAGTTTTTTAAGTAATCTTTTCGTATCTTATAGATACATTTTTGCTCATTCAATTGGAGAATGACTCAATAAAAATTCATCATCACTACGCTAAATTGAAATTGGCATTTCATGTAAAGATTTTAGTAATGTTATTACCTCAATACCACCTCGCTCGGTGATAATTGATAATTCTTGCTTAATAAAGTAACTCCTAACTGTTATTAAGCTTTTCTCAAATTATATAATCGCATTTGATAATTCTTAGATGTTTTTTCAAACCTAGGATTAATACTAAAAACACCAACATTAAGCCATAAAAAACACGAAAATCAACGATAAATACTTTCCAGTATTATTTTGATATTTAAGATAACTTTCTAAAAATTCTAGGCTTACTAATTTACCATTTTTTTACTTTAAATTACTTATCATCGTAAAGCACCTTATCGTGATAAGGTGCTTTTTTAGTATTGCTGAAAGTAATTAAATTTTATTCATATCAATAACTTTTTTGAAACGTGAATAAACAATTAATCCTAATATGACACTTGATAATGCAACAACTAGATCGACTAAGATAGCATAGCTAACATTGATTAATGCTAACTTAGGGACTATTAGGGGAATGACAATAAATGATAAACCACTGAAAGTATACATTGTTCCAACTGCAAACCCTTTACGATCAGGAAATAGCTGCTGCATAACAACTAAGGTGAGTTGTAATATACCTCCTGCTGCTGTTAATCCCATTCCTATTGCCACAATTAAACTCATTGTAGGATTAAGATTAAATAAAAACATTAATAAAGTTAATGCAGAAAGTAACGGCAATATAATAATGCAATAAATTGGTTTTATGAATTTTTTAACAATATAGGCTGTTGTAAACACAGAAATTATTGATGCAGTACTATAATAACTGATCAATTGTTTAGAAGCGATTGGTTCCATTCCTATACCTTTCTCTGCAATCGCAGGTAGCCATTGTAAAATGATGACAAAGGTTGCAGTGGTGGTGAAGCCCATAATTATTAATAAAATACCTTCAAAGAAAATATTCGGTTTACCAATGAAATAGTCACTATGGCCTTCATTGCCACAAATAACTGTATTTTTGGAAGGAAATGTTCTTGGCGCTAAAAGTAAAAAATTAATAATGATAAAAGTAACAAAACCGATGAAAGCATAGCCATACCATAAATCATAAGCATGAAAGAATGTAACAATGAATGGTAAGACTAACGTTCCTATTGAAATAAATGCTTTAATTAAAACACTTGCAGTACCTGCCGAACGAGGAAAGCATTCGGTTAAAGCAGGCATGGAGCCGGTATCTAAAAATGAGTTTCCAGCACCAATAAACATAGCCAAACAAAATGCAACATGTATATTGTGACAAAAGAGAGTCCCAACGAAAAAGATAATATAACAAGACATGCCCATAAGGATAAATGGTTTGCGTCCAAATTTATCAGATAGTATTCCTCCAATAAACATTAATAATATTTTTCCATATCCTATTCCTGATGCAACGTAACCAATACCTATAACATCATCAGTTTTTAATTGTGCAGAAATTTCGACAGAAAATTGCATAATTACTATTAAAGCGATACTTTGAATAATGTAATTAGCATAGATAGAGCCAG
This sequence comes from Gilliamella sp. B3023, assembly GCF_026536845.1. NCBI lineage: Bacteria > Pseudomonadati > Pseudomonadota > Gammaproteobacteria > Orbales > Orbaceae > Gilliamella > Gilliamella sp. B3023. The sequence continues at coordinate 38,496 of NZ_JAFNNH010000014.1, forward strand.
CTATCGAATATGAGCTGTGATTACTCATTAGTTAATACTCCAATACAAATTTAAAAATCTTATAAAATTAACTGGCTCAATATTAGCGGTAAAAGTATCTGAATAAAAGGAAAAATAATCTTTGAAATAGTTTTATTAATTAATTATTGTTAATTTAGATAAATTTTTTAAATAATCATCTCAGAATTGAAAAATGGAGGAGCATTTTTTAAAAGATTATAAAAAATTGAATATTTCTAGCTATGAAAAAAATCTAGATAGTTTATTTGTAATACGAATTGAGTAATGAATTTCAATGATAAATTTGATTGAGGATAATGATTGAAAAAAAATTGGAGCGGGAAACGAGGTTCGAACTCGCGACCTCAACCTTGGCAAGGTTGCGCTCTACCAACTGAGCTATTCCCGCTTACAAAAAAAAGTGTTTTTAATGGTGCCCGGGGCGAGACTTGAACTCGCACGGCCAAAAAGGCCGAGGGATTTTAAATCCCTTGTGTCTACCGATTTCACCACCCGGGCTCAAAACTTATTACCGAAAGGTAACTGCGTTTTGGATGCTGTGCATTTTACCTATCTTAAAATTTACGTCAATAAAAAAATTAAAATAATTGTCTAACTGCTCAATGTTTGTCACATTTAAGGAAATTTTAATCAATTCCCTTAAAATTTGGATTTAATATAAATAAAAATTTTGGCTAATGTTTTGTTACTAATTAGACGCTGAAAGATGATCCACAACCACAGGTTGTAGTTGCGTTTGGGTTATCAACAACAAAACGAGAACCCTGCAATCCTTCAATATAGTCTATAGTGCCTCCAACAAGATATTGTAAACTCATAGGGTCAATAATAAGTGAGACACCATTTTTTTCGATCGCCAGATCATCTTCATTTACTTTTTCATCAAATGTGAAACCATACTGGAATCCACTACAACCACCACCAGTGATATAGACTCTTAATTTAAGATTTGGATTTTCTTCTTCCGTTACTAAAGTTTTTACCTTGTTTGCAGCAGCATCAGTAAAATTAATGGGTAACGCATCGCTCATTTTATTCTCCTACTTTAAGTACTGATATATTATATACTCTTGAAAAAATAAAATACAAAATGAAAACATCAATTAGTTAAATTTGTAATAGCTTGCTTGAATTTAAGTTAATTTTATGAATAAATACGACAACAATTACTATAAAGAAGACCATAATTATGCTTAAAACATTTAAATCTGAAATACTTTACCGCGAAGCAATGGCTTTTATGCCAGGTGGTGTTAATTCACCTGTACGTGCTTTTAATGGAGTTGGTGGTACGCCATTATTTATAGAGAAAGCTAATGGTGCTTATATTTATGATGTTGATGAAAAAGCTTATATTGATTATGTCGGATCTTGGGGACCTATGATTTTAGGTCATAATGACCCTGATGTTGCCAATGCAGTTATTAACGCTGTTCGTAATGGTTTGAGTTATGGTGCGCCAACCGAAATCGAAACAAAAATGGCTAACCTAGTTACACAATTAATTCCATCAATAGAAATGTTACGTATGGTGAATTCAGGCACTGAGGCAACTATGAGTGCAATTCGCCTTGCACGAGGCTATACAGGACGTGACAAAATAATCAAATTTGAAGGTTGTTACCATGGACATGCTGACTATTTGCTTGTTAAAGCCGGTTCTGGTGCGCTCACTTTTGGGCACCCTACTTCACCGGGTGTGCCTGAGGATTTTGTTAAACATACATTAGTTTGTGATTATAACGATTTAGAATCAGTAAAAAAACAATTTGAGCAATATCCTAATGAAATTGCTGCAATTATTATTGAACCTGTGGCAGGCAATATGAATTGTGTCCCAGCTAAAAATTCGTTTTTACAAGGATTAAGAAGCTTGTGTGATACTTACGGGGCTTTATTAATTATTGATGAGGTGATGACTGGGTTTAGGGTTTCACTTGGCGGAGCTCAAGAGTATTATGATTTAGTTCCTGATTTGACTTGCTTAGGTAAGATTATAGGTGGCGGTATGCCTGTAGGTGCTTTTGGCGGGCGTGCTGAAATTATGCAACAATTAGCACCAACTGGACCAATTTATCAAGCAGGAACACTTTCAGGGAATCCTGTTGCTATGGCAGCAGGTTATGCCACGTTGACAAAGTTAATGGATGTTGGTATTTATTCAGAGTTAGAAGAAAAAACTGCCTCACTAGTTAATGGCCTATATGCAGAAGCAAAACGATATAATATTCCGTTTGTGGTTAATCATGCTGGAGGAATGTTTGGATTTTTCTTTACAAATGCTCTAGAAGTGAGCAGTTATAAGGATGTAATGAATTGTGATGTTGAATTATTCAAGAAATTCTATCATCATATGCTCGCCGAAGGGGTTTACTTTGCGCCTTCAGCTTTCGAAGCAGGTTTCATGTCACTTATGCACACAGATAAAGAAATCGATCATACGATTGATGCAACAAGTCGTTTTTTTAAAAACATAAGTTAATTTGATAAAATATAGTAAATTATACCCATAGCGATTAAAATTTTAACTATTAACATAGGTAATAAATTTATGGTTAATCCTTTAAAAGAAGGTGAAAAAGCACCTCAATTTTCTCTGCCTGATCAGGATGGTGAGCTAATTAGTTCAAAAGATTTCAAAGGTCAGCGTATTTTGCTCTATTTCTATCCGAAAGCGATGACTCCTGGTTGTACAGTACAAGCTTGCAATTTACGAGACAGTGCTGACGATTTTAAGAAATATAATGTAGTTGTTATTGGTATTAGTACGGATAAACCTGAAAAACTGTCGCGTTTTGTTGATAAAGAATTGTTGAATTTTACTCTACTTTCAGATGAGGATCATAAAACCTCTGAAGCGTTTGGTGTTTGGGGCGAAAAAGAGTTTATGGGAAAAACTTATGACGGTATCCATCGTATAAGCTTTTTGATTGGTAAAGATGGTAAGATCGAGAAAGTCTTTGATGACTTCAAAACGACCAACCATCACACTGTGGTTTTAGATTATCTTAAGAACCATAGTTAACACTTCTAATTAAAGCAGATTATATTTTCATTAATCTGCTTTTTTTTCACTTTTAATATTATTAATCTCTTCAAGATTTGGCCAAGCATTTATAATCGCTTTAACTAAAGTTGCTAACGGTATAGCAAAAAATACGCCCCAAAATCCCCATAACCCGCCAAAAATGATAACAGCTACAATAATCACTAAAGGATGCAAGTTAAGTTTTTCAGAGAAAAGATAAGGAACCAATAAATTGCCATCAAGAGCCTGAATAAGGATATAAAAGAACATTAAATATCCAAATTGTGCAGTTACCCCCCATTGGAAAAGTGCAATTAGGACAATAGGGATACTTGAAATAATAATACCAATGTAAGGAATAAGTACTGAAACACCAACTAACACTGCTAACAATAATCCATAATCTAAACCAAAATACCAAAATGGAATATAGACACAGGCAGTTAAAATAATGATGTGTAAAACATTACCGACTATGTAATTAGATATTTGTTGATCCATCTCTGTAGCTACTTTGTTTAATATTGTTCGATTTTTTGGTAATATTTTCGAACAATATCCCCATATCTTAGATTTATCTTTCAATAAGAAAAACATAATAATCGGAACTAATACCGCATTTATAGCAACAGAAACTAAGCTAAACAGTGAGCTAATTGAAAACTGGAGCAATGAGTTACCTGTTTGCATAACTTTATTAGTTATACCTTGGAGTATTGAGTCAAATAGACCAACATCGATAAGCTCCGGATAATGTTCAGGCAATGATGTGATGAATTTATTTACAAAATTCAACATATTTGGAATATTTGTTATTAAACTAACACCTTGTTGCCAAATCAATGGTAACAAAATCATAATTCCGGTTAAGCCGACAAACATAAATACAAATAGTACAATAACAACAGCTAATGTGTGAGGAACTCTCTTTTGTTGTAAATACTTAACCGGTCTATCTAGTAGATAAGATAAAACAATAGCAATCAAAATAGGCAGTAAAATTTTATTGAAAAAATAGATGATAAAAAATAAAACAATGATAACAATCATTAACGAAACCACATGAGGATCGCTAAAGCGTTTTTTGTACCATTCAATAAACAATTTTAACATCTATAACTCCTTTTTGTAGTTTATTAATCTAACCTATTTTTTGAAACCACCCAAGATTCCTCGAGTAATTTGTCTTCCAATTTGATTTACCATCTGTCTGGTCGCACTTTTAGCAACACTTTGAACGATACCGTCATGCTGTCCACCTTTTGGGCCGGTTCTACCAAAAATAAGTGAACTTAAAAAGTCCATTATACCACCATGTTCCTCTTTATCAGATGGATTCTGATTGGAATCAGTTTCTATTGAATTTTGACTATTTTCAGTATTTATACTAAAACCCTGTTTAAGTTTTTCGTAGGCTGATTCGCGATCGATGGTTTTTGAATATTTATCATAAAAGCGAGATTTTTGAATAATCGTCAACTGTTTTTCTATATCCATAGGTCCCATTTTTGATTCTGGCGCTATTATCATTCCTCGTTGAACAATATTAGGGCGCCCCTTTTCATCTAGAAATGAAATTAAAGCCTCTCCTACACCAAGCTCCATAATAGCTTTTTCAGTGTTAAAATTTGGGTTAGCTCGCATGGTTTGAGCTGCCACTTTGACTGCTTTTTGATCTTTAGGTGTAAATGCTCGTAAAGCGTGCTGCACTCGATTCCCCAATTGACCAAGGATAGTTTCTGGAATATCGGTTGGGCTTTGTGTAGCAAAATAAATCCCCACTCCTTTAGAGCGAATAAGGCGAACAACTTGTTCGATTTTTTCTAATAATGCGGGAGAAATATCATTAAAAAGTAAATGTGCTTCGTCAAAGAAAAATACAAGTTTTGGTTTATCAAGGTCACCTACTTCTGGTAAATGCTCGAACAGCTCTGATAATAACCAAAGTAAAAATACTGAATATAATTTTGGTGAATTATATAATTTACTGGCAGATAAAATATTAATAACACCACGACCATCAGCATTAATTTGCATTAAATCATGTATATCAAACATCGGCTCACCTAGAAAGAATTCAGCACCTTGCTGTTCTAAAGTAAGCAATCCACGTTGAATAGCACCAATAGTTGATAAACTTATATTGCCATATTGGGTAGTAAATTTTTTAGCGTTATCACCAATAAATTGGATGAATGTTCTTAAATCCTTAAAGTCTAGTAATAATAATCCATTATCATCGGCAATTTTAAAAACTAATTGTAGAACGCCAGATTGAATGTCATTGAGATTTAATAATCGACCTAATAATATAGGACCTATATCGGAAACTGTACTGCGAACGGGAATACCATTTTCACCAAATACATCCCATATTTCTAAAGGAGAAGAATTAGGAAGCCAATCTTTTACACCAATACTTTCTAGCCGTGCTTTTAATTTTTCAGATAATAGGCCATTTTCCCCTAAACCGGTCAAATCACCTTTTACATCAGCAAGAAACACGGGTACACCAATCTGCGAGAATTTTTCCGCCATCTTTTGTAGGGTTACGGTTTTACCTGTACCTGTTGCACCAGTAATTAAACCATGGCGATTAGCCAACGATGCAAGGATGTATAAATCATTACCTTCACTTTTTGCAATAACGATCTTTTCATTCATAGACATCTCCCATTCAAAAATTGCTATTAAAACAATTGAGAATATTGTAAGCTGAATTATTGTTAACTGCTATTATTTTAATTAATCTTATAAGGAGGCTGTATGTTTCCAGAATACCGTGATTTAATCTCTAAACTAAAAAACTCAGATTTACATTTCCAAAAATTATTTGATGAGCACAATGAGCTCGATCAAAAAATTAAAAATATCGAGTCTGGTATTGCAATTGATACTTCGGAAACGATTGAAAGTCTAAAAAAACTGAAGCTAAAATTAAAAGATGAACTTTACGAAATTTTGAAAAAAGCTTCTAAATAACTCATCAAATATAAGCTTATAAAGCTTTATTGTGTTATAAAACCCCAAGCTGTGGGGTTTAATTTTATAGCAATTTTTTGCAAATCATTTATAGAAAGTTATTTATTAACTTTCTCTTGTTCTTTTTTCAGTTTGCGATGTTTGATTAGTGTAATTAAATTCTTGTGTGGGGTTTTCATTTTTTACTCCTCTTATTGTTATTTATAGGCTCCTTAAAAACATTTCTAAAAAGCTCAATTATTTATACAAATATTATTATCAATTATATTTATCAAATGTGTACTCATCACTACTATAACACACTAGTTCAATATTTATACTTCTTTAGTTAATGATGTAAGCAACATCGTCACTTACATCAATTTTGTTATTTTAGAACCATTGTCCAAAGCGTTTTATGTAAATCCTTTTCATTATTTGAGCAACCACACAGTAACTTAATAATGTTGCAACTAACCATGGAAAATAGGACCATGGTAATGGTTGAAGACCAATTAGGCTACCTATTGGTGAAAAAGGAATATAAATACCCACCGCCATAATTAGCATAGTCATTACTATTACTGGGAATGCCGCGGTACTTTGTATAAATGGTATTTTCTGAGTCCTTAGCATATGTACAACTAAAGTTTGTGATAACAATCCTTCGATAAACCAACCTGAGTGAAACAATGATTCAGCTGCAACACTATTAGCACCAAAAACAAACCACATCAATGCATATGTTGTTATGTCAAAAATAGAGGATGTTGGTCCAATCCAGATCATAAAACGTCCAATATTTTGTGCATCCCATTTACGAGGTTTTTGTAAAAACTCTTCATCCATCTTATCCCAAGGTAATGATAATTGTGAGATATCATATAATAAGTTTTGGATAAGCAAATGAATCGCAAGCATTGGTAAAAATGGTAGAAATGCACTAGCCACTAATACAGAGAAGATGTTACCAAAGTTAGAACTTGCGGTCATATTTAGGTATTTCATAATATTACCGAAAGTTTCGCGTCCGCAAATTACACCTTCTTCTAATACAAGTAAGCTTTTTTCAAGCAAAATGATATCAGCTGATTCTTTAGCGATATCAGTAGCGGTGTCCACTGAAATACCAACATCTGCATCTCTCAACGCTGGCGCATCATTAATACCATCACCTAAAAATCCAACAGTATGACCATTACTTTGTAACAATCTAATGATTCGAGATTTTTGTAATGGAGTCAACTTAGCAAAAATAGTGCGTTGCTCAATTTGCTCTTTTAACTCAGCGTCACTCATTTTTTCAATGTCGTTACCAAGTAAAGGTATACCCGGTTCTAAGCCAACTTCTCGGCATACTTTAATCGTGATGATTTCATTGTCACCAGTTAGAACTTTAACGCCAACACCATGTTCATTCAATGCAGAAATAGCTTCATAAGCACTCTCTTTAGGTGGATCTAAGAAAGTCAAAAACCCACGAATGGCTAATGATTTTTCATCTTGGACACTATATTGAGCTTTAGTTTGTGATGCTGAAATATCTTTTACACCTACTGCTAACACTCTAAATCCATCTTTATTATAATTGTGTGCAAGTTCAATCAATGCTTGTTTACGATTTTCGTCTAACGGTAAGTACTCGCCGTTTTCATAAACAAAATCTGAAATAGATAGCATTTCTTCAACTGCGCCTTTACAGATCATTAAATGATTTTCATCATTGCCTTGTACAACAACCGATAAACGACGGCGAACAAAATCAAATGGTAATTCATCAATTTTTTTATAAAGACCTACACCCACTTTTTTAACACTGGTTTTTTCTTCAGCAAAACGGATGATCGCTTTATCCATCAAGTTTTTCATTCCACTTTGATAGTAACTATTGAGCCAGGCCAGTTGTAAAACAGATGGATCAATCTGCCCATTAATGTCTAAGTGATGTTCTAAAATGATTTTATCTTGTGTTAAAGTACCTGTTTTATCAGTACATAAAATGTCCATCGCGCCAAAGTTTTGAATAGCATTCAAACGTTTTACCACAACTTTTCGTTTTGCCATGCCAACAGCACCTTTAGCTAGATTTGCACTAACAATCATTGGTAACATTTCAGGCGTCAAACCAACAGCAACAGCTAACGCAAATAATGTTGCTTCCCCCCAATCGCCTTTGGTAAATCCATTTATTAGTAATACAATCGGAACCATCACTAACATAAAGCGAATTAATAACCAACTTACGCTATTTACACCGCGATCAAATGAGGTTTCGGCTCTTGAACCCACTATTGATTTTGCTAATGAACCAAAATGTGTATCAGCACCTGTTGCAACAACAATAGCTTTAGCTGTTCCACTCACTACATTGGTGCCCATAAAACAAATATTGTTTACATCAAGTACATTGTCCTTATCAATTTTTGAAGAATCTATCTCTTCTGTCGTTTTTTGCGATACCGCGCCTAAGGTGTCATATTTTTCAACTGGAATTGATTCACCGGTTAACACCGCTTGACTCACAAATAAATCTCGCGATTCGATTAAACGAATATCGGCAGGAATCATGTCCCCAGCTGATAAAAACACAATATCTCCAGGAACGATATCGCTTAAAGGAACTTCAATATGCTCAGTTGGCATATTTTTATTACGACGGCGTAGAACTGTGGCTGTAGTTCGGATCATTGACTTTAATGCTTCAGCAGCTTTATTTGAACGAAACTCCTGCCAAAAACGCAATAATCCACTAAGTGTTACCATGGTTAAAATGATAATAATTCCAGTTAGATCTGTCTCTTCACCGTTTTGTAATGGCAACCAGTAATCAGTAAAAAAACTTACCAGTGCTAATATTAACAGTACAAATATAAATGGGTTCTTAAAAGCTAAAAGTAACTGAACAAAAGCTGATGGCACTTTTTCTCGAGCCACTTCATTTTTACCATACTGTTCCAATCGAGATTTTACATTTTCTTGAGTTAACCCCGAAAGACTTGATTGAAATTTAGACAAAATGCTATCTAAGCTATTCTGAGCTTCTTCAAGTGCTTTTATGTTTAAAGTATTATCTGTCTTTACTTGAGATGTTTTTTTAATCATAGTTTGTACCTATCTATTTTTCAGGCAAAAGGAACCCGCTCTTAGTTAACGTTAAACTAGGAGTTATTAAGTTCTTATCGACTAAAATTTAAACGTAAAGCAATAACTAACCATTGCAGTTAAGGCTTAACATGAAATAAAAATATTAAAAATAATATTAATTAAAAGTTAGATACAACTAGGTGGCTCTAAATGCTTATCTGTCAGATATAACACTCGCAAAAGTGCTTTATGAGCACAAAGGTATTTTGAATTTGTGTGATAGCGTGTAGAAAACTGCATATCGTTCACCGTTACCGTTTTTATCAATTTCGGCTTGTGAACTGAAAAAATAACTATTTAGACAGGTTCATTAACCGATAATGATGTGTTTGAATTTATCTCCCCATAGTTTGGGGTGACCCGATTGACTGTCCATATTTCTCCTGTAAATTGAACTCATCACTTTGTATTTCAACTTTTCTTAAACCTCATTTTTAACCATCTCTTATCGTTAAAAAAGTAAGAAAAGCTCAAAGGCGAGCACTTTATACGCTTTTGCATTCAAGAAGTCAACCGATTACTTGTAATAAAGTTGCAATTGATTAAAAACACCACTACTAGGATGATGAAATGTAGAATTAATACCCGTTTTACATAATATCAGTTACAATTAACCAATTGTTAACAACACTGGTTAAATTGGATGGATATTACTCAATTGTTGCAAGATAATTGGTTTAATTTATTTATTATCTTCGCTTTATCAATTATTGGCTTTATTTATAAAAGAAACACACCTAATAATTACTTTGACAATATTATTAGATATACAGATATATTAGAAAAAGTACCTCAACCTAGTTATCAAAAAGATTATTTAAACAATATCAAGAAAAAACTGATTTGGGAAAAAGTTTGTTTTTATAAACCAGGCAATATTAACAAAGAAAGAATTGCTATTTCTGTTGTTAATGCAGATATTCATAATGTTATTGAATTGAGTCAATTAAATCAATTAACTCAATATTTCGGTATTGAAAAAAATCGTATTACATTTCTTAGACCTTTTTTAATTAAAGACGTGATTTTAACTGCTGCTGTTAGTCTATTTACTTTTTTTATGGTTATATATAATCTCCATACTATTTTCAAATCAGAATGGATTATTAATGTCATTATTTCTGTATTGACGATTTTTGTTCTAATAATCATTATTGCGCAATTTGCTAAAGGACCATTAAAAAGATTAAATAGTTACCGCATCCTTTTAAAGGATAGACAATTTTTAATTAGAGCAAATAAAGTATTTGCTAAAATCCTCGATGAAAATAGACCAATTGATACACTCTCTAAAGAAATTGACAAAAAAGAGTCTACGGATTTAGAAGAATAATTATTATTTAGATTTTATTATTAGACAGGACAATAAATAATAAAAAAACTATTTATTGTCCTTTTAGTAATAGAAATTTATGATTGAATTTTCAATCTTGAATTTTTTAACTGTTCAACTAATGTAAGCAAAGACGAATTTAATTGATACATAAATTGTTGATAACTGAATTCTTTTTTACTAATTTCCTCAAGCTGTAACTCCCAATGTGCAGTCATATCTGGCATTGAAACACTTTCCGGTAATGATAAAATCAAATTTTGGCCTACCTTCGTTGAACGAATTGATTTACCTTGACGCGTTAAAAATTGACGTTTAAATAAAAGCTCAATAATACCAGCTCTTGTTGCCTCAGTACCTAATCCATCAGTTTCGCGTAATATTTTTTTTATCTCAGGATCTTTAACAAATCTAGCTATACCTGTCATTGCAGAAAGTAAAGTCGCATCCGTAAATGGTCTTGGAGGTTGAGTTTCTTTACTGAGTAATTCGGTATCAATACATAGGACTGATTCGCCTTTTTTAACTAATTTAGTTAATAAACCATTATTCTCACTATTATCGGTATCGTTCTCTGCTTGATAATTTTTACTTCTAAACAGTACTTTCCAGCCTTCGTCCAACATTTGATTGGCTTTAGAGATAAATTTACCACCATTGATATCAACATCAATCTGTAACTCAGCATATTTATAAGCTGGATAAAATTGTGCTAAGTATTGTGTAGCAATCACTTGATAGACGGCTAACTCATTACTAGATAAACTTTCGGTTCTCACTTTACGCAATGTTGGAATAATAGCGTGGTGAGCCTCAACTTTTTTATCATTCCAAGCTTTGGAACGTAAAGTGAAATCAGCATTATTAATTGCAAATTGTAACGCAGAACAATTGTTTTCAATCGCAGATTTTACACCATTAATTTGTGTTAAGTGCTCTTCCGGCAAAAAACGGCAATCTGAACGAGGATAGGTAATTAATTTATGTTTTTCATATAATGATTGGCAAATATCAAGCACATCTTGTGCACTTAGACCATTTCGTTTTGCCATTTCAATTTGTAAAGCAGATAAATTAAATGGCATAGGTGGTGCAAGTTCTTTCTTTTTATTACTTACTTTATCAATAGTACCTGTCTGATCTTTAATTCGTTGACAAACGTTTTCTGCTAAACCTTTAACTAAAACTCTGCCCTCTTCATCTTGATAAGGTTCACATGCCTCGCTTGGTTGCCATTTGGCCTTGAAAGTTTCGTTATCCTTGGTTTGTAATATGGCATAAACTTCATAAAATGGTTTAGGAACAAATTGCGCTATCTCTAAATCTCGTCTAACTACTAATCCTAAAATCGGCGTTTGTACGCGCCCAATAGATAGTACACCACGATAACCGCTTCGTTGCCCCACAAGAGTACAAACACGACTCATATTCATCCCATATAACCAATCAGCTCTTGCTCTTGCTAAAGCAGAAGTAGATAATGGGATAAAATCTTGATTACTACGTAATTGCTCAAGTGATTTTTCAACAGCGCTAGCATTCAAATCGCTGATTAAACAACGTTGAATACTTTTCCGCTTTTCTGGTGGTAACTGGCAATAGTTAAGTACTTCATCAACTAATAATTGCCCTTCTCTATCTGGGTCACCCGCATGTACAATTTGTTCAGCTGATTTAATCAATTCAACTAAGGTGTTAAATTGTTTTTCGGTACTATTTTTGGGTATCAATATCCATTTTGCAGGAACAATGGGTAGATCGTCTAAAACCCATTTTTTATAGCGTTCATCATATATTTCAGGTGTTGCTTGTTCTAATAAGTGCCCAATACACCAGCTAACAATATCACCATTACTGGCTTTGATAAATCCATTTCCCTTTTGGTGGGGTTTAGGCAAAACATCAGCAATAGCTCTAGCTAAGCTCGGTTTTTCGGCAATAAATAGACGATAAGGTTCTTTAGATTGCATAATAATTAGTGTTAATCATAAATTCCAAACGACATAAGCATTATAGGGTTGATTTAAAATATAACCCAACTCAGTAGCAAGCTTTAAAGAGGGCTTGTTGTGAGCATCCCAGTTAGGTGTTATTTGACGATCTAGGCAAGCTAAAATTAACTTTGCCGAACTAATCAATGCAAGTCCTTTTCGCCTTTCCTCAACTATTGTATCGACTTCAATGTCGATACTATTATTATATGCTAAATAAGATGATGCACCAGAAACAATAACATTATCTTTTAAAATAATAAATCCCAATCCTGATTTTTCAAAATCCAAGTATGAATTAAAGTTTTTACACAAGTCTTTAGCCCATTCAAGATTGAGAATTTGCTGATAATACTTTTCATCAATAGCTTTTAATTGATAGTTTTCAGGTAATTTTGAGATAATTAATTGTAGTTTCTGAATATCAAATTCTGTAGGAGTATAAAAACTATAACGTGTAATTTTTTCATAATTGTTGCGATATACATTTTCAATTAAATTTTGCCAAGTTTTATCAATAGGGATAAGAATTGCATAATCATCACTATATACTTTTGGAATATAGTGAAGCATTTGCTGGTTTGGTTGACCTGCTAAAAAAAAGAAGCAACCAAGATTAATTGCTACTGATGTAGGCCGCAATAAATCATCAGCATATGCAAAACCGATATTTCCTTCCCAATAAGCTTGAATAATTGTTTGAGTTGTATTTTGAAATAATGATTCAATATCTTTTTTATTAATAATTTTATCAAAATACATCAATATATTTCCTTTTTCATATTTAAGCTTAATTTTTTACCACCATTTTTTTAGCTTAAGCCATACCACTGAAAGTATACTGATCAGAATTAATAGTAATATTAACCCAATAAATGACCACTCTTTTTCATTGAACGGAATGCCGGCCAAATTAACACCAAGCAAACTAGTGATAAAAGTAATTGGTGTAAAAATGATGGTAAACAAGGACATTAAATAAATACGTTTATTCGTCGATTCGGCCAAAATGCTATTAATTTGTTCCATAACGGAACCAATTCTAATCAAACAACTATCAATTTCAGAGACATAGTGATTTTGTTGGCTAGAAATGTCATGTAATCGCTGGCGATCATTGTCATCAATCCAAGATATTCTTTCAGTCGAAATTTTGACAAATATATCGCGCTGTGGGGAAAGTAAACGACGTAATATAAAAAGTTGTTTACGAACTCTTCCAATCTCCTTGTGAGAGAAAATCCGTTGATTTAATAATAGATCTTCCAATTTGATGATTTTATTGTGAACCCCATCAAAAGATAAATTAACTTGATCACAAATTAATTCAGAAAGTTGAATTAGCCAATCAGCAACATCAACTGGGCCAATACCTTTTTCTAAATTTTCTTTTAATTTGATGATGGCATCAATTTTTTGGTGCCTAGTCGATATTATAAAATTATCAGTTATATAAAATCGGAAAGTGACAATAGGATCAGGTAGCTCATTAGGTGTAAAATTGACACCTTTAAGTACGACTAAAATGCCTGTATCAAAGCGAATTTCTTTAGGAAACTGATTGGGTTTAATCAATTCATTTTTGACAAGATCTGGAATTAAATTTGTTTGGTTAATCCAATTGATTGTTTCGCTTTTAGCAAAATCAAGATGTATCCAATAAGGTTGTGAAATTGAAGCTTCACTTTTATCATTTAAAGGGTTGGCTTTACCCTTCCCATCCAATTGACAACTAAAGACAGGGTGTGCTGCAAGTAGATCTGAAACCAGAATAGAATTATTACTATTTTCGTTAATCATCATCAGCCCCAATTGTTAAGTTTGCTTAATTATATACTCATTTTGAACGAAAATGGAGCGGATGATATTAGATTTATCCTTTAGGGATTTAAATAGATTTGAGGTATTGATGAATGTTTAGGGTGATTATAAACACCTAATTCAACACCATACCATCGATTGATATTTTCAACAGTTAATACTTCAGATGGTACGCCTTGTTCTACAATTTTTCCTTGGTTAACAAGAATAATTTTATCAGCATACAAAGCAGCTAAATTGAGATCATGTAAGATGCAACATACAGCCAATTTCTGTTTAATAGCTAACTGCTTTAATAATCTTAAAGTATGTTGTTGATGATAAAGATCAAGTGCAGAGGTAGGTTCATCTAAAAATAATAATTTTTCATTAGATTGCGGTTGCCACAATTGAGCTAAGACTCTAGCTAATTGAACTCTTTGCTGTTCTCCTCCGGATAAACCTCTATAATCTCGGTCAGCAAATTGTAAACAATCAGTTTGTACCATCACTTCGTGAATTGATTCATCAAAATGTATTTTGCCATAAGGAGCTCGTCCCATTGCTATTACTTCTTTTACTTTAAAAGGAAAAGTAAGTTGGCTTTGTTGAAGCATAACTGTTCTTATTTTTGCTAATTGTTTTTGTGGCCACTGTGATAATGGTTTATCTAATAGATAACATTCACCAGATAATGGTTTTTGATAACCTGTTAGTAAACGCAATAAAGTGGACTTACCTGCGCCATTAGGACCAATGATAATTACAATTTCGCCTGAATTTATTGATAAAGATACATCATTAATTATCATTCGACGACCATAACCAAATGTTAAATTTTTAGCGGTTAACACAATAAATCTCCATCAGTTATTTATGTCTCAGAATAAGCCAAAGAAAATACGGACCACCAATTAGGCTGGTTAAAAGACCGACAGGAATTTCAGTTGGAGCAACTAATGTTCTAGCTAAAGTATCAGCTAATAAAAGTAAACAAGCACCACCTAATGCAGAGCCAGGTATTAGCCATTTATGGTTTGCACCGACTTGTAAACGAATCATGTGAGGTACAACTAATCCAACAAAAGCAATAATGCCACTCACTGCAACAGAAGTACCAATCAATACAGCACTAAGTAATAATAGATAGCGTTTAGTGCGTTCAACATTGATACCTAAATAATGAGCATCTTCATCCCCCAGCTGTAATATGTTGAGATGATGAGCAAGTTTAATAACACATAATAACGTAGGTAAAATTAAAGAAATGGATACAATGACCAAGTCCCAAGAGCCTTTTCCTAAATGTCCCATTGACCATAACGAAAGTTGACGTAATTGTGATTCATCACTAATGTAACTGAGTCCTCCCAATATTGAGCCAATGATGGCATTAATTGCGACCCCTAACAAAATCATTTTAGCTAAATTACATTGTTCATTAAGACTATAGAGGTATATAAGAATACAGATAGATAAACTACCAGCAAATGCAGCAATCATTTTTCCATAAAGCATCATAATCGGAGGAAAAACGGCAGGAAATAATATCGTTATACCTACCATTAGGCTTGCACCACTACTAATACCTAATAAACCAGGATCAGCTAAAGGGTTTCTGAATAATCCTTGCATAACAGCACCAGAAGTGGCTAATGCCATACCGACCACTACAGCAAGTATAATTCTGGGTAATCGAATGTTACACCAAATATTCCATAATGGATCATCAAATGACATATTAATTAATTGCGTAAAAGATAATTTTAATGCTCCAGAGTTTGCCGAATAGACAATTAAAATTAAAAGTAAAGCAAATAATCCCACTAACAATATTTGTTGACTAGATTTTCGCACCGATTAACCTCATATTTTTAATACTAATAACTCACCGCTAAGCTTGGGTCAACAACACTATATGCTCGGTTATCAAATTGTTGATTAGCAATTTTATCAATGATTATTCTGGCTAATTCTTTGCGATATACAAAACCATGAACTTCCTTAGCGAAATAACATTCACCGCGATTGGTTGTTTCTCCATCTCGTAAACCACCTGGTCTTAAGATCACATAATTTAATGAGCTGGTTTGTAACCAAATTTCAGCTAGTGATTTTTCTCGAACCGCATTACCAAATGCTTGCTTAGCTCGTAAGGATAATGTTGACCATGAATCACCACAACCAAGCGAGGTCACTAATATCATTTGTTTAATTCCAACCTGTTCTGCGCAATCAATGATAATGCGCTGAGCAATGTAATTACCCGTTTCTCCACCTAAAGTTGAAATTACTGTCGCGTCACTACCGTTTTGTTGACATATCTGTTTCACTAATTCAACGTCAGTTGCATCGCCAACATGAGTTTCAATACCTTGTTCAGATAATTGTTTTGCAAAATCGGCATCACGAACTAATACAATACAACGCCACTCAGGGTGGCATTGTTTGATTAATTGAGATACTTGATAACCAGTTCCTAGCTTTGAACTTACACCAAAAATAATTACTGTTTTCATTTTATTGTTTCTTAAAATTAATTGATTTTTTTTGCTAAAGCTCTAAATTTTTCAAGTTGTTCTGCTTTTAATTGATGTTTTTCATCACGCCCAACAAAAATTTTAAACATTGATTGACCTAAATGATTAAGGAATATAATAGAAGCAGTCGACATTTTCATAAATTTTCTTTCAATAAATGCAATATATTGGCAATGTTCTGCTTTTATGTGACCACTTAACCCTTTTTGATGGCGTAAGTTAAAGTATTTTTGGCTATGAGTTCCAGGAGGCAATTCACCTGAAATTTCAGCAATAATGTCACCAGTATGAACTAAAAACAATACGTCACCCCAAGTTGTTACTTCTTCCCAAATTGTATCAAAGTTACTTCCATCTACGATTTTTGCATCAGGTATTGCTTGGATCACTTGCGTCATAGTGACTTTATGATCTTGGGCAATTTTCTCTAGTAATTCTTCAGGGTTAGATTGCATATAAGTTGCAAGACTATTTAAAAGGGTTTGTTTATCTGCCATAGTAATTTCCTTTAATTTTCTGTTTTTACTTGGATGTTTTGCATATGTGGGTGAGATTTAGGCATACCATTACCTTGTTGCATGGCTTGTCTAGCTTGTGCCATCTTGTTTTGTAATTCGATATGCTCAGGATTATTAAGTTGTAGTAAAAGCTGTTGCAAAGCTTGTACAATATTACTTGACCAAAAACGTCCCGATAAAGTCAATCGTAAACAACGATCTTCATTTTGTAGTAATCCTACTTCATGCCATTGCTTGATTAATGGATCAAATAATTCAGCTTGATTGGTAAGTTGCGTTAGATCAACACGCCCTTTTTCTATACCTGCTTGTAATTTATGCAGCCAGTCACCGAGTAATGGTTTACCGGTTAACATCATTAGGGGCTTTTTACCTTGATCTAATAAGGAATAATATTGATTTAAATCACGATGGATCATATATGATTGCCCATCTAGCTTTCCACCAGCACAAGAACCAAATCCAAAAAAGTGTGAGCCTTGTTTAATTAAAAAATTGTATAAATTCCGTTCACGACTCGTTTTTGCCCAATGAGCATTGGTTAAATGAGTCCAACCCTGTCTATCTAAATATTTAGCTCCTTGATGATAAAAATCGCACTTATCAGTTACTGTTGGAATCTCTATTCTTTTATTTTCAACACCTTTAGCTAATGGAGTTGTTGGTAAAAGATTTAAGGAGTAAAGATCAACCCCGTCGAGAGGCAATTGATCGGCGATTTCTAAATCTCTTTGCCAAGTAACTGGAGTTTGATTAGGTAGTCCAAACATAAGGTCACAAACTAAAGCAACACTATCTCGTGCAGCAATACGTTCAAAACTTTTAATAATTTCCTTTTCAGAAGACTGGCGTCCTAATCGCTGTCTAATTTCGGTATTAAAGGTTTGAATACCTATCGAAAAACGGTTTGCCCCAGCCTCAATGTAACTATCAATTTTATCCTCATCGAAATCAGAAATTCGCCCTTCTACAGTAATTTCGCAGTCAGGTGCTAGAGGAGCGTGTTTTTTTAGATAATTTATTACACGAGCTAATTGTCCTACAGCTAAAGCTGAAGGTGTTCCACCTCCAAAATAAATAGCATGAATTGGCGCAGACTGCATCGCTTTATTGTTAATTTCTAGGGATATCTCTTGTAATAAGTAATCAATATAAGTGTTGGTATCAAATTTACGCAAAGGATTTTGATAAAATCCACAAAATTGACAATGAATATCACAAAAAGGAATATGTATATAAATTAGACGTTTTCGTCCAGATAGATCTGAATTTTGAACAATACTCCATTGTTGTTCCAATTCTTGAGGTGATACTGGTAAACTTGCTTGTAAAGGCATTACTGCCCAACGATCTTTAAAAGGTAAAACTGAGTTTGAAGCGTAAAACGCACTTACATCAAATGATTTCATAACATCCATTCATAAAAATAATCTCGGTGAATTAAATAATAATTATTATCATTTATCAATATTTTTTTAATTATTTTCTTATTTATCTATTTAAATCTGATTATTTTTTAAAATTTATGCTCAGTTTTCAAACTAAACGCTAGTATTTTCATAAAAAATTAGCAAATAAAAACCTTTTTTTAATAATGCTGATCGATTTATTGTATTGATTAGTAACTCGTGGAACCTTTATACAAATTGTATTTACATATTTTGCTAAAGATGAAATTACTATGGATAACATTATTGTTTCCCAAATAAACGCTTATCTTGTATTGATATTTCGGTAATTTTAAGTCAATTTTATTTCTTAATTCCTTATAATATTTAGCATAATCGATAATTTTCTTAAGTTATTTAATCAATCAAAACTTGATGATTAAGTGCAAAATGTGAAGCTGGTAAAATAGAATTACTCTATGAAAATATGAGTAAAATTATATTTAAGTTAAATAAACTGAAACAGAAATAAAAAGTACCAAAATTTCCCTACAAGATATCATTCTAATTTTCATATCCCCCAAAATATCAATATATTATTTTTGTAATAATTTGTTATAACATTATTATTTATTTGAATAAATTTTAATTTATCATTTATGCTTGATCAGTTTCTAATGCTTTGCTATTAAATCCCCCAATATTTTATGTTGATAATGGTTATCATTTTCACTATATTATTCTTCCAAAATTGAAAACCATGGTAGGTAAATTAAATCATGAAGAAAAATTTTATAAAAAGGATTAGCCTATTTTTACTAATATTTAGTATCAACAGTCTTCTCAATTATAGTTTAGCAAATGAAAGAATTGTTATTGCTGGAGGATCTCTTACTGAAATTGTATTCGCACTAGGTGCTGGAGATGATGTCGTAGGTGTTGATAAAACAAGCAGTTATCCTGAGAAAGTTAAACAATTGCCACAAATCGGTTATTGGAAATTATTAAATATTGAAGGTGTTTTATCGCTTAGACCAACCTTGTTTATAACATTAAATGATGTAGAACCTGATAATGTTATCGAAAAAGTGTCTGAGTCAAAAGTAGATGTATTAGCATTAAGGCGTGTACCTGGTACAATTGAACTGTTATACGAAAATATCAATAAAATTGCATCTAAATTAAATAAACAAGAAGAAGGCGAAAAATTAATCAATAGAATTAAAGCCAATCTTGCCGACATTCAAGCCAAAATCGCAACTCACCCACAAAAAACAAAAGTTTTATCCCTAATGAGTATGAGTGGTTCCAATTCTGTAGCAGGTAAAAATACTACAATTGATGCATTAATTACTATCGCTGGTGGTGAAAATTTGGCAACGCATAATAGCTTCAAAAGTTACACTGCAGAATCAATTATAGCTATCAATCCAGAAGTTATCATTTTAAATAAATATTCGATTGATCAATTAGGTGGTTTAGACAAAGTCAATACTATTCCAGGTATTACTGAAACGAGTGCATTTAAAAATAATCGTATTACGGTTATAGATGATAGTTACTTATTTGGAATCGGGCCAAGAGTTGATGAAGCAGCAAAATTGCTATTCCAAAGCTTTTACCCTGAATAAACTATTTTAATAATATTTTTATTAATTGAAGCAATAAATGCGCGCATTAAACATATTAAGTTTGAAAGGATAAAAATGTGAATTTTAAATATTTAAAAAAGACAAGTTCATTAGCAATAGGTTTAACATTAGCACTACCTACTTTCGCTACTGATAAACATAATGATGAAAAAGACATTGATACTATTACTGTAACAGCTCATGAAGCAACAAAAAATCCGGGAATGAATACTGAAATTTCTGAGCAAGATATTCGCCGTGATGGAGGTACTAATTTTGGTACTATAATGCGTTATCAACCTCTAATTTCTGCCCCAGGAAGTATTTCAGGTTCAGGTAGTGGTAAAAGTAGTTGGGACCGTGGTGGGTTTACTGGATACAATATCCGTGGTTTAGATGCTAACCGCGTGTCAATCGATATTGATGGTATGCCTTTACCAATAGCTCAAGGTCGAGTTAACTCTGTTGGACGAGCTGGGTTTGGATCTTACGGTATTGGCCGAGATTATATTGATACCTATATGTACAATAAAGTTGATATTCAATCAGGAGCGACATCGGTTAGTAATGCAAATAATGCTCTAGGTGGCTCAGTTTCATTCCAAACTAAATCGGCAAGTTATTACCTCTATCCGGGTAAAACGACCTACTTTGGTTATCAAAATAACTATGATAGTTCAGATAGAAGTTTCCACCAGGGCTTAACTATGGCTGGTGGTGATGATTATCTAAATGGTATTTTGGTTTTAAGTCGACGCGATGGCCAGCAAACACGTAATAATGGAGACTCAATAAGTAGTTATCCAGAAAACTGGCACTCCAACTCGATTTTAGCTGGTTTTGGCTGGCAAATGACAGAAGAACATTTAATTAATACAACAGTTGATTACAATAATAAAACCAAAAATTCTCATTATGATACTTGGGATAAATACGGTAAAAAAGTTGAGTCACTTGATCATCAAAGAAGCAAAAACAATCGCTTTAATCTTGCGATTAAAGATCAATGGAAACCAACTGCTATAAGCTGGATTGATAGTTTAACTACTCAATTAAATTATCAACGAACCAATGTCTATGATAGTACCGATATTAGACATACAACTAAAGGTAATTTTAATACTCAAACAAATTACAATACAAAAACTTATAATTTTATTACTACTTTAGTTAAAAACTATGAAAATCAGAAAATTAGCGCTGGTTTAAATGGTAAATGGAGTGAAGATGAATCACCATTCTTTACTTCAGCCCAATCTCAAAATGGTAGAATATTTCCAGACGGAGATTACACTAAACCCCAAGCAGATAGTCGAAGTTATCAATTAGGGGGATTCCTCGAAGACAGAATTAGTTTTAATATTAAAGATAGTAATAATTTCTATCTAGTACCTGGTGTTAGAGTTATTTACCAAAATACTAAACCTCGTAATTTAGAAAATATGGCTGTAACAAACATCAATGGTAGCCAGTTAGGTAAACAATATAGTAGCAATAGTGATTTCCAAGTTTTACCTTCTATGTCATTTATGTATGATATTAATCCTGACTTCACTGCTTATTTACAATACAAACGTTCCGCACAAATGCCAAATCAGAACCAATTATATGGATCTTATTTAGCGCATAGCAATATGTATGTACTTGTTGGTGATTCAAATCTTAACACTGAAACCAGTGACAATTTTGAATTAGGTTTGAAAGGACATCCTGTTTCAGGTGTAACTTTAACATCTTCAGCTTTTTATAATAAATATAAAAATTTCATCGCTTATACACGTTATAGAAAGAACTTTGTCGGAACAGGTAACCGAATTGTTTATCAAGCAGAAAATCGTGATAAGGCATACATCTATGGTGCTGAATTGAGCAGTGAATTCAATATCGGCAAATGGGTAGAATCTGCTAATGGCTTAAGCGCTAAATTTGCAATTGGTTATAACCAAGGCAAATCAAAATCAAGCTATTTAGGTGATAAATATATTGAAATGGATTCAATAGCACCAATGAAAAGTGTTGTCGGTTTAGCGTGGGATGATCCGAATAAATTTTATGGTGTGGCTGTTACAGCAACATTCCAAAAAGGTAAAAAAGCCGAAGCGACATCTAGAGAATCTTATGGTAATGATGGTAGACCACTTCCTAATTCTAAAGATGACTATTTTAGAATCGCCGGTCATGGCATTATTGATTTAACTGGTTATATTAATATTACTAAGAATGTTAAATTGAATGGTGGAGTTTATAATCTTACCGATCAAAAATATTGGGATTATCTAAGTAATAATAAATTATACAGCACATCAGATCATAAATATCTAAACATGTTTACTGCTCCAGGCAGAACATTCCAATTAGGTTTAGATGTTGATTTCTAGAATGATATATCATTTTTTCAAATAAATAACCCGCATCATGCGGGTTATTTATTCTATAGCCTTCTATAAAACCTCCCTAAAGGTGTTTAGTTTTTTATTAAAATTAAAGTAAATTTAGCATCAATAAATTGATAAAAAATATCACATGTAATATTTACATGTGATAAAATTATGCTAATATAAGTTGTATAAAAAATTAAAGAATAACCAAAATTTATGAAAAAAACCAAAGAAGCTAAAAGCTCAGCATTTTATCAACAACAATACCGACAACGTTTAAGAGAACAGGGGTTGATAAAAAAAGAAGTTTGGATATTGCCTGAAAATACTGCTGAGTTACTTGAAATCGAAAAAAAATTTCGTCAACCAGCTGTAGAAAATAAATCTTTTTTGTACCATGTGAAGGAAAACAATGAAATGAAAAATAAAGAAATCTGGAAAATTAATGACCTTTTCCAAGAATTAAATCAAACTGATTTAATCAAACAAGGTTCTGCAAGTATTGAAATAATTGATGGTGTCGATGCTTGTTTACATATCATTATGCATGACTATGGTGATTTACCACTTTTTTTAAGCGTTTCAAATCAGCAAATTATTGTAGAAGCACTACTTTGGCCAGTTTCACTAATCAAAAATCCTTCATCATTTAATGAAGAAATTCTGTCTGCTAGAAAACTATTTGCTTTATCAACTATAGCAATTGAAAAAACAGGAGATGGAGAAATCAATTACATTATGTATGGTGCACTTAGTTCATCCTCAACCTTAAACGATATTATTTATGAACTCGAAATGTTATCAGACAATGTGATCAAAGCGACTGAAGCTTATGAGCATTTCTTTAATATTGAATAGTTAAAGCGAAAAGTTATAGAAGGAGTTAAATATGGTTATCTTCAAAAAATTAGTAACAGCATTACGTGGTGGAATAAATGAAGTTGGCGAATCAATAATTGATTCTCAAGCGTTACGTATATTAGACCAAGAAATTAGAGATGCTGATGAAGAATTAAGACAAGCTAAAGAATCATTAGCTAATATTCTAGCAGAACAAAAATTAGCAGATAAACAAGTTGAATCAACAAAAGCTCAAATAACTGAATATGAAGCATATGCTATTAAAGCACTTGAAAATAACAATGAAGAGTTAGCTTTGGAAGTAGCGGAAAAACTTTCGGTACTCGAAAATCAATATGAAAATAACAAAAAGCAAGCTAACTATTTTGCTGAAAGTGTTAAAAATTTACGACAAACTATTTCACAATCTGAAATCAATATTCGTAACTTAAAACAACAAGTTGATATAGTTAAAGCTACTGAAAGTGTCCAAAAAGCACAATCTGCAGTAGCACAGCGTTACGGTGGTTCAACAGCTAAATTGCATACTGCACTCGATTCATTAGATAGAATCAAAAAACGTCAAGAAAAAGCTGCTGCCACTTTTGAAGCAAAAAAAGAATTAGCAGCAACTGAAAATCCTGATTCGCTTGATAGTAAATTAGAAGCGGCCGGTATTAAAGCTGGCAATAATAATGCAGCTTCAATTTTAGCTAGATTAAAAGAAAAACAATCGAATTAAAGTTTTCGCGTTTTGATATTTTTAAGTTAGAATAGCAAAAACAATTATAAAATAATTAATTAGTTAAAAATAGTTTGGATAGATGAAGGGAATATAATGGAACTGTTTTGGGGAATATTTTTTTCTTTTCCCGTAATTATCTTTAGTGCATTGTTAACAATCTGTATCTTATATTGGTTTGTTGCAGCATTAGGACTATTAAGCGTTGACTGTTTAGATTTTGATATCAGTGTCAATGATGTTTATAGTGATGTTCCATCTACTGGATTAGGTGGTTTATTAATGAAATTTGGCTTCAATGAAGTACCAATGACTCTCATCATCACATTGATCTCTTTAATTGGATGGTCAATTTGTTATTTTGCCTTTCGTCTATTAATCCTACCTTTGTATAATTTTGTATTTCTTTATTATTTAGCAGGGATAGCTCTTTTAATTATCTCATTTATTTTATCAGTCTATTTAACTGCTTTTTTTATTAAACCACTTCGTCCTTTATTTAGAAAGTTGATAATTAACCACAATCATAAATCATTGTTAGGACAAGTTATCGAAATACGCTCAAGTACCGTAACCAGAACTAAAGGACAAGCTACCTGTGAAGATGGAGGAGCGGGCCTTATTTTAGAGGTAAGATGTGATGAATCTTATCAATTCAAGCGCGGTGATAAAGCCGTAATCCTTCAGTATGATGAAACAACAAATTGTTATGAAATAATTAGCCTAAAAGATTTTAATGGCTAATAGAAGTTAATTTGGAGAATAGAAAAATATGTCTTTAAGCAGTGATACTATAATGTTTTTTTTGGTAATAGTTGGAAGTATATTCCTTGTAATTGTCGGATTCTTCCTATTATTTAAGGCATTTTACATAAAGGTTCCTCAAGGTACGGCGCTTATTGTTAATGACATGACGTCAAAACCTAAAGTTCATTTTACTGGTGCATTGGTATATCCAATCATCTACAAAAAAGAGTTCATGAAAATTTCCTTGATCACTTTTGACGTAGAACGAAGAGGTAAAGATGGTTTAATTTGCCAAGACAACCTTAGGGCTGACATCTGCGTAGCCTTCTATTTACGCGTTAATGAAACAACAGAAGATGTTCTTAAAGTTGCCAAATCAATCGGTGTAGATCGTGCATCAGACCAACAAGCGGTAAGCACATTATTTAGTGCTAAATTTTCAGAAGCATTGAAAACCGTAGGTAAACAATTTGAACTTGCAAAGCTGTTTGAAGATCGAATGAATTTCCGTGAACGTATCATTGATGTAATAGGTAAAGACCTTAACGGTTATGCCCTTGAAGATGTTGCTATCGATTATTTAGAACAAACTCCAATTAAATCACTCGACCCAGATAATATTTTTGATGCTGAAGGTATTAATAAAATTACAGCTATAACTGCTGTACATAAAGATGAAACCAATAAGCGAGAACGCGATCTAGAGTTAGCTCTTAAGAAAAAAGATACTGAAACTATCGAAGCTAAACTTGAATTAGAACGTCAACAAGCTGACGCTGAGGCTCGACAAAAACGTGAAATTGAAACTATTCGAGCTAGAGAAGCCGCTGAAACATTAAAAGTTCAAGAAGAAGAACGTTTGAAAGCTGAACAAGCTAGAATTCAAACCCAACAAGAAATTGAAGTAAGAGAAGAGAATCGTTTACGTGAAGTAGAAGTTGCACAGAATAACCGCCTAAGAGCTATTGCGATTGAAGAAGAACGTGTAATCCGAGCTCGTTCACTTGAAATTGTTGCTCGTGAACGAGAAGTTGAACTACAACGAATAGAGAAAGACAAAGTTGTAGAAGAGGAAAAGAAACAGATTGCTAATGTTATTCGTGAACGTGTAGCAGTTGAAAAAACAGTTGCAGTTGAAGAGGAAAACATTAAAGAAGTTCGTGAAGTTTCAAGAGCAGATCGTGAAAAACAAACAACAATTATTGAAGCTGAAGCTAGAGCTGAACAAGAGCTAGTTAAACAAGTAAAACAAGCTGAGGCAGATGAACAATCATCTAAACATCGCGCAATTGAAATCAGCACGATGGCTCAAGCTGAATTAGAAGCTGCAGCTAAACAAGCTGAAGCTAAAAAACAATTAGCTCAGGGTATAGAAGCCGAAGAAGCGGCAATAGGCCTTGCCGAAGCTAAAGTACGAAAAGCAAGAGCAGAAGCAGAAGAAAAAGAAGGTTTAGTCAAAGCAAATATTACAGCTGAGACATTATTAGCTGAAGCGAAAGGTAATCAAGAAAAAGGCTTAGCAGAAGCTAAAGTTATTGAAGCCAAAGCAATTGCAGTAGAAAAACAAGGTTTAACTGAAGCTAAAGTACTTGAAGAAAAACTTTCTGCTCAAGCTCGTGGTGATGAACGTATTGGATTCGCAAAAGCATCAGCAACAAAAGAACAAGGTCTTGCAGAAGCGTTAGTAATTCGCGAAAAATTAACTGCTGAGGCAAATGGTTTAGTAGATAAGTTCCAAGCAATGGGTACGATGAATGAACAATCGAAAAATCATGAGGAATTCCGTTTAGCGCTTGAAAAAGGTTTCGAACAAGCCATGGCTGCTATTGCTGCTAACAAAGAAATTGCTAGAGAACAAGCCGACGTGCTTGCTGCGGCATTCAGTAAAGCCAATATTGAAATTGTAGGCGGTAATGATAACTTCTTTAATAGCTTCTCTAAAGCAATTAGTGTAGGTAAAGCAATAGAAGGAACTGTTAATCAGAGCCCTGTACTACAATCTGCATTACAATCAGTACTATCTCGCTTATCGGGAGACAAAAACATAAACATAAAAGAGACTTTGCAAAACACTGATTTAAAAGCGTTAGCAAAACAATTTTTGTCATCCAATAATGAGAATGAATAGGTTACTATCAGAATAGCCATTTATCTATAATGTAATCAGTTTTAGGTAGGATTCATTTCCTACCTAAAACATTAGGTATTTCAGTATTATCTTCAACGAGTAAAACATGTCAGAAACCCAAGATCAGCAACAAACATCAATTGATAAAGCAGTCGCGGAAGGCGGAGCTTATGAAATTCTTCGTAAACGTTTAACCTCTTTAGGACAAGAACTTAATCAAAAGACAGAAGCTCTAAATCAGGAAAGGCTATCTGAGTTTGGTAAAAGTGACATGTCCATTATTAGCCGTATTCGTATTAGAACGGAAAATAACTGTGTAGCACGAGATATTGTTCGCTTTGGTGATTGGTTGTTGTTTGGTTATAACGTCTATTTAGGATTAAAAAAAGAAACCAAGATAGAAGATGTATTTTCACTTTATCAATTAGTTGAACGTGATAACAATTATGAAGCTGATCCGGTTGATCTCTCAAATACATTCCTAAATATAGATCGATTTATACAAGACTTTAATGAACTTTATACTTATTATAAAAATGCCCAGTTACTTCAGCTTGTTGAACGTGATGGAAAACTTCTTGCTAGTTTTCAAATTGGAGAACGAATTAGTGATATTCGTGTATTTCGATGGTCTATATCTAGCGATAAAAAAACAATCGAGTATATAGATAATCGAGGTGAGCGAGATATCGCACTACCACCTGCCTACGATTTTGAATGGATCGAAACAACACGTGAAGATATTGTTAATGGGCGATTTCCTCATATCAATGTTCTTGATACAGTATTTGTTGAAACCATTGGTGGTGACTTAACAATAAAGTGTGAAAATAATACTAATGATGGTTTAGGAATTTATCGAGAAGAGGTTGTTGATAAAAATCAATCAATTAATGATGCTAAAATAGAATATGCAAAAGTTGGTTCATTAATCCTATTGAAAATTCTCCCTTACCGCGAAGACAATTGGCGCTATTTAGTTTATAACTCGCTAACCCAGCAAGTCCATCGTATAGATTTTATTGGTCAATCATGTATTCAACTTCCAGAAGATCATGGAATTATATTTCCTGGGGGATACTACTTACAAAATGGAGATTATAAAACTTTTGACCAATCAATGTCAGGTATGCGTTTCAGACGAATTCGCCGTTCACCAAATGGGGAAGATGTTTTATACATTTTCTATGACCCAAGCAATGGGCGACTAGCACTGTTCAATTATAATATGATTGAACGCAA
>NZ_JAFNNH010000015.1:0-64653 GCF_026536845.1 Gilliamella sp. B3023
TAATTCACCCAATCGCAATGGCAGACGGCTTACGTTTCGCTATCCGTGAAGGTGGTCGTACTGTTGGTGCTGGTGTTGTTGCTAAGGTTATTAAATAATTAAAGAAAGCACTATTTAGAAAGGGTGTCGTTTGATGCCCTTTCTTATCTAGTCTGTTTAGCAAAATGTTTTTATTAAAAAGAGCATTTTGGAAAATGGATAATATTATAAATAACATAATTATAGGTTCTATATGCTAGTAAGTAACGAGAGTCAAGATACAAGCACAGTTCTAGACAAGTTTAAATGGGTTTTGGTTCTAGTATTAATTGCGTTAATTGTTTGGGGAAATTCTTATTTCTCTGCGCCTAATGATATATATCAACCAAATACAGTTGTTCGAATTATTGCGGTTGTTGTCATTTCGCTTTTAACCTTATTTATTGCATTTACAACCAATAAAGGAAAATCATTTATAACATTTCTGCAAGAATCACGAAAAGAGTTAAGAAAAGTTGTATGGCCAACTCGTAAAGAAACAGTACAAACAACTTTATTAATAGCTGTTATTACAATTATTGTTGGTACAGCTCTTTGGGGTATGGATTCTTTGTTCCGTTCAGTCATCTTTTATTTAACATTAATAGGGCGTTAATATGAGTGAAACACAACAAAAACGCTGGTATGTGATCCAAGCTTATTCTGGCTATGAAGCACGTGTTGCACAATCATTACGTGAATATATTAAATTACATAATATGGAAGATTCTTTTGGTGAAGTTTTAGTACCAACCGAAGAAGTTGTCGAAATGAAAAGCGGTCAACGCCGTAAAAGTGAACGTAAATTTTTCCCAGGTTATGTTTTAGTTGAAATGATGATGAACGATGCGACTTGGCATCTAGTTAAAAGTGTTCCAAGAACTTTAGGATTCATCGGTGGAACATCAGATCGACCAGCACCAATCAGCCAGCGTGAAGTTGACGCTATCATGAATCGTTTACAACAAGTTGGTGATAAACCACGTCCTAAAACCCTATTTGAACCAGGTGAACTTGTTCGAGTTAATGAAGGACCGTTTGCAGACTTTAATGGTGTAGTTGAAGAAGTTGATTATGAAAAAAGTCGCCTAAAAGTATCGGTATCAATTTTTGGTCGTTCAACACCGGTTGAACTTGATTTTAGCCAAGTAGAAAAGAGCTAATTTATCTGAATATTTTTAATTCAATGAAAAGAAAAATCACAGAAATTATTCTGTGATTTTTTTTTAACCTGCCTTATAAAATAACAACTATTATTCTTTATTCACTACTTAAACGTAATGACGTAGATAGCCTTGTTTTGATATCAACGTCAACGTTCTATTCTTTCAATAAAAAGTACGATATAAAATGTTGGTGAATTTTTTTCATCACCGACAAATTGGATACTTTTTTTATATTTTTTTCTTCAAAAGTTCAATCCTATCACTACATACCTCATTAAGTATCTCTCCTAACAAGTATTTTGATAGTTCATAATGATGTACTTAACTTTAAGTCTTAAACAACATTCTTATTAAATAGTTGTAAATATTATAAATTGTCTAAAAAATTAGATCGTTATCACAGTATCAATTATGCATTTTATGTAACATATAAAAATTATAGTTTTTTATTCAATGAAAAAGAAAATATTAATTATCTAAGGGAAGGAATTAACTATGCAAAAAAAAATATTAACATTATTAATGTTGATGGGAATTGCTGTTGGAAGTGCATCGGTTGCTAATGCCAAAGGTCGATTGGTTATTTATTGTAGTGGTACAAACGCGTTATGTGAGGAAGAAGCTAAGGCTTTTGGCGAAAAATATAATGTTAAAACATCACTTATTCGTAATGGTAGTGGTAGTACATTGGCAAAAATTGAAGCAGAAAAAGAAAATCCGCAATCAGATATTTGGTATGGTGGAACGCTAGACCCACATTCTCAAGCCGGTGAAATGGGATTATTGTATGCATATCAATCACCAAATTTAGAGCAAATCATACCAGAATTCCGTGATCCAGCTAAAATAAAAGGGAATTATTCTTCAGCCGTTTATATTGGTATTTTAGGATTTGGTGTAAATACTAACAGAGCAAAACAGCTAGGTGTTGAAGTACCAAAATGTTGGGCTGATCTGATTAAACCTGAATTTCGAGGTGAAATCCAAATTGCTGATCCACAAAGTTCCGGCACCGCTTATACAGCACTAGCGACTTTTACTCAATTATGGGGTGAAGATAAAGCCTTTGATTATCTTAAAGCGCTTAATCGTAATATTTCTCAATATACTAAATCTGGAGTAGCTCCGGCACGTAATGCTGCAAGAGGAGAAACTATGATTGGTATCGGTTTTTTACATGACTATTCATTAGAAAAGGAAAACGGAGCGCCATTAGATTTAATTTCACCTTGTGAAGGCACTGGTTATGAGATCGGAGGTATAAGTATTATTAAAGGAGCACGTAATTTAGATAATGCAAAGTTATTTGTTGATTGGGTATTATCTAAGCAAGCACAAGAAATTGCTTGGCAAAAAGCCAAATCCTATCAGATTCCAACTAATATAACAGCAGAGTCCTCACCACTAGCACTAAAATTAAATGATCTTAACCTAATTAAGTATGATTTTGATAAATATGGTGATTCCAAAATGCGAACTTATTTAATTAACAAATGGGTTAATGACGTCAAAATGGAAAAATAACATTATTTTTCTGGAATATTACCTACTACTAGCTGTGTATATCAGCTAGTAATTACTAATTACTTCTTTTTGTGTAGATAATAAAATTTTTGCACTATGTTAGTTGTGGTGAATTTATGTCATATAGTATTTCTAGTCAATTAAAACAGCAAATGTGTAAGTGTGATCCAGTTTTTTTCTGGTTAGCTTTTATTGTTATTTCTTTTATTTTATTTCCATCCTATGGATTAAATTATGGATTGTTTGAATCAACTACTGATGAATTATTAGAATCATATGGTTGGTCAACTATTGGTATTAGTATTGTATGGTTTGTATTACCATTAGTTTTATTAGTAAGACCTATTAAGCCTCTTGATCGTTCTGCGCTACCTCGTCATTATTTTGATGCTGTTTATGCATTATTTTGTATGGTATTTACCGTAACAAGTTCATGGTTTTTTAATCACAGCATGGGCTATGCGACAATATTTTTGTTTATTGGCTTAGGGATGATAATGACTCATGCATTTGCTCGCCTTGAGTGGATGGGTGGGGATTGCTTTGTTATTGGATCAATGATAACAATTATCGTATTGATATTAATATTTATTTTATACCCAACTATTACTATCTTTATGCCAATGTTTACTGACGGAGAGAAGTTTGTACCATTCCAATTCATCGATATTTTGTCAAAATCTTATATTATTCGGGTGATTTTTAACTCTATTTTATTAGGTATTGCTGTTGGAATTAGTGCAACATTTTTTGGTTTAATCTGTGCGCTGTATACTGCTAGAATCGCTAAGCGTTCGGTGGTTATAGGTCGAATTTTTTCTCTATTACCAATTGTTACCCCTCCTTTTGTCGTTGGGCTTGGTGTTACGCTGATGATGGGGCGATCTGGTTATGTTACTGAATTTGCTGCTAATTATTTAGGTTTATCTGATACTAACTGGTTGTATGGTTTTACTGGTATCTGGCTTGCACAGGTATTAGCTTTTGCTCCAATGTCATTTATGATTTTAGACGGTGCAATCAAAACAGTTCATCCTTCATTGGAAGAAGCTTCTTATACACTAAGAGCAACACCCTATAAGACATTTTTTTCTATTTTTCTGCCATTAATAAAACCAGCATTAGCCAATTCATTTTTAATTGTTTTTGTACAATCACTTGCCGATTTTAGTAACCCTTTAGTTTTAGGTGGTAATTTTGATGTGCTTGCTACACAGATCTATTTTTATATTACTGGGGCACAGTTAGATTATCCTTCAGCAAGTACCCTTGGTAGTGTGTTATTACTATTTTCTTTAGCAATATTTTGTGTACAGTATCTTTGGATTGGTAAAAGATCTTACGTTACCGTTTCAGGAAAATTTTCTCGTGGTGATGTTCAGCCATTACCAATTAGTTTGAAATGGATCATTGTGGGATTATTTGCATTTTGGACACTATTTAATGGATTGCTTTATGGAAGTATCTTCTATGGTAGCTTTACGGTTAATTGGGGCGTTGATTACACCCTAACATTGGCAAATTTCATTAATCTATTTGGACAAGGATTTAGCGATGGCGCATGGCCATCTTTATTAGATACCTTATTATTTGCAGGTATTGCTGCGCCAATCACAGCCTTTTTGGGTTTATTAATCGCTTATGTTGTTGTTAGACAACATTTTAAAGGTAAAAAGATTATTGAGTTTACTACAATGCTTTGCTTTGCTGTGCCAGGAACAGTTGCTGGAGTATCTTATATTTTAGCTTTTAATACCGCCCCTTTTTATCTAACAGGTACCGCTGCTATAGTGATTATCTCGATGATTATGCGTAATGTACCGGTTGGTATTCGGGCTGGAATAGCTGGGCTAGGGCAATTAGATAAATCTCTAGATGAAGCTTCATTAAGCTTAAAGGCTGGATCATTTAGAACTATATTTTATATTTTAATTCCGCTTTTACGCCCAGCGATTTTATCAGCTTTAGTTTATAGCTTTGTGCGAGCTATTACTACGGTGAGCGCAATTGTGTTCTTGGTTACACCCGATACACGTGTTGCAACTGCCTATATTTTAAATAGAGTTGAAGATGGTGAATACGGTATTGCCATTGCCTACGGCTCAATATTAATTGTAGTTATGCTGTCAATTATTTTGTTGTTTGATTATTTAGTTGGTGAATCAAGAACTTCTCGTTCAACTGCTAAAAATACCCAATAGTTTGTCTCAGAAGGACTATAGGTTTAATTGAACGTTAGTAGCTTTTGGTTATGCTTGAATCTTAGGATTGTTTAATTATATAAATAGAATCTATAAGGTTAATAATTTTTTTGAATTAAATTAAAAGTTTAATATTAAAAAACTTTTGTGTAGGAATGAATTATGTCGAATGAGAATTATGTTGAACTAAGAAATATTACTAAACGATTTGGTAAAAACACGGTGATTGAAAATTTCAATTTATCTGTTGCTAAAGGTGAAATGATTACCTTACTAGGCCCTTCAGGCTGTGGAAAAACCACAATTTTGCGTCAACTTGCAGGACTTGAAAAGCCTAGTGAAGGGCAAATATTTATTGATGGTGAAGATGTAACTAATTTATCTATTCAGCAACGAGATATTTGTATGGTGTTTCAATCTTATGCACTTTTTCCACATATGTCGATAGGTGAAAACATTGGTTATGGATTGAAAATGATTGGTGTACCTAAAGAGGAGCGTAAAAAAAGGGTAGAAGAAGCATTAGAATTAGTTGATCTAGCAGGATTTGCCGATCGTTTTGTCGACCAAATTTCGGGTGGACAACAACAACGTGTTGCTTTAGCCCGTGCGTTGATACTTAAGCCTAAAGTTTTATTATTTGATGAACCATTAAGTAACTTGGATGCCAATTTACGTCGCAGTATGCGAGAGAAAATACGAGAACTACAGCAACGTTTTAATATTACTTCATTTTATGTCACTCATGATCAGAGCGAAGCTTTTGCTGTATCGGATAGGGTACTGGTTATGAAAAAGGGGATCATTATGCAAGTTGATTCACCACAACGTTTATATCGCAGACCCGCTTCAAGGTTCATGGCTAATTTTATGGGGGACGCTAATATTTTCCCTGCGCATTATGACAATGGTTATATTTCAATTTTTGGTTATAAGCTCGATTGCCAAGATCAAATCAAACCTAAATCAACACAATGCGTTGTTGGTGTTAGGCCAGAGGCTATTGAATTGATGGAAAACCGCGCTGAAGATTGCCAAAAATGTCGTGTCGAAAATGTAGCATACATGGGGGCTCAGTATGAAATTTCAGTTAACTGGCATGATCAAATTTTACTTTTACAAGTTAATTCTATTTTATTAAAACCTAAAGTAGGCGATGAATTTTATCTAAAAATTCATCCAGAAGGAATGTTTGTGTTAGATGAGTAAATTACCTATACAGATTTAATAAATCATTTTTAGTGATACAATCTGGTTTGCTTAACTGTTTTTATCATTTTTTACTAAAGTATAATACCTCCTCTTCTAAGGAGGTATTTTTGTTGTCATTTAAATCGTTTGTTCTTTAATCAGATAACTCTTAGTAAACAGTGACCAAGAAAGGATATATTGGTGGTGCGAAGCCTATTTTGGAATATCCAAAATTAGCCATTAAAGGGAAAATAACTAGCGGCAATGATTAATGTTAAAGATTATTCTGAGTGCACTTCAAATTAACAACAATAAAATTTAAGAAGCCGTTTCACTGCTCACAATTAAGATCTTCTAATTGTTGTTGTAAATCCAGCCAATTCATTTCTACTTGTTCCTGCTGGTTTTTTAGTTGACTCTGTTTTAATAATAATTCAGTTAATTCTGATTTTTTATCATTTTCATAAATAATCGGATCTGATAATTGCAATTCAATGTCTTTAAGAGCGGTACTCAATTGTTCAAGTTTTTGCTCTTCTTTTTGCAACAATTTTTTAATTGGCTGCATTTGCGCTCTTAATTCCGCTTCACGGCGTTTTTGTTCTTTTCGTTCTTGCGAAGAAATATTTTGGACACTATCTTTTTTAGCTGTATCTTGATCTGGTTCAGGCTGATTTTCCGCTTTCTGCTCGTCGGCAAGCCATTTTTGATAATCATCTAGATCACCATTAAATGGTTCAACTTTGTGATCGTGAACTAAATAAAACTCATCAGTTGTTGAACGTAGTAAGTGGCGATCATGCGATACAACAACTAACGCGCCTTCGAAATCAATAAGCGCTTCAGTTAATGCTTGGCGCATATCTAAATCTAAATGGTTAGTTGGCTCATCAAGTAACAGTAGGTTTGGCTTTTGCCAAACAATTAATGCTAAAACTAATCGAGCTTTTTCACCACCTGAAAATGTTTTTACAGGTTCATTGACTTTATCGCCATGAAAATCAAAACCACCTAAGTAATTACGCAATTCTTGTTCTGTTATTTTAGGATCAGAAAGCTTGGTTAAATGCCAAAGTGAGGATTCTTCACCACGCAAATACTCTAACTGATGCTGAGCGAAATAGCCTAATTGAACACCTTTGGCTAAATTAATATGACCTTCTTTAGGTTGTAATTCTCCCGCTAATAATTTAATTAAAGTCGATTTACCAGCTCCGTTCCGTCCTAATAAACCAATTCTCGAACCGGGAACAAGATTTAATTTAATTTTTTCAAGGACGATTTTATCTCCATAACCAGCAACCACTTTATCCATCATCAATAATGGACTTGGTAAAAATTCAGAAGGTTTAAAATTGAAATGGAAAGGATTATCCACATGTGCCGGTGCAATAAGCTCCATTTTTTCTAACATTTTAATTCGGCTTTGAGCCTGTTTTGCTTTGGTTGCTTTTGCTCTAAAGCGATCAATATAGCTTTGCAGATGGGCGACTTTTTGTTGCTGACTTTCGTATAATGATTGTTGTTGTGCCAATTTAGTTATACGTTGGTTTTCAAATGAAGAATAGTTTCCGGTATATTCAAATAAACTTTTTTGTTCAATATGAATAATTTTATTAACAAGTGGATCTAAAAAGTCTCGGTCATGAGAGATTAAAATAAGCGTTCCCTGATAATTACTCAACCATTTTTCAAGCCAAATCACTGCATCTAAGTCAAGGTGGTTAGTTGGTTCGTCAAGCAGCAGTAAATCAGAACGGCACATTAACGCTTGCGCCAAATTTAGTCTCATCCGCCAACCGCCCGAGTAGGATTTAACCGGTAAATTGAGTTGTTCGTTAGAAAATCCTAAACCATGTAATAGTGTTGCGGCTCTTGCCCGTATTGTCCAAGCATCAATGGTATCGAGTTGTTCGTGAATAATCGCAATTTGCTCACCATTATTTTCTTGATTAGCAATCGTTAGTTTTTGTTCTAATTGGCGATATTCTCGATCCCCATCAATAGTGTATTCAATAGCTGGAACATCTAAAGCAGGTGTTTCTTGATTAACCCAAGCAAGCTGCCATTGTGTAGGTATTGATACACTTCCAGCATCAGAGTGAATTTCGCCTTTAATTAATGAAAAAAGGGTGGATTTACCACAACCATTTTTACCTACTAATCCAACTTTTTGTTTAGGATTAATTGTTGCTGAAGCGTTATCTAAAAGCAGATTAACACCACGACGAATTTGGATAGAATCAAAAACAATCATAATATTGCCATCTATTACTCTAAAAAAAAGCTATGCTAACAAAAAAAGAACTTTATGCAATACGTTTTACCGGTGATTTATCCGCATTGCATTTGAATCGAATATTTGTGATTGATACGGTAAACAATGCGGAAAATGATAAAATAAGATTATTTATTAATATGTTGAATAAAAATCATATTTAATAATTAATGTAATCATTGCCTAAATATTAATATCACTTAAATTTTACTTTTTATTGCCGACAAAGCTCTGCGAATAAAAAGCCAACAGATAAGGATAAATACAAATAATCCTAGGTATTGTGGTAAATTTCCTAAGTTTTTAAATATTGCCAATGGGGTATCACTTCCTCCATTAGTAATACTTATCACAATTACTACCGCTAATATAACGCCAATTAAACTTTCACCAACAATTAAGCCTGATGCAATTAAAGCTGCTTTGCTATCCACTTTTTTAAATTGTATTTCTGGATCAACATTATTTTTCTTTGCGTTAGCATAAGTATAACGTTTTATAATCCAAGATAGTAATGTGCCGACAAAAATCGGTGTAGTGACACTTGGTGGTAAATAAATGCCTAATCCGACAGCAAGAGCTGGTAATCTAAATTTTGAGTTATTTTTAGCAAAAATTAAATCAGTGATGATAATTATTCCCCCTAATACTAGGCCAATAAAAATCATTGTCCAATCAAGTTTATGCGAAAAAATACCTTGTGCAATAGTTGTCATTAAAGATGCTTGAGGAGCAGCTAAAACTTGAGAAAGATCCATATCACTGCGAGGAACAGCACCTGTAAATCCGTAAGCGTGATATAAGGTTTCTAGAATAGGAGCTATAACTAAAGCACCCACAAAGCAACCAATTAATAAAGCAACTTGTTGCTTCCATGGTGTTGCATTGACTAGATAGCCTGTTTTTAAATCTTGCAAATTATCATTTGATATACATGCTATTGCTAAAACAGTACTTGTCGTAAATAATGCTAATGCTGTTGCAAAATTCGATCCTTCAATCGTTGATAACATGCCATTAATTTCACCTAGTCCTAATAAAATAAGTGAAACAGCAATAACTGCAACTATTGCAATACCAGACATAGGACTTGCTGATGATCCGACTAAACCAGCCATATATCCACAAGCTGCAGCAACTAAAAAACCCATAATAAAAGAAAACAATACCGCACATGCAACTAATGACCAAGCTATGCCTGTAGATAAGCCACTATCAGCTATAAATGAATAAAAAGTCACGACTAAAATGACTAACATCATCCCCATAATAGAAAAAATCCATTTAGGGGATAGATCGCGTTCTGTTGTGTCTTTTATTGGCACATCTGAACGTAGAGTTTTAAAAGAAATTTTCACTCCTTCAATAACTGGTTTTATTAAAGAGAGCAAAGTCCAAACAGCTGAAATAGCAATCGTTCCTGCACCAATAAAACGGATATCGTTGTCCCAAATTTGCATGGCAACTTGAGATAAAGGTAAACTTGAATCATAACCGTTGATAACTGTTAAAATCGGTATGCCAAATACCCAAGCAATAATAGTCCCAAGTAGTATTGCAATACCTGAAATAATACCAATTAGATAGCCTGCACTTAATAGTGCTAAAGAAAACCCTAAGGGTATTTGAAATATTGCTTTGCCTGCTGTGAACCAATAAGCTGTATTTCCAGATAGCAGTTTAAATCCATTAGTAAATAAACTGACTAAAGAAGCAATTACGCCACCGAATAAAATATCTTTTAATCCACCATTAGCGTCATTTCCTTCTGCCTTTGACCCAGCCTTTAATATCTCGGCAGCAGCAACACCCTCAGGGTA
The DNA here is from genome assembly GCF_026536845.1 of Gilliamella sp. B3023. NCBI lineage: Bacteria > Pseudomonadati > Pseudomonadota > Gammaproteobacteria > Orbales > Orbaceae > Gilliamella > Gilliamella sp. B3023. The sequence goes on from NZ_JAFNNH010000015.1 coordinate 10,199, forward strand.
AGGTAAATCGCTTTTTACTACCATGACATGTCGAAGCGGTATAGAAAATAACACACCTAACATACCACCAGCCAAACATACAGCAAAGGTTAACCAAAATGGGAAATCATGCCAGTATCCCATCATTAATAAGCCCGGAATAACAAAAATGATTGAAGATAATGTCCCTGCAGCAGAAGCTTGCGTTTGAACCATATTATTTTCTAAAATGGTTGAATTAGGGAAAAACCGCAAAATCGCCATAGAAATTACAGCTGCAGGAATTGCAGATGAAAAAGTTAAACCGACCTTTAAGCCCAGATAAACATTTGATGCAGTAAAAATCATTGTTATCAGTGCACCAAGAATAATACCTCTAAATGTAAGTTCTCGTAGTTTATTCATATTTTTAGTGTTTTTTAAGTTGAAATTAAATGTATTATATACTTAATTGTGTATTTTGAGTGTAAATCTGTGTGATTTTATTGTTTTTAAATTTTTATTCATTGTTTTTAAATGGAAATATTTTTATTAAATTTTGGATGCTTACTATTTAGTTATTAAAACATTACTATTTTGTTTTGATACAATGTTATTTAACAATTACTACTTTGTGAGAAATATCGTGAACCAATTAGAACGTTTACAAGCTATTACTAAACAATTACGTAATCCAATTAAAGGTTGCGAATGGGACAGTAAGCAAACTTTTGAATCATTAAAATCATATACTCTAGAAGAAACTTATGAAGTCTTAGATGCCATAGAAAAAAAAGATATGGCTGAACTTAAAAATGAACTGGGTGATCTACTGTTTCAGATTGTTTTTTATGCTGACTTAGCAAATGAACAAGGTTTATTTAATTTTGATGATATCTGCCTCTCTGTTGCTGATAAGCTGATTAGTCGTCATCCCCATGTCTTTTCAAATGATACTACTGTTAAGCCAAATTGGGAACAACTTAAGCAACAAGAACGTGATAAACGAGCACAATATTCACTATTAGATGATATTCCCACCGCCATTCCAGCATTAATGAAAGCTGAAAAAATACAAAAACGCTGTGCATCAGTTGGATTTGATTGGGTAGAGTTAAAACCTGTTATTGATAAAGTTAAAGAAGAGCTTAGCGAAGTGGAAGAGGAATTGAATAAAACCGCACAAGATCAATCCAAAATTGAAGAAGAGCTTGGCGACTTATTTTTTGCCACCGTTAACTTAGCCAGACATTTAAAAGTTAAATCTGAGTTATGTTTACAAAATGCCAATAACAAGTTTATAAGGCGTTTTAAGCTGGTAGAATTATTACTTAAACAAAAAAATCACAATTTAATTGATGCAACACTTGAAGAAATGGAAGATGCATGGCAAATTGTCAAACAATCTGAACAATTATCTAGCGAAGTAAATCAAAATGACTGAACAAAAAAATGAATTATATCAAGAAATCGAAGCATGGGCACAAAATGCCATTTTACATAGCCCAACGTGGAGTATTAACCAGCTCGATTATTCCGAAAAAAGTATTGCTGTTGTTGAAATTATTATTGGTGAATTAGCTGAGAAAAATTTTAGTATCCCTGAAGAACAGCTTAATATGATTGCTCAAGAGTATGGTTGTTACTTATTACTGACAGCCCAAAAATTATACGGCGGTGAGTTTTATTGGAATGAAGAACTTGAACAACCGATGTTAATTTGTTGTGAACCACAAGCAGCTATCGTGTTATTAACTTGGAATAAAGTCAAAGGGCGCCTTTTAGGGGATGAAGCTGATCATCTAGCCTTTTTCTTAGAAGGGTTTGCTGAGGCGACTAAAAATCCTGAAAATGGTTCTCAGATTGTCTATTTATAACCAAATAATACAATAATTAAAGGTTATTAGCTGATACAATTTCATGTTATCAGCTAATAGTCATTAATGCCAATTATCAAAGTGAATATGCATTGGCGATTTCAACTCGATAAATGACGATATTTAGGTTGTAATCAATAAACGTTATGGTTTAGGCAGATCAATAAATATTAAGTAATAAGCCTTACTCCCACTCAGTAGAGAATGGAAATAAGGTTTACTTAGTTAATCACTTTATACTTCTAAGTAATCTAAAATCCCTTCTGCCCCTTTGCGACCTTCGCTAATGGCAGTCACCACTAAATCCGATCCTCTTACCGCATCACCACCAGCAAAGATTTTTGGATGGCTGGTTTGGTAACCTTTGCTTTGTGGTGCGATTATGCGCCCTCTATCATCAAAATCAACACCATGTTCGGCTAACCACGGCATAGAATGAGGTTTAAAGCCAAATGCCATTACAACTGCATCTGCCGGAAGTACAAATTCCGATCCTTGAATTATCACCGGAGAACGACGTCCTTTTGCATCAGGTTCGCCAAGCTCCGTTCTTACCATTTTTACACCAGTAACATGACCGGCATCATTGATTTCGATGCTCAGAGGTTGTACATTGAATTGAAATTGTGCGCCTTCTTCTTTAGCATTTTTAACCTCGCGTTTAGAACCCGGCATATTAGCTTCATCACGGCGATAGGCGCAAGTCACTTCAGTTGCACCTTGACGTATAGACGTTCGAACGCAATCCATTGCTGTATCACCACCACCTAATACCACGACGCGTTTATTTTTCATATCGACATAAGGCGCATCATCAGTTTGTTGGTGTTGCATAATATGTTTGGTATTAGCAATTAAAAATGGTAGGGCATCATAAACACCATTGGCATCTTCATTTTCTAGGCCTGCACGCATTGATTGATAAGTACCAGTACCAACAAAAACTGCATCAAATTCATTGATGAGATCGGCTAATTGTACAGCTTTACCTACTTCAGTATTAAGGCGAAACTCAATTCCCATTTCGGTAAAGACATGTCTGCGGTGAATTAAGACTTCTTTATCTAATTTGAAAGCAGGAATACCAAAAGTTAATAGGCCACCAATTTCCGGATGACGATCAAAAACAACTGGTGTAACACCATTACGAACTAAGACATCAGCGCAAGCTAACCCAGCAGGGCCTGCACCAATAATTGCGACTCTTAGTCCAGTTTTTTCAACGTTAGATAGATTTGGTTTCCATCCCATTTTAAAGGCTTCATCAGTAATATAACGTTCAATACTGCCAATCGTTACGGCTCCAAATTCAGCATTTAAAGTACAGGAACCTTCACAAAGACGATCTTGCGGACAAACTCGTCCACACACCTCTGGTAGACTATTGGTTTGGTGAGATAGCTCAACAGCCTCTAAAATTTTCCCTTCATTAATTAATTTTAACCAATTTGGGATATAGTTATGTACTGGACAGCGCCATTCACAATAAGGATTACCACAAGCCAGACAACGATCTGCTTGTGCTTGAGATTGCGAGGCTGAAAAGCCTTCATAAATTTCAACAAACTCAATTTTACGGACGTTTAGCGATTTTTTAGGCGGATCAACACGTTGTAAATCGATAAACTGATAAACATTTTGACTCATATCGTGTTTTCTCCTTACTGTGCTTGCACACGTAGCTCTGCTGAAGAGCGACTACGGTGACCTAATAACGCTTTAACATCACTAGATTTTGGTTTAACTAAAACAAATTGTTTCGCAAAATCTTCCCAATTAGCTAATATCTCTTCTGCCCAAGATGAGTGAGTAAGCTGTGCGTGTTCCATGATTAAACCACGTAAATGTTCTTCATGAATCGAGTAGTCAGCCACATTTAACATTTCAACCAACTCTTTATTAATACGCTTATGCAAATCACCATCGGTATCTAAAATATAAGCAAAACCACCAGTCATACCAGCACCGAAGTTTACGCCAGTTTTTCCTAAAACACAGACAATTCCGCCCGTCATATATTCGCAGCCATTATCACCAATGCCTTCAACGACACTTATGGCTCCAGAGTTACGCACAGCAAAACGCTCACCCGCCCGACCAGCAGCAAATAATTTACCGCCAGTTGCGCCATATAAACAGGTATTACCAGCAATGGTTGCTTCATGGCTCAAAAATGCAGAGCCTTGTGGTGGACGAATGACAATGCGACCACCAGCCATGCCTTTACCAACATAGTCATTAGCATCCCCTGTAAGGGTTAAATCCACACCACCAGCATTCCAAACGCCAAAACTTTGACCAGCAGTACCATTGAAGTTCAACGAAATAGGGGAGGTAACCAAGCCTTGATCGCCATATTTTTTAGCAATATAACCGGATAAAGTGGTACCAACAGAGCGATCTGTATTTTGAATGTCAAAGTAGAAACTTTTAGTTTGACGATTATCAACCGCATCTTGTGCTTGAGTTATGATCTCTTTATTAAGCACACCTTTATCAAATGGTTTGTTATCTTCAATACAATGAACTGGTTTGCCTTCAATAGGTGATGCTGTTTTAAGTAAACTTGATAAATCCAGTTTTTGCTGTTTTGCAGTAATACCATCTAGTTCAATAAGTAGATCAGTACGACCGATTAAATCAACAATTTGTCTAACACCAAGTTCAGCCATAACTTCTCGAGTATTACGCGCAAGAAAACGGAAGTAGTTCATCGCTTTTTCTGGCAATCCATGATAATGTTCGCTACGTAATTTTTCGTCTTGAGTGGCTACGCCGGTTGCACAGTTATTTAGGTGACAAATACGGAGGTATTTACAACCCAATGCAACCATTGGCCCAGTACCAAAACCAAAACTTTCAGCGCCTAAAATTGCAGCTTTTACAATATCTGCCCCGGTTTTTAACCCACCATCAACTTGCAAACGTATTTTATGACGTAACCCGTTAGCAACTAATGATTGCTGGGTTTCAACCAAGCCAAGCTCCCAAGGGGAACCCGCATATTTAACTGATGTTAATGGGCTGGCACCAGTACCACCGTCATAACCTGAAATGGTGATTAAATCTGCATATGCTTTAGCAACCCCTGTTGCGATAGTGCCTACTCCCGGTTCAGAGACTAATTTAACCGAAATCATTGCAGTTGGATTAATCTGTTTCAAGTCAAAAATCAATTGAGCTAAATCTTCAATTGAATAAATATCGTGGTGTGGAGGAGGTGAAATTAATGTTACCCCCGGCACAGAAAAACGTAATTTTGCAATATAAGGGGTGACTTTATCACCAGGTAATTGTCCTCCCTCACCTGGTTTTGCGCCTTGGGCTACTTTGATTTGAATAACATCGGCACTCATTAAGTAGCCTGGTGTAACACCAAATCGACCAGAAGCCACTTGTTTGATACGTGATACTTTTATCGTGTTGTAACGAGCGGGATCTTCTCCACCCTCACCAGAATTAGAAAAACCACCTAATGTATTCATTGCTTCAGCTAATGATTCATGCGCCTCTGGGCTTAAGGCACCGATTGACATGGCAGCGGAGTCAAAGCGTTTAAACAATGATGATTCTGGTTCAACTTCATCAAGCGAAATAGCCGCGTTTTCAGGAGGATTTAGTTTTAATAAATCTCGTAGAGTTGCTGGTGGTCGATTATTTACAATATCCGCATAACGTTGATAATCTTCATAATTACCTTCATTAACTGCTTTTTGTAGTGATTGCACCACATCTGGATTATAAGCGTGGTATTCACCACCATAAACAAATTTGAGTAATCCACCTTGTTCTAATGGTTTACGTCGTAACCATGCTTTTTTAGATAAATTAAACTGATCTTGAGCAAAGTCCTCAAAATTGGCACCACTGATACGGCTAGTTACACCTTGGAAGCATAGCTCAACGACTTCTTCATGGAGACCAACTGCTTCAAATAGTTTAGAGCAACGGTAAGAGGCGACTGTTGAAATCCCCATTTTTGACATAATCTTATATAAGCCTTTATTAATACCATTACGGTAATTAATAATCGCTTCACGGTAAGATTTATTCATCGTACCATTATCGACCATTTGCGCTAAAGTTTCATAAGCTAAGTATGGATAGATTGCAGTTGCGCCAAACCCTAGCAAGACTGCAAACTGATGCGGATCTCGACAGCTTGCGGTTTCAACAATGATATTGGCATCACAGCGTAGATTTTTTTCAACTAGACGTTGTTGCACTGCGCCAACAGCCATTGGGGCTGGAATAGGTAAGCGATCTGGCGCTATATTTTTATCAGATAGGATTAGTAGTACAGTTCCTTCACGTACTTTTGCTTCGGCATCACCACATAATTGTTCAATTGCATCACGTAAGCTACCATCAATTTCATAAGTGATGTCAAGCGTTTCAGATTTGTAGTAGCGTGATTCTAAGGTCGTTAATTGTTTAAAATCCGAATGAACTAATACCGGGTATTTAAAAGCAACTCGATGAGCTTGACCTTCAGCTTCAGCAAACACATTCATTTCACGACCAATGCTCGTTGATAGCGACATCACGTGTGCTTCACGCAATGGGTCGATAGGTGGGTTAGTTACCTGAGCAAATTTTTGTCGGAAATAATCATAAATTAAGCGAGGACGACTTGATAATACCGCAAATGGCGTATCATCGCCCATAGAGCCTGTTGCTTCTTGACCATTTTCACCTAAGACTCGAATACACTGGTCAAGTTCTTCACTGCTATAACCAAATTGTTTTTGGTAAGTAGCTAGTAAAGTATCGTCATAATCACGAGAGCCGATATCATCATCAGGAAGATCTTCAAATGGAATCAGCCGTTTTACATTCTTAGCCATCCATTCTTTGTACGGATGACGTTTTTGTAAATCGTTATCCGTTTCTGACGATTGTAAAATGCGACCTTCTTCAGTATCAATCACTAGTAATTCACCGGGGCCAACACGTCCTTTGGTCACTACTTCATCTGGTTGATAATCCCAAATACCAATTTCGGATGCACAAGTAATTAGTTTGTCAGTGGTAATCACATAACGTGCAGGGCGAAGGCCATTACGATCTAAGTTACAAGCGGCATAACGTCCATCGGACATAACGATACCTGCAGGGCCGTCCCACGGTTCCATATGCATAGAGTTGAAATCAAAAAAAGCACGGAGATCTTCATTCATATCCGGATTGTTTTGCCATGCAGGAGGCACAAGTAAACGCATAGCACGAACAATATCCATACCGCCTACTAAGAATAATTCAAGCATATTATCTAGCGAGCTTGAATCCGAGCCTGTAACATTAACAAACGGCGCGGCATCTTGTAAATCGGGTATAAGTGGCGTTTTGAATTTGTAAGATCGCGCTTTAGCCCATTGCCGATTACCCTCGATAGTATTAATTTCACCATTGTGGGCTAAATGTCTAAATGGTTGAGCAAGTGGCCAACGCGGTACGGTATTGGTTGAAAAACGCTGATGGAATAAACAAATTGCTGTTTCCATACGAATATCAGCCAAATCTAAATAGAATCTAGGTAAATCTTTAGGCATACATAAGCCTTTATAGATATTGACCTGATTTGAAAAACTACATACGTAAAACGTATCATCTTGCACACGTTTTTCTATGCGGCGTCGTACCATATATAAACGACGCTCTAAATCAATTTTTGTCCATCCAGCAGGGGCATTAACAAAAACTTGTTCGATTCTTGGCAGTGATGACAGGGCAATTTCACCCAGAACGCTTTTATCAATTGGTACTTCACGCCAACCTAAAATAGATAGAGTTTCTTCGGCTAGCTCTTCTTCTACAATATCACGGCTTGCTTGGGCTTCGGCTTCATCTTGGCTTAAAAATAGCATGCCTACAGCATAGTTTGTTGCCAAACGCCATCCGGCATCTTCTGCGACAACTCTAAAAAATCGATCTGGTTTTTGCATTAAAAGCCCGCAGCCATCGCCCGTTTTACCATCGGATAAAATGGCACCACGGTGTTGCATTCTAGCAAGTCCGTGGATTGCAGTACGCACCACTTTGTGACTTGGTTGCCCTTCTATATGAGCGATTAAACCAAATCCGCAGTTATCTTTCTCATGATGCTGGTTATATAACATATCATTGCCTCTAATTCATCGTTATTATTTTTTGAGAAGATATAGGCATTAATCCCATAATAGGTGTGAAGGTAATTAAAAATAGGTTTTTGGTCAAATAAATATTACTTATAAGTCAATCTTTTAATAACTCAGTCTATATTTATTAATGAAGCTAATATCTCATATTAACTATTTGTTTATACTATAATTAAAATTTAATAGAGATAAAAGTTTCAGAAATTGGTTTTTTTCTCATAATAATAATTAATATTTGATTAAAAAAAAGTTGAGGAACGGGGTTTTTGAGCATCAAAATTGGCGATTTTTACACATTTTTTCAAGAATGAGTGAGTTAAAATCGCTACTCTTATATAATAGATAATCTTTATTATGGGTAATAGGTCTTATATGCAAAATAAAATTACAATTATTGGTGCGGGTGCTGCTGGGCTTTTTTGTGCCGGATTATTAGGACAAAAAGGTTATGATGTAACTGTTATTGATAATGGTAAAAAATTAGGACGCAAAATTTTAATGTCTGGTGGTGGTAAATGTAATTTTACCAACCTTAACGTAGAATCAACCCATTATATTTCAGAAAATCGTCATTTTTGTAAGTCTGCATTAAAGCGCTTTACTCAATGGGATTTTATTCAACTGGTTAATCAATACAATATTGCCTATCATGAAAAAGATCATGGACAGTTATTTTGTGATAATTCAGCGCAAGATATTGTTGATATGCTTGCCCAAGAGTGCCAAAAGGGGCAAGTTAAATTCATGTTAAACACTCAGCTTGAAGATGTTGAGGCTGAGCAGCAAGGATTTAAATTATCGACTTCACAAGGTTTTGTTCATACTGATAAATTAATTGTAGCAACTGGTGGGCAATCTATGCCAGCACTAGGTATGACCGCTATCGGATATAAAATTGCCGAAAAATTTTCGATTCCTGTTGTGCCCGTAAAAGCAGGGTTGGTGCCATTTACCTTACATAAACCTTTGCTAGAAGTATTATCCACTTTGTCGGGCATTGCCGTGCCGGTTGAAGTATCTAATGAACGAATATCTTTTAAAGAGAATTTGCTGTTTACTCATCGAGGATTATCTGGACCAGCGATTTTACAAATCTCTAGTTATTGGCAAGCAGGTGAAGCCATTACCATTAATTTGTTGCCAGACGTAAGCTTTGAAGGTGATTTTCAACGCTTGTTAGAAAATAATCGCAATCAAAGCATTAAAAATTGTTTGGCGCAAATATTACCGAAGCGGTTAATTGAAGCTTTGATGCAATTAAATTTGATAGCCGATTTAACCGTTAAGCAGTTAACGCCGACTCAGCAGCAAGTGCTTTACCAAACATTAACTAGGTGGATGGTTACACCGAATGGAACGGAAGGCTATCGTACAGCTGAGGTAACTTTGGGTGGTGTGAGCTGTGATGCTTTATCGTCAAAGACGATGGAGGCGAAAAATCACCTCAATCTCTATTTTATTGGTGAAGTTGTTGATGTAGCTGGTTGGCTAGGTGGTTATAATTTCCAATGGGCTTGGAGCAGTGCATTTGCTTGCGCGCAAGCCTTTGATTAATTATCAATTACTCCCATATGTATATCATATTTCTTAACTTTATATTGTAAGGTGGTTCGCGAAACATCGAGTAATTTTGCCGCTGTAATAATTTTCCCATTGGCCTGATTTAATGCATCAATAATAAGTTGCTTTTCATAATTTTCGACTTGTTCGGTAAGATTACCAGTTATTTCGCTGGTAGTCGGTTTTTCAAGCTTGGCTTCATCTTGTGAATAAGGGCTATGAAGGTCAAATAATTCTTCATCCAGAATAATCTGCTGCAATTCTCCTGGCTCATTTTGTAAAACCATACTACGGACAATAGCGTTTTCTAGCATTCGCACATTACCCGGCCAAGGCGCTGACATAAGTTGCTGTAATGCATGTTCACTAATACCAGTAATCACAACACTTACATCAGTTTTATGTTTATCAATAAAGTATCTTGCCAATACAGGAATATCTTCTTGTCTTTCGCGTAGTGCTGGCAGTTTAATTAATCCGACATTTAATCGATAAAATAGATCACTACGCATTTTGCCGGTTTTTAATAAATCAGCCGGTGATTCATTCATAGCTGCAACAATTCGAACATCAGCATGTTGCTCTTTATTCCCGCCTAGTGGCCAATAGGTTTTTTCTTGTAAGAATCGTAACAGTTTGCTTTGCATTTCAAGTGGCATCGCGTTAAGTTCATCAAGAAATAACGTACCACCATTAGCAAGTTCAAGATAACCTTGGCGATTTTCAGCTCCAGTAAACGCTCCTTTGACAGTCCCGAATAAAGTACTTTCAATCAATGTTGTAGGCAAAGCGCTACAGTTAAGTGAAATAAACGCTTTATCACGGCGTTGGCTAGTCTGGTGAATTAATCTAGCAAATAGCTCTTTCCCAGTGCCGGTTTCGCCAACAATCAATACTGGCACATCATTACTACCTAAAATATTAGTTTGGTCGATCACCTGTTGCATTTTTTTTGAAGCAAAAACGATTTCTGGTAATGGTTGTTCTTTATTTTGATATAATTTTCTATTAAGACTGAATACCTGATCTTGCAGTTGTCTAACATTAGATAAATTACGACCAATTTCAACCGCGCCAATAATTTCTTTTTTGTGATTATAAAGAGGAACCGTTGTATGTTGATAATCAACTAATTTGCCCACATGATTATAATAGGTTTGATAGGTATCTTGATATTCTTTACCATGTAAAGCTTGTAGCATAGTACTATCTTCTTTTTTCAAATTAGGGTAAACTTTAAGCATTGGTTTACCTATGGCTTGTTCCATTGGGTAGCCATCAAGTTCTGCACTTTCCTGATTGTAGTAAATATATTTACCTTCTTTGTCAATAATAGCCATAGGCTGATGTATTAGATCAAAAAAATGTTTAAATATTTCCAATGCTTGTAATAATTCAGGATCAATTATCATGATACTAAAACCTTTTGAAAGTTGGATTCTTACTAAGTATAGCGAGCGTTAATTTAAATATCTTTCAATTATTACTAAAAAAAGTGACAAATTTTTGTCATAAAAACATATTTTTTACTAAATGACTAATATTAAATTTGTAATTATTCTGTTAAACAATTGATTGTTTGTGTTTTTTTAAGTTGGCACGTTGATTGCATTGTAAGTGAGTAATCTTTTTACTTACCTTTTTTATGTACTAATTAACTGGAGGTCATATGTCCGACACAATTATGTCAAATTATAACAAAATACGCACAGATCTTATAACTAAAGATCGTCGTTTCAGTGCTCAAGGCGGTAAACTTTGTTTTGATGGTGTGAATTTGGAAGAATTAGCAAAGAAATATCCAACACCTTTTTACGTATTTTCTGAAAAAGAAATTGACCGTAATATTCAGGAGATCAAAGATTCGTTTAAAGCCCATCCAAATACTAAGATTTTCTATGCGTCAAAAACATGTTCAGTAATGGGTGTGCTTAAAGCGATTAAAGATGCGGGTATCTATGCAGAAGCTAACTCAATGTTTGAAGTTCGTAAATGTTTAGAAATCGGTTTCCCAGGTAGCCAAATTGTTTTCAACGGTGTGGTTAAAAAACCAGTTGATTTAGAATTTGCTATCCAAAACGATCTTTACATCATCAACGTAGATAGCCTATATGAGCTTGATATTATTGATGAGATTTCACGACGTTTGAAAAAAGTTGCAAATGTTTGTGTGCGTGTTGAACCAAATGTACCGTCAGCAACTCACGCAGAATTAGTAACCGCTTATCACGCTAAATCTGGTATCGACTTAGAACAAGCTGAAGAGACTTGCCGTCGTATTCTTGAAATGCCTTATGTTCATTTACGTGGTTTACATATGCACGTAGGGGATCAAGTACCAGAAGCAGAACCTTTTGCAAAAGCGACTAAAGTATTAGTTGATGAATCACGCCGTTTAGAAGAAGTTCTTGGCATTAAATTTGATTTAATCAACGTTGGTGGTGGTATTCCTGTTCCATATAAATATGACGAAGAAAATGGTAATCCATTAGAAGACAATATGTATGCTGGTATTACTGCACAAGATTTCGCCGATGCGGTAATCAGTGAAGTACATAAATGGCGTACTGACGTTGAAATTTGTATCGAACCAGGTCGTAAAGTAACCGGTTCAGCTGGTGTGCTTTTAACTGAAGTTGCTTGTGAAAAACGTAAAACTAACTACGATTTAGACGGTAACATCGAAGAACATGTTGAATGGAAATTTGTTGATGCGGGTTACAGCGTATTATCTGACAGTCAACACTTTGATTGGTTCTTCTATGTTTATGATGCATCAAGAATCACTGAGCAACATGATGAGTACATTAAATTAGCGGGTCCATTATGTGACGGTGGTGACTATTTCCATGTGGGTGTTAAAGGTGAAGAATTCTTATTACCTAAAGACACACAAATTGGCGATATCATTGCTTTCCTTGATGCCGGTGCTTATACCATCGAAAGCCAAACAGTTTATAACAACCGCCCACGTACTGCTGTTGTTATGATTGATAAAGAAGGCAAAGATCGATTGATTCGCCGTGAAGACACTTACGAGGATATGGTTGGATACGACGTGTATTAATCATGAACTGGCTGGGGCAATAACTGCCCCAGTTGTTATTATGTGAGGTTATTATGAGTGATTCTAAAGATTCAAGTTTACTTGGTATTAAAGACATTGTGTTTATGAATGTCATTGCAATATTGAGTTTACGTCAAATTCCTAATGTTGCTCCTTACGGAGCGTCAGCAATGGTGCTTTGGCTACTTGCTGCATTTTGTTTGTTTTTTCCATTAGCCATGGTTTGTGGTGAGCTTTCAACAGGCTGGCCAAAAGATGGTGGGATCTTTGTATGGGTAAAAGAAGCATTTGGTAAACGTGTCGGTTGGATAGTGGTTGTTTGCTTCCTGTTTTCATGTGTGCTTTTCTTCCCATTAATGTTGCAGTTTGGTTTTACTGCAATTGGTTATATGTTTAGCCCTGAACTTGCTCAGAATCAGGTATTTATTGGTGTTGGCTCCATGGCAGTATTCTGGATCTTAACGTTAATGAATATCAAAGGCATGAAATGGACTAAAATCATTAACAGTGTTAGTGCATGGTTAGGTGTATTTATTCCTGCTGCTATTATCGTGTTATTAGCTATTGTATGGTTAATGACTGGTCATCCAATGGCAACTGATTATAGCCATGTTAGTGATTGGATTCCGGATTTAAGTAGCTGGGATACTATTGTATTTTTATCAAGCATGATGTTTGCTTTTGCTGGGCTAGAAGTTGCACCAATGATCGCTGGTCGTACTCGAGATCCACAACGTGACTTCCCTAAAGCGATGGCGGTATCTGCAGTTGTTATCGTTGGTATCTATATGATTGGTACTTGGGCAATTAATACCTTATTACCTGCTGCTGATACTGATATTGTTGCCGGTGTAATGCAAGCGATGGAAGCTGCTGCTAAAGAGCTACACATGCCTTGGTTATTACCAGTAATGGCAATTTGTTTGTTCTTTGGTGCATTAGGTCAAATTAACTCATGGTTAGTTGGTCCTATTTATATGTTACAAGAAGCATCAAAAGAAGATAACTTACTTGGTGAACGTATTGGTCGATTACATCCTGTATATCAAACACCAGCATTTGCTTTAGTTATCCAAGCAATAATTGTAACGGTACTTTGTTTCTCAACATTTGTATCACCAAGTATTGCTGCTGCATATTGGATGTTAACTGCATTAACAACCATTTGTTACTTTATTCCTTATTTAGTGATGTTTATTGCGTACTATCGCTTACGTATTACTCAACCAGATGTACCACGTAGCTTCAAGATTCCTGGTAAAGTTTTACCAATTATTTTACCTGGTTTAGGTTTCTTATCTACGCTATTTGCGGTGATCTTAGTCTTTATTCCACCAGCACAAATTGATATGGGTGGATATGTTGAGTACATCGCTAAAATTGTTGGTGGTGCAGTGCTTGCAATTGTGTTAGCTGAATGGATATACCATCGCGCACAAAGACGTAACCGCTTGCAATAAGATATAGAGGAGTAAATTTATGTACAAACCTATATTGGAAATTGATTTAGGTAAATTAAAAGACAATGCCCGTGTTGAAAAAGAGCTTCTTGCTAAACACGGCATTGAAGTGATGGCGGTAAATAAAGTCTTTGATGGCTGTGTTGAAACCGCCAAAGCGGTGCTTGATGGTGGTATTGATGTGATTGCTGAATCAAGAACCTACAATTTGAAGAAACTTAAAGATGCTTTAAATTGTAAAACTTGTTTATTACGTAGTCCTTGTTTAAGTGAGATCAGTGAAGTAGTGAAATACGCAGATATTAGCTTAAACAGTGAAAAACAAGTTATCCAAGCACTTTCTGATGAAGCGGTAAAACAACAAAAAGTCCATCAAGTACTTTTAATGGTTGATATGGGCGATTTACGTGAAGGTATTTGGTTTGAACATGTCGATGATATCATCGAAACAGTCAAACTAATCTTATCTTTACCGGGTGTTGAGCTTTATGGGCTTGGGACCAACTTCAACTGCTATGGTACTGTTCTACCAACTGTTAAAAATGGTGTGGATTTTTTACACATAGCGCGTAAAGTAGAAGAAGCTTGTAATATCAAGATCAAGTATCTATCAGCTGGTAATTGTACAAGTTACCATCTGCTTGATAAAGGGATCTGGCCAGAAGGGCTTAATCACATTCGAATTGGTGGTTTACATGAGTTTGGTATTGAGTATGTGGATATGAAATATCTTGATGAGTTTCATCACTCAAACAAACCTGTAGAAAAAGCTTGTAGTGACATGTATAAATTGTATGCACAAATCATCGAGCTTAATAGTAAACCAACCGTTCCTGTTGGAGAATTAGGTGTTGATGCCTTTTTGAACAGCAAAACTTTTGTTGATCATGGTACTCGTAAACGCGCGCTTCTCGCTTTTGGCCGTCAAGATGTGCCAGCAGAAAGCTGTATACCGATTAATGACAACATTACGGTCTTAGGTCAAACCAGCGATCATACTATTGTTGATATTGAAGATGTTTCTGAAACATTACGTGTTGGCGATATGATTGGGTTTGAGCTTGATTATACAGCCCTACTTATGGCTTGCCAAACCAATGGTGTAGAAAAACGGTTTGTTTATTAATATCTATCAGCTGCTGGGCAACCAGCAGCTATTATTGATTACTAGGCGGTTTACATGGCAACATCAGAATCTCAAGAAAGTCCTTATCCCAGTACCTTAAAGAAAAACTTAAAAAATCGTCATTTATTGATGATTTCGTTAGGTGGCTCAATAGGAACTGGATTATTTATTGGTATTGCAGCACCACTTAGCACGGTTGGACCGTTAGGCACGATTATCGCATATCTACTTGCGGGTAGTATTATGCTGTCGACCATGCTTTGCTTAGGTGAACTTTCTTGTGCATTCCCACATGCGGGTTCTTTTCAGCATTATGCACTAATGTTTATTCCACATCCTATTTGGAGTTATACCATTGGCTGGTTATATTGGTTAAGCTGGGTACTGTCTATGGCTGCTGACTTAACTGCAGCTTCGATGATCGCTCACCAAGTTTTTTCCTCTATTCCCATCTATATTCTTAGTCTAATTATTTTAACCGTTATTACTTGTGTCCATTTAACGTCTGTTAGAGCTTTTGGCGAAAGTGAATACTGGTTTTCAACGATAAAAGTATTGGCCATTATTGCATTTATAGCTGTTGGCATTTATTTACTCTATCATCAATATAATCAAACACATGTATTACCAACACTTAAAACCGACCAAGGTTGGTTTCCTAGTGGATTTTTATCAATTTTTGTTTGTATGACAATTGTTACTTATTCATTTCAGGGCGTCGAATTAATTGGTAGTGCAGCGGGTGAAGCGCAATCACCTCAAAGCGTATTGCCAAAAATTATCACTGGTGTGGCTTTTCGTATCATCTTGTTTTATGTGTTAGCGATTGCGGTGTTAGCACTAGTTTACCCTTATGGAGCAACCCATAATGAAATTAGCCCATTTGTTTGGGTATTCAATAAAGCCGGGATTACCTTTGCTTCATATGTGATGCTATTTGTTATCTTTTGTGCTGCAATATCGGCCGCTAATTCGGCTGTTTATGCCAGCTCGAGAATGCTATGGTCGATGGCTCAAGATGATTTAGCACCAAAATACTTTTCAGAAGTCAATAAACGAGGCGTGCCAACTAAAGGAATATTATTTATCGCAATTATTGCGTTAGTTTCGCTGTTTTCTAAATATATTGCTGCTGAAAAATTATATCTCTATTTGGTAGCAAGTACTGGACAAGTTGGGTGTTTTGCTTGGATTATTATTGCTTGGTGCCAATATCAATTTCGTAAGGGAGTGAATGAAGGCAAATACTCTAAAGATATGATCAAATTTAAATCTCCGCTATTTCCATGGTTAGCGATGATTTCTATTACTGTTAACATTATTATTATTGTTGGGGTATGGTTTGGTGAATCAGGGCATTTTATTTTATTATCTGAGGTAATCTTAATTTTCGTAATTTTAGCTTCATATTACTTTTTCAAAAAACGTAAATCCGATTAACTTTATTATCAGTTTATGTAATCACCTTAACTATCAATTAAAGGTGATTACTTACTGTTAGAATTGAACTTTTAATTATCTGAATTATAAAACTTATTTTAAAAATGCAGAGACGCCAGTAAATACAACTTGAGCGGCAATAGCTGATATTAATAACCCGGTAAGTTTTGACAAAATTGCAATACCAGTATTTTTTAAAACGTTAGCAATGCTTTTTGCGCATAGTAACATGGCATAAATACCGCTTGAGGCAATCAATAGCGAAAGGGCGCCAATCAGGTTTTGCATACCTACCGAACTTGTCCCCATAACAATAATCGTACCAATGGAGGCTGGTCCCATACATAAAGGTATTGCAAGAGGAACCACACTAATATCATCATCATCAGTATGAATTTTATTTTTTTCAGGTGAATCATTCATCAATGAAACAGCGGTAATAAATAGTAATGCTCCCGACCCAATTCTAAAAGCATCGAGTGTAAAACCAAACACACTAAACATGGCATTACCAAAAAAGAATAACACAATACCAATAATAAAAACGGCACACGATGTTTTAAGTGCAGTCTTTCGGCGTTGTTGTTCATCATATTGTTTAGTACCACTTAAAAATGCACTTAGCACTGCTGGCGGTGTCATTAAAGCGAATAACTTGGTTGTGGTGGCGAGAATTTCAACAAGATAGTTATCCATAGTATTACCCTTTATAGCTTTAGATATTGCTTGAAATCTGTCAACAATTGTTGGCGGGAATCAACTATACACATAAAAACGGTCACCATAAAGGTGACCATATTTAATTGGATATAATTTTAATAGTTTATTAAATATTAACCAATTTGAATTAGTTAAGGCGCTCTTTAATACGAGCCGCTTTACCACGAAGTTCGCGTAAGTAGTAAAGTTTAGCTTGACGTACTTGACCACGACGTTTCACAGTAATTGAATCAACAGTTGGTGAGTGAGTTTGGAATACTCGTTCAACACCTTCGCCATTCGAAATTTTACGTACTGTAAATGCAGAATGTAAACCACGATTGCGAATTGCAATAACCACACCTTCATATGCTTGAAGACGTTTTTTGTTACCTTCAACAACCCATACTTTAACTTCTACCGTATCACCCGGACGAAAAGACGGGATGTCTTTTTTCATTTGTTCTTGTTCTAATTGCTGAATAATTGCATTTTTCATAATTTTGTCTCTTACTAGTTATACTGAAATATTAATGGCTCGGTTTATCACGATATTCACATTGGAATTCAGTGAGTAAACGTTGCTCTTCATCAGTCAGAGCTAGATTTTCAAGAAGATCTTCTCTTCTCAACCAAGTTCGTCCTAGTGATTGTTTCAATCGCCAGCGACGAATCGCTTCATGGTGACCAGACATTAACACATCAGGCACCGCCATTCCATCTAACACCTCAGGTCTGGTATAGTGTGGACAATCAAGTAAACCGTTTGCAAAAGAGTCTTCTTCTGCTGATGATTCATGATTCAATACACCTGGAATAAACCTTGCTAATGCATCAATCATTGTCATCGCCGGTAATTCACCGCCACTTAACACGTAATCCCCAATTGACCATTCTTCATCAATTTCGGTTTGGATAACGCGTTCATCTATACCTTCATATCGACCACAAATCAAAATCAATTTTTGATATTGTGACAACTCGCAAACACCTTGTTGGTTTAATTTGCGCCCTTGTGGGGAAAGATAGATTACTTTTGTATTTTCACCTGCTACTGCTTTCGCAGCATGAATCGCATCTCTAAGTGGTTGTACCATCATTAACATGCCGGGACCACCACCATAAGGCCTATCATCGACAGTCTTATGCTTATCATGCGCAAAATCGCGCGGGTTCCAATATTCTACTGTTAACAGTCCGTTTTTTACTGCTCGACCAGTTACACCATAACAGGTAATAGCTTGGAACATTTCGGGAAAAAGGCTAATTACGCCAATCCACATATTCTTACCTTACCGATTAAAATGCGGGATCCCAATCGACCACAATCATTTTTGTTGTTAAATCAACTTGTTTAATAAATTGTTCTTCAACAAAAGGAATTAAACGTTCTGTTGCTCCAAATGCATCTTTTAGATTTGCTTTAACAACCAACACATCATTAGAACCGGTTTCCATTAAATCAGTTACTTGACCTAAATCATAACCGTTAATTGTTTTCACTCTACAGCCAATCAAATCTTTCCAATAGAAATCGCCTTGATTAAGCTCAGGCAATTCTTCTGCATCAACGAATACTTCAGCATTAGTTAACGCATTGGCTTGATCTCGATCATCAACGCCTTTGAGTTTGACAATCATATCTTGATTATGAGGTTTAAAGCTCTCAACGATTACTTCCTGCCATTTTCCAGCACGCTGGATATACCAAGGTTTGTAATCAAAAATACTATCTGGAAATTCTGTAAACGAAAAAATCCTGAGCCATCCACGAATGCCGTAGCTTGAACCAAGTTTACCAACAACGATTAGATTCTCAGTATTCATCTTTACACTATTACTTAATTAAGCAGCTTTTTGTGCTTGTTTGATCAATGTATTAACACGATCAGAAATAGTAGCACCTAAACCAACCCAATAATTTACGCGATCAAGATCTAAACGTAATTCTTCTGCTTTACCTTGTGCAATTGGATTAAAAAAGCCAACGCGCTCAATAAAACGACCATCACGTGGGTTACGGCTATCAGTGACAACTACTTGATAAAAAGGGCGCTTTTTAGAGCCACCACGAGCTAAACGAATAGTTACCATAACATCCTCTTAAATTAAAAAATAATCTTTCTTTTGCCCAACACGGACAAAATCAAAGCCCCAAAATTATACTCTTTCTAGCAAAAAGTGCAATGGTTGTTTATTGATGATAGCAAGCTTTATACTTATTTTCGGGTAGATAATAAAAAAATCTCATCAATGATGATTGATGAGATTTACAAAGTAATAATAACAATGATAAAAGAGTCTTAGTCTATATCCATATCCATTAATGCTGCACTAAGTCCTTTTCCATGCATATCAAGAGCTAAAGAACGAGTAACACCACCGCCTAATGCTTCATACATAACAAAGTTTAATGCACCAATATTAGGCAGTTCATAACGAACTACTTTTCCTTTAACGATGTCAGAAAAGAATTCTTTGACTTTCTCTGCTGTAACAGCAGCCTTTAATTTTTCATAATTATTTATATCATAAGCAATAACTGAAATATTAGAGATATTACCTTTATCTCCTGTACGTGAATGCGCTAGTTCTCTTAATTTCATTTTATACCTCCAAATAGCTAATGATTGGCTTGACCAATTTGCGTTCAATCAGCGTTGAATCCATGGCAACAATCTCTTTTACAGATTTAAATGCACCACCACCTGCTGCAGGACCGTTGGTATACAAAGCTTCGACTTCATTACCAATTGAAATTGCATCTGCTTTATTTTTGAAACGACCCGCAACACGAACTCTTACTTCATATGGTTTGCTTGTTTGTGATAACTTGTTGCCATGTAATGAATTTATGCCGATTAAGTCAAAACGCAACTCATCAGCATTGGCATGAATAATCGAAAGACGTTCTTTTACGATGTCTAATGCTAATTGGCCTCGTTCCGTTGCACCTGGACCTGCGTAACTCATTTCTCCTTCACCAATAAAACCATCTAAATAACCAACTGATACTTTTAATGTTTCAGTTTTCTGTCTACCTGTTGCTCCAGTTACTGAAACTCGATCTTTAGCTTCTTGTTTGAAAGTGACATTTGAGAAATCAGCAACTACATCTGGTGTTATATAAAATTGTGGGTTATGAATTTCATAAAGCATCTGTTCTTTACATGTATCAATATTGACGCAACCACCAGCTTCAGCAACTTTAGTAATAATGGCTTCACCATTTTCATTAACTTCTGCAATTGGAAAACCTAAACGAGCAAGTCCTTGCACATCCTTATACCCAGGATCAGCATAATATCCCCCCGTTATTTGACCTGCACATTCAAGTAAGTGACCAATAACAGTACCTTTTCCTAATTTATCCCAATCTGATAATGACCAACCAAATTCATAAACCATTGGTGATAAAAATAATGAAGGATCGGCTACTCGTCCTGTAATAATGATATCAGCACCAGCGTTAAGTGCTTCAACTAAAGCTTCACAACCTAAATACGCATTAGCTGAAACAATATTTTTGTTAGATTCAGAAATTTTTTGACCAATATCATCAAGTTTAAGATCCTGACTAATTACAGATTGATAAACATCATCCCCTTCAATAACCGCAATTTTTAATCTAGGTAGACCCAATGACTGAGCTATAGATTGGATACTTTTACCCGCTGCTTGTGGGTTTGCGGCACCCATATTGCTAATAATTTTTATTTTATTTTTAGCACATAGTGGTAGTACTGCACGCATTCTTGCTTCTAGTAACTCATTAAAACCAGCGTTAGGATTAGCTTGTTTTTGTTTCTGACCTATTGCAATAGTTCGCTCTGCTAAACACTCAAATATCAAATATTGAATTTCCCCTTTTTGGGCGAGTTCTATTGCTGGCTCAATACGATCGCCGGCATAACCTGCACCACAACCAATTCTTATTGTTTTCATAGTTAACTACCTCTTTTAAATTTAAATCGGGAACACACCAGTAACAACACAAGCAACAGTCATAATGATGCTTGCTAACCATAAAATCGGAATACTAAATTTTTGATGATCGGCTAAATCAACGCCTGCAAGACTAACCAGTAGAAATGTGGCTGGTGTTAATGGGCTGACAGGGAATCCTGTGGTCATTTGTCCCATAATTGATGCTTGAGCAACTTGGATGCCCGGCACACCTAACATTTCTACAGTATTTGCTACAACGGGCATAATGCCAAAATAGTACGAGTCAGGATCAAAAATAAGGCTTAAAGGCATTGATACAATACCTGTGATAAATGGTACATGACTTGCAAAATGCTCTGGAATAAAATGGACTGCAGCTTCGGACATCGCTTTTAACATTCCTGAACCAGCCATAATTCCTGTAAAGGCGCCTGCAGCAAATAAAATGCTTGCCATCATTAAAGCTGCTTTAGCATGAGCATTAATTCGTTCAGATTGCATTTTTACATTTGGGTAGTTGATCATAAGTGCGAGAGTGAGGGCAATCATGAATGCAACTGTAGGTGAAATATGTGTAAACACCATGGTACATAAAACAGCAATAACTAGAGCGATATTTACCCAAAAGAGATGAGGTCGGCGGAGTTTCTTTTCTTCTTCAGTTAACTCTTTTTCATGATGTGGAATACCGCCAGTTGCCAGTATTGCTTCTTTAGTAAGTCCTAAACGTTTTTGCTCTTTTTTGCCCCAATAATAGCCCATCAATATCATGAATGTTAGCCCAGCTATTTGTGCAGGAATGAGAGGAATAAAAAGATCATGTGTAGCAATATTTAATGCGCTTGCGGCGCGAATCATTGGTCCTGTCCAAGGTAAAAAATTTACACCTGCACTCAATGCGGTAATACCGATTAACATGCGTTTATCCATTCCTAACTTTTCAAATAAAGGTAACATTGTGGGTATTGTCACTAGAAAAGTTACAGCACCATTGCCATCTAAATGGGCAATTAGCGCTAAAATACCTGTACCAATAAGTATTCGAACAGGATTTGCACCAACAAAACGTAAAATGCGTTTAATAATGGGGTCAAACATCCCTGCGTCTGTTACCACACCGAAAAATGTAATGGCAAAAACAAACATAGCCGCCATTGGTGCAAGTTTTGTAATGCCAGCTACAATGTATTTTGGCGTGTCTAAACCACATCCAGCGACTAAAGCTCCGATTGTGGGAATGACGATTAATGCAACAATAGGTGACATTCGCTTTGACATTATGCAGTACAACATAACGACAATCGTTAAAATGCCGGTGAGTGCTAACATAGATAATCTCCTTAATAAAGTGAACACATTCCGTATGATATACAACTAAAAACAAGACAATTATTTAAATAAGATATGAATTTATTTGCAGTTAAAATAGGAAATTATTTATTTGAATTACAGATAAATAATTTGCTTAATTTTATAGATGTTTGGTTAAAAAATAGTAGTTTTTTCAGTTGGTTATAATAACAGTCAAAAATAGAGCTTTATTTAACCGTGCAAATGTCACAAAAAATAAAAATCTATTTTGATAACTAGCTCAAATAAATAAAAAGTATGTTACAGTTCAGTAATGCTAACTCATTGAAAATAAATATGATGAAAGCTATATTTTTACCATTTTGAAAAACATTGAGAGACTCGTTGTAATATGAACATTTCTATTAAGCAATTACGTGCATTTCTTGCTTTAGCTGAAACAGAAAACTTTACTCGTGCATCGGAGGTTGTCAATTTATCACAACCCGCATTTAGTGCACTTATAGCAACATTAGAACAAGAAGTTGGCTTTAGACTATTCGATCGTGATACCAGAAAAGTCCAACTCAATATTGATGGTTTACATTTTATAGAATTAGCCAGAAACCTAATTCATAACTATGATAATACTATTCGTGAAATAAAACGTTATTCTAGCGGTGAAGAAGGTAGTGTTACTGTTGCTGTTCTACCGTCTTTGGCTGTTAAATGGTTACCGCAAGTAATTAATAAATTTAATGAAGAAAACCCTAAAATTAGAGTCGATATTTTAGAC
This sequence comes from Gilliamella sp. B3023, assembly GCF_026536845.1. Lineage (NCBI taxonomy): Bacteria > Pseudomonadati > Pseudomonadota > Gammaproteobacteria > Orbales > Orbaceae > Gilliamella > Gilliamella sp. B3023. The sequence continues at coordinate 33,557 of NZ_JAFNNH010000015.1, forward strand.
ACTCAATGGGATAGATGCTTACATGCTATTATTGATAACACAGCAGATTTGGCGGTGGCAGCAGGAACACCAACATTAAAAGATATTCATGCTGATTTATTATTTTCAGATGAATTTTACTTGATTTGCCACAAAGACAATGTTCTTGCACAGAAAAAATCTGTTGAGTTAAAAGAGTTAGAAGGGCATAACTTTATTGCTTTTTCAAAAGGTACAAGTATTCGTATTTATACCGATCAATTGACTCAGCTTTATAACATTCAATATGCCATGGAAGTTAGGCAGTTGACATCGATGATGGGGTTAGTTGCTGTAAATCAGGGAATTAGTATTACAACTGGGTTAACCTTATTCCAATTTGAACATGATAATATTGCGATTATTCCATTTAAAGATATCTCTTTAAAAAGAGCAGTTTATCTAATTAAGAAAAGGGATCGACAATTATCAAAACAAGCTCAAAAATTATATCAATTTATTCGGAATAATTACATGATAAATTAATATTTAAATTTATTAGTGTATTGTTTTAAATGTAAATATTATCTTTTTTTCTTGAACAAAGCTCGTTTTAACACGTCAAAAAATCCTAACGCTTTGACCATTTTTTTGCTATCAACATAGACACGCATTGCTCTTAATACTTTTTTGGGCTCTTTGGACGCGAAAGCGAACGTGCCGTCTTTTTTGGTTTGTATGGAGTAACGAGATATCCACTTACCTTTAAAAAATACCGATGCGATAACATAATCGACCTCTTCCCAAGGAATTTGAATATATTTCCGAGGATCGCGTTGATGATAGAATTCGAACGCCTTATCACCAATCATAATCTGGCCATATTCTGAAAAACCTGAAAAAGCAGTCGCTTTTACTGTTAAATCTACTTTGGTATTTAATGATTGAACCATTTAGCTACTTATATCCATTATTTTAATCTGAGTTGCTAAGGCACCCTTTTCTCATTATTTATAAAGAAAAGGGTGATTTTTGTTTGAGGCAAAACAGCAATTTTGTTTAAAAAGTGCGCTCCTCAACTTTTTTAGTCAACATTGTTGGCTTTATAAAAGACCAATAACATGACCAGTAACACCGACTAAGAATAGTGCAAGAATAATTATAATAGGTGATACTTTTTTACGAAGTAACCACATACAGAAGAACGTTAATAGTAATGGTACAAGTCCAGGAATTAGCTGATCTAAGTTATTTTGTAAAGTCGTTACTTTGTCTTGACTAAGTGCGAGCCCATCTTGCATTTGTATCAATGCTTTTTGTATACCTTCGGCACCAGCAGGTAGGGAATTCCAATCAATAAATGCACCATTATCTAATTTTACTGTGGATACGACTGGTTGGAATTTTATTGATACCCATCTTTGTACTAAAGCTGCCAGAACAAACATCCCCAAGATAGATGCACCTTTAGTGATTTTTTGGAGTAAACCTCCACCTAAGTTATCGGTAATTTTAGAACCAGTACGGTAACCAAATTCTTGGGTAAACCACATAAAGCTCATGCGAATTATGTTCCAAAGCAGAAAGAATAGAATTGGCCCTAAAATATTACCACTCAAGGCAAGTGAGGCGCCTAGTGCACCAAGCATAGGACGAACGGTAAACCAGAATACTGGATCACCAACCCCAGCTAAAGGTCCCATCATTCCCACTTTTACCCCTTGAATAGTGACATCATCAACAGGTGCACCATTAGCACGTTCTTCTTCTAGGGCTAAAGTCACACCAAGTACAGGCGATGCTAAATAAGGATGTGTATTGAAAAATTCTAAATGGCGTTTAAGTGCAGCCGAACGATCTTCTTTTGTGGTATATAATTTTTTGATAGCAGGAATCATTGAATAAACCAAGCCACCATTTTGCATACGTTCGTAGTTCCAAGAACCTTGAAGGAAAGTTGAACGCCAAGCTACCGATAAACGGTCTTTTTTCGATAAATGAATTCGATCTGTCATGTTCTTCTCCAAGTTCTTAGTAATCATTTAAAATATCATCAAGTGGATCGCCTTTACTACCACCATTTGATGAATTGCCACGTTCAGAAAGATTTAGATAAATTAGTGCTAGAGCAATACCTAGAGCACCAATTGCAATCAAGGTTAATTGTGATATCGCGGCAACAACAAAACCGATAATGAAAAATGGCCAAACTTCACGATTTGCCATCATATTAATTACCATCGCATAACCAACAGCCACTACCATGCCTCCACCAATAGCCATACCTTCTGATAGCCATTTAGGCATTGAATTTAATGCGTCTTTTACCACTTCAGCAGGAATAAATAACAGCGCTGCTGCTGGTATTGCAATACGTAAACCTTGTAAACAAACCCCTAATATTTGTAACCATTCGATTCTACGGATATTACCTTGCTCTGCTGCAGCATCCATTAAATGCACTAATGGAACGGCAATAGTTCGCACAATCATCGTTAAAAATAAGCCAGCAACTGCTAGTGGGATGGCAATAGCGATAGCTGTCGATACACCAGCTTCACCTTGTCCACCAAGAACTAAAATAATAGATGAAGCAACAGCAGCAAGCGCGGCATCAGGTGCAACCGCTGCGCCAATATTTGCCCAGCCTAATGCTATCATCTGTAATGAACCACCTAACATTACGCCAGCTTCTAGATTTCCTGTTACTAAACCAATTAGTGAACAAGCAACTAATGGTTGATGGAATTGGAATTGGTCTAAAATACCTTCCATTCCAGCTAAGAACGCAATAACTATCACTAAAATGATAGCAATAATTGATAAAGTCATAATAATAACCCCTTAATTAAACTAATTCTTTTGTTCAGCTAATTCTTGTTTCGCTTTCTTTAATAATTCATCCATATTATCCTCAGAATCATTAGGTACTTTGCGAATGTCGAATTTCACATTTTTCGCTTTTAATTTCTCGAATGTATCAACATCTTCAGCGCTCATTGACAGCACTTTGTTGACCATTACCTTACCGACAGAATGCGCCATTGAACCAACATTTAATGTTTGAATATCAACACCGCCATCTATAGCGCGAAGTACATCTTCAGGGTTTTCGAAAAGTAATAAGGCTTTGGTGTTACCAAAACGGGGATCATGCGCAACTTCAATAATTTTTTTAATTGGCACCACATTGGCTTTAACACCAGGAGGTGCGGCTTCTTCAATCAGTTTTTTCCTTAACTCATCTTTGGCAACTGAGTCTGAAACCACAATAATACGATTAGGGTTAGTCGCTTTAGTCCAAGAGGTTGCCACTTGTCCGTGTAACAAGCGTGAATCAACGCGAGCTAATACAATTTTCAATTTACCATCGCCTAAAACAGTACCTTCAGGGATAGTGCTTGTTTGTTGATTGTTTGGCGTTGGTTTAGTTGCCACTTCAACCGTTGTTCTAATACCATCTTGGGCTGATTCAATAATGGCGGCAGCCACTTCTTTGGCGGTCTCCATCGATAAACGTGATGAGTATGCCTCAATCAACATTGGAAGATTTAAACCTGCAACGATAGCCCAATTTGGATGTTCACCACAGAGTGTATTGGCTTGGTTAAATGGTGTTCCACCCCATAAATCGACTAAAAAAAGCACTTCATTTTGATCATCGAAAGTAGCAATTGCTGCCAGCATCCGTTCCTTTAAGCTTTCAGGACTATCACTTGGATGCAAAGTAACGGCTTTAACGTTTTCTTGCTCTCCAAATATCATCGTCCCTGATTGTAAAATACCTTCAGCAAACTCACCATGAGTTGCCAAGATTATTCCAACCATAACGTACCTCCCAGTTTTTTATATTATTGCTAATATAAAGTTAATAAAATAAATCTATTTACTTATTTTAGTTAACAATATGATTTATAAATTCGATCTTCATCAAGGTTTGATAAAATATATCGCTAAATTTTAAAATAATCTTTCTTTATCAGAACAGTAATATTTGTGTAATGCTAAGAAAGATTATTTATTGCTTTGTTCTAATGCTTTACGGATAAAACCATTATTTTGTTGTAATGCTGTTTTTGCTTGCTGAGCTGTTAACCCTGCAAGAATCATTAAAATAGCTGTTTTACAATTTTTGTTACATTGACTTAGTGTTGAAATAGCCGTCTCCCGACTACAATCGGTTGCTTGCATGACAATTGATATTTGACGTTCTACGAGTTTAGCATTAGTGGCCTCAACATCAACCATTAAATTACCGTAAACCTTACCAATTTTAATCATGCTGGCTGTGGTTAACATATTAAGTACTAATTTTTGTGCTGTACCGGCTTTCATTCTTGATGAACCGCTAACTACTTCTGCGCCAACAATTGGGGTAATGGCAATATTGGCCAAGTTAATCATCGGTGCATTGGGGTTGCAACATAAGCTAATTACTGTTGAACCCAGTGATTGAGCATATTGCATACCGCCGATAACATAAGGTGTGCGTCCACTTGCTGCGATACCTACTAAAATATCTTTTTTGCTAAAATTGATATTTTTTAGATCATTAACTGCTAGCTCAGGTGAATCTTCTGCATTTTCAACCGCTTTAAATATGGCAGGGTGCCCGCCAGCAATTAATCCAACGACTTGTTCTGGAGGCGTTCCGTAAGTAGGTGGGCACTCGCTCGCATCTAAAATACCTAATCGTCCAGAAGTGCCGGCACCAAGGTAAATTAAACGGCCATGATTTAAGAAAGCATCGCTAATTGCATCTACCGCATTGGCTATATTAGCTAATTGTTTTTCGACAGCGATTGCCACTTTTTTATCTTCATTATTGATAATTTGAAGTATTTCAAGGGTGGATGCGCAGTCGATGTTCTCGCTCGCACTATTGCGATTTTCGGTGATCATTGCTGATAAATTAATGTTTGACATGTGATTTTAAACCTAACCATACAAACCCGATAAGAATGGCAAATAGCATACCAAAACCTACACCGATAGTAATAACAGATAATCCACAAGCAATAGCTAACGTATAAGCACTGAGCATAATCATCATTGCACTATATTCGCTTAAGTTTTGTATTGAAATTACACTACCAGCACCAATAAGCTCTTTCCCCATTTTTTGAATTAATGCATTTAGTGGGACTAAAAAATAACCACCTAAAGCACCAATAATCACTAATAGAATATAAGAACTCGTCATATTGCTTTGCAAGGTAAATGCAATGACGGCAAACCCCATTAATATTCCTGCTGGAATACACCGTAATGTATTGGATATTGAAACCATAGCACTAGCAAGGCCAGCACCAACAACAATACCTATTGCCACAACGGCATTTAGATTTGTTGGGGTTGAGTTGTCAGTAATACCTAACACAATTGGCACCCAGCTAATTAATAAAAAGCGCAAGGTAATACCCGCTCCCCAAAATAGGCTAGTGCCGAGTAAAGTATAAAGTGCTTGTTTATTATTGAAAATGATTTTAAAGGTTTTAGCAAAATCCTTTATCATACTCATAAACTTCCACTCAATGTCTTTTCGAGCAACAGGAAGTTTAGGAATAAAAATATTGGCTATAACAGCTAGGCCATACATTATTACACAAGTAAGTAATGCTAATGTGATGTTTAAGTCAGCAATATGGCCTCCAGCAAGTGAGCCTAGTAAAATAGCTGCAATTGTTGATGCTTCAATTAAACCATTTGCTTTCACTAAATTATCGCCAGAGGTTAGCTCACCTAAAATACCATATTTTGCTGGTGAATAACCGGCTGCTCCCACACCAACTAGAAAATAACCTAAAAATGGATTGATATTTAGGCAAATAACAGCAGCACCTAATAATTTAATACCATTTGAGATCATCATCGCTCTGCCTTTAGACATACTGTCAGCAAATTGACCAACAAATGGCGAAAGAAGGATGAAAGGGATGACAAAACCGATTTGTAATGCCGATTGGCTCCACTCTGGATAATTGAGTTGTTTAATAAAAGCTAATATTGCAAAGAAAATAGCATTATCAGCAAAGGCTGAAAAAAACTGGGCTAGCATGGTTGCAGCCATGCCAACGGTTAATAAAGGCTGTTTATTCATAGTGAATCCTTGCTATTATTCATTTTCATCAGCCATTTTGCGTAGCGTAATAAAATCGATTTTGCCAGTACCAAGCAATGGTAATTCTTTAACCACACGAATATCTCTAGGAATGGCTAATGCAGGAATACCTAAATCTTGTGCTGCCTGATTAAGCTGTTCTCGAGTTAATGTAGTTGAAGTAGTAAATAGCACAAGCGCTTCACCTTTAGCTGCGTCAGCTTTTACTGTAGCGCCATGCATGGCATCAGGATCGACTTTTCTAGCTAGCGCTTCAACACTTTCCAGTGAAACCATTTCGCCAGCAATTTTAGCAAAGCGTTTCAGTCGTCCTTTAATTGTCAAAAACTCATCTTTATCAATATCTACGATATCGCCAGTATCATACCAGCCTTTTTCTGCATTACCATTTTCATCAACGGCAACAGGCTCTTCAAGTACACCGGGTTTTTCAACTCGTAAATAACCTTTCATTACGTTAGGTCCTTTAAGCTGTAATTCCCCGCCATTGGTAATCCCTGGGATAGGTATTAATCTTGATTGCATACCTGGCAATAGCCGACCAACAGTTCCTGCTTTAAATGCCATTGGCACATTAAGGGCAACAACTGGTGCACATTCGGTTACGCCATAACCTTCTAAGATTCGAATGCCATATTTATCTTTCCATTGTTCACGCACCGCATCGGAAAGTTTTTCAGCACCGGCAACCACATAACGTAATCGCATAAAATCATAAGGATGAGCGTAGCGAGCATAATTGGCTAAAAATGTTGGTGTGCCAAATAACACGGTACAGTTTTGGTCATAAATGATTTCTGGCACCATACGATAATGTAATGGGTTTGGATATAAGAAGGTACGACTTCCAGAAAACAACGGTAAAAATAAGCCGGCAGTAATACCAAAAGCATGGAATAATGGCAATGCGGACATAAAACGGTCAGCAGGTGTCGGATCGATAACGGTACGAATCTGTTCAACATTTGCCAATAAACTACCATGGCTGTGCACTACACCTTTAGGATTGCCTTCTGAGCCTGATGTAAATAACACTAAAGCTTCATCATCACTTGATTGTTGTCGTTTCACTAAACGTGGAATGTATTGATGAAGTGCAACATAAAGTTTATCAACAAAAGTCAAACTACTACGCAAGTCCTCAAGGAAATACCAATTTACGTCCTTAATTTCTTCTAATAGATAATCAAGCTTACCTTTTTGAATAAATTTGCGTGAAGTAATGATCGTTTTTATTTCAGCCGCAGTAATTGCACAGGTTAACCCTTTAGTTCCTGCTGTATAATTAAGCATGGCTGGAATACGATTTTTGACTGATAGACCAAAAATAGTTGCAACAGTAATCGTTGCATTAGGGAGCAATAAACCAACTCTTTCTTTTTGTTTGGTAATCTTAGAAATTATGCAACTAACACCGATAATTTGCTTAAGCAAGTTTCGATAGGAGGCTTCGTGAGTGGTAGGATCTTGAACCATTCGCGATTTTACCCCATAACGAACTTGGGCTTCGAGCAACGCTTCAAAAAGTGTCAATTTTGGTCGGCTTGCCATTCTGGCATTCATCATAATTTGATGTAATTTTTCACCAGCAATATATCGTCGTTCACTTGCTTTTGGTGCATCAGGCATTGGGATTGATGTTGGTTCCAATACATGAATTGTAATTTTAGGAAATAGATGACGTTTAAATAAGCCTTTTAAACGGCTAGTTAACGTAAATTCTGCACCTTCAATCCAGACAGGTACAATCGTTGCTTGAGAACGAGCAGCAACAAATGCTGCACCGTCATAAATCTTCATTAATGAGCCGGTTATGGTAATTCGACCTTCCGGGAAAATAACAATTGGTCGTCCTTTTTCAATTTCACGAACTAACCTTTTAATCGCCATTGGACTTAATGGATCCATTGGCACAAAATCAACGTAACGTTTGGCTAAACGGACTAGCCAATGATCAATGTAGCCTGCGTAGATAGCAAATACTGGTTTAACTGGTAAAAATACGCCGATTAAAATGCCGTCTAGGAAGGAAACATGATTAGGTGTGATAAGTAATCTGTCTTGTTTTAAATTATTGAGATTCCCTTGAATCTTTACATGAAATAAAATTTTTAGAAAAAACTTTAATATTTTAAATAACATCTGATTTCTCAATTTCCGTACAAAATTGTACTTTGTAATAATAATGAAAATAAATTAAATATACAAGAAAGCGAAAATTATCTATTTATATTGATATTAAACAAGAGTATTTATTTTTTTGTTGGTAAGATTAAATAATGGATAATAAATAATATGAAAATAAATATTAAATAAGGAATCGAAATGTTAATTTTAACTGCCCAAGATATTCAACAATTCTATACTATGAAAGATGCCGTTTCAGCGGATAAACAAGCACTGAAAATCTATACTCAAGGTAATAGTGAAGTTCCATTACGCATCAACTTTGACATGCAAAAAGGGCAATGTTTGATTATGCCTGCTCATATAAAAGAAAATGATGTGGTTGGCTTGAAAATTGTCTCGGTTTTTCCTGATAACCCGAAACTTGGTAAGCCATCTGTTCCCGCGCAAGTGTTTATGATCGATCCGTTAACAGGCGAAGTTTGTGCGATGTTAGATGGCACATTTGTGACCCAATTACGCACAGGCGCGGTACAAGGTGCAGCTACCGATTTATTAGCCAGAAAAGATGCTAAACGTGCTGTATTAATTGGTACTGGTGGACAAGCTGCGTCACAGTTAGAAGCGATGTTAACCGTCCGTCAATTGACTGATGTGGCGATCTTTGGGCTTGATGTCAATAAAGGCAAGCAATTTACTGAAGAGATGAAGAAACGATTCGCTCATTTTTCCGCTAACCTCTATTTTTCGAACGATCTAGATGAAGATATTCGCCAAGCAGATATCATTACCTCTGTCACCACATCAAAAGTTGTGACCTTCAATGGCGATTTGGTTAAACCAGGAACACATATCAATGGAGTAGGTGCTTACACGCCAGAAATGCACGAAATACCAAGTAATATTGTTAAAAATGCTGATATTCGCGTACTTGATACCAAAGATGGTGTATTTGCTGAGGCGGGTGATATTATCGATCCAATCAATCAACATTTAGTTACAAAACAAGATTTTTATGAATTAGGTGATTTAGTTATTGATCCACAAAAATGTCGCCAAAACGATCAACAAATCACGTTATTTAAAAGTGTGGGAACGGCAGTATTAGATGTCTATGTTGGTTATGATATTTACCAGAAAGCCAAGGAAAAGGGCCTAGGAATGAGTGTTTAAAACGCCTCCCAAAAACCACGACATATCAAAAAAAGTTGAGGAGCGGGGTTTTTGAGATCTTAAATCAGTGTTAGTCATGTTTTTATTAAATCCTATAACAGGCAAATCACTGAAACAAAAAAAGTTGAGGAACGGGGTTTTTGAGATCTTAAATCGGTGTTAGTCATGTTTTTATTAAACCCAGTAACAGACCATTCATTAAATAAAAAAAGTTGAGGAGTGGGGTTTTTTGAGATCTTAAATCGATGTTAATCAAGTTTTTATTAAATCGAGTTAATCACTGAATAAAAAAAGTTGAGGAGCGGGGTTTTTAAAGATCTAAGACTCGCTTTTTAATTCTTGTTTTTGTGAGCGACCCAATAATGACATGGCTGCAAGTTTTGGATCTTTATGTTCGTAAAGCACTTTATAGATTTGTTCTGTGATAGGCATCTCAACATGATATTTTTGAGCTAATGCCCAAACTTCTTTAGTATTTCGGCAACCCTCAACCACTTGAGCAATAATATCTTGTGCTTCTTGAATGGATTTGTTTTGACCTAATAAAATACCAAATCGACGATTTCGGGACTGATTATCTGTACAAGTAAGTACCAAATCGCCTAAACCAGCCATCCCCATAAACGTGGCAGGATCGGCCCCAAGAGCTTCGCCTAATCGCATCATTTCGGCAAGTCCGCGGGTTATTAAAGCTGTTCTCGCATTTGCACCAAAACCCAGCCCATCGGACAAACCAGCACCAATTGCAATAACATTTTTTACCGCGCCACCAAGTTGAACGCCAATAAAGTCTTTACTGCTATAAACACGAAATGATTTACTACAGTGAAATAAATTTTGGAGTTCAGTTAAAAATTGATCATCGGTTGAGGCAACGGTTACTGCTGTTGGTAAGCCTGATGCAACTTCTTTAGCGAAAGTAGGGCCTGAAATAACCGCTAATGGGATTTTATCACCCAATACTTCTCTGGCAACATCTTGTAATAGTCGACCGGTATCGACTTCAAGTCCTTTGGTTGCCCAAACAATTTTGCTATCTTTTCTTAAAAATGGTTTGATTTGTTTAAGAATGCTACCAAATGCGTGGCTTGGAACAACAATTAATAAAATTGGTGAAGCTGAAACGGCAGTTTTAAGATCCGCTTCAACTTGAAGTTGGTCAGGAAAAGAAATATCCGGTAAAAATTGTCTATTTTGTCTATCATGTTGCAAAATAGCCATCTTATCTGGGTTATGTCCCCATAATAAAGTTGAGTGGCCATTTCGTGCCAGTAATATAGCCAGCGAGGTTCCATAAGAACCTGCGCCAATCACTGTCACTGCTGCATTTTTATTCATAAACATAGACTTTATTAACTAGTAATTACTGTAAAGTTTCAGTCGATTCGGTTTTAGCTTCTTGCTGTTGCAAATAGCTAATGAATAAAGCTTCAAAATTTACAGGTTCTAAATTAAGTTGTGGGAAAGTTCCTTTATTTACTAAGCTTGAAATAACTTCACGCGCATAAGGGAATAAAATATTAGGACAATAAGCACCTACACAATGTTGAATTTGAGCATCGTCAAATCCGATAAGCGAGAAAATACCTGACTGAGTCACTTCACAAATATATACAACTTCTTCTTGTTGTTTTACGGTTACTGTGACACGTAAAGAAACTTCATGCACACCTTCACTCAACGCTTGTGATGATGAATTTAGTTCTAAATTCATTTCTGGTTGCCATTGTTTTGTGAAAATTTCTGGAACGTTGTTTGTTTCAAATGAAACATCTTTGGTATAAATGCGTTGAATAGCAAATTGTGTTTCAGGTGTATTGTTTTGTTCTGTCATGATAAAACCTTATTTTAATATTATATTATTTTCTAACTAATGGTAAGTTTTCGCCGTTCCATCCAGCAATACCATCTTTTAATGTAAATACATGCAAAAAGCCCTGTTTGACTAATACTTCACCAATGCTTGCTGATGTTAAACCATTATCATCTACCACGATGATAATATCTTCTTTAAATTTTTCAATGGTTTTTGCGCTAGCATTTTTAATGTCAACGGGTAAAATGTTGTGAGATTCAGTAATATGCCCTTTTTTGAAACTATCTGCTGAGCGAATATCGACAATAACTGCGTTTTCTTTGTTGATCATACTAATTGCTTGCGCGTTATTAATTATTTTCACTTTTGATAATTTACTTTTCACGGTCATTACAATGATTGCAACGAATAACACAATCCAACCTAATGAAAGTAAAAGGTGATTTTGGATAAAAGGTATAATTTCGAGTGTAACAAAGTCCATACTTTTATGATTACCTATTATTATTAAAAATAGGTTAAGATTATAACGATATTGTCTACTGAAATATAGACCTAAAGGGAGAAATCTTATTTTAAGCTAATAAGATTTAAAAGTTTTAAGGATTGAAACTATGTTATTTAAAAGATTTATTTTGTTGCCATTCATTTTCGTTACTTTAATTTCGTCAGCATTAGCAGAATCAAATAATCTTAATACTGACGAAATACTAAGCCTAGAGGAACTAAAGGAAGATAGTCAATCTAGTTCATTAGGGTTTGATCCGAATTTAACGTGTCGAGACTTTTTCCATGAGATTGATCCAAATGCCCCTGATTTTTTTCAATATGAAAAGTGTAGGACAACCGACTATGGGCAAACATGGCCTATTGAGGTTATTTATAAAGTTGAAGGTAAATATGCTAAGCAAGCTCATGAATATTTAATTAAGACTATGGGAATGGGCGATTTGAAATTCGTATGTTGTTATTGGGAACAACTAAAACCAGTAGCAATTGTCAATCCAAAAGATAATGTATTATATGAGGCTACATTTATTTCGGAAGAAACCCTAAAAAAGGATTGGGATAAAACAACCTTTTATTTAATAATAAAAGGTTATCGAAAAGAATCGTAGCTCATTCAAAAGAGTTAGCAAATTCACTTTTCATTAATGGCACCAAAATGTAACGCAAGTAGCAGTATGTTACATTTTGGTGCATTATTTTGGTGCTATGTGCATTATTTTGGTGCATTAATGTTAATTTTTGCTATTATCTAACCAATAAAAACCGTTCAAAAATCGTGGTTAAAAAATTGGCATCAAATTTGCATATAATTTAATAAATAGGCAAATATGCCTTTGAACTGAACATTTATTTTATATGTCCTCAATGGAGAAGCTACATGTCTACACAAAAAGTTTTTACACTAATAAAAGAAAACGATGTTAAATTTGTTGATTTACGTTTTACTGATACTAAAGGTAAAGAACAACACGTTACCATTCCAGTTAGTCAAATTGACGCAGATTTTTTTGAAGATGGTAAGATGTTTGATGGCTCTTCAATTGCAGGTTGGAAGGGGATTAACGAATCAGATATGGTGTTAATGCCAGATGCATCAAGTGCCGTGATTGACCCATTTTTTGAAGATGTGACATTGAATATTCGTTGTGACGTTTTAGAGCCAGCAACATTACAAGGCTATGATCGTGACCCGCGCTCAATTGCTAAACGCGCTGAAGAGTTTTTAAAATCGTCAGGCATTGCTGATACTGTTATTTTTGGACCAGAACCAGAATTCTTCCTATTTGATGATGTGCGTTTTGGAACGCCGATGTCAGGTAGTTTTGTTCATATCGATGATATCGAAGCTGCTTGGAACTCAGGTACTAAATACGAAGAAGGTAACAAAGGTCACCGCCCAGGTGTAAAAGGTGGTTACTTCCCGCTTCCTCCTGTTGATTCTTCACAAGATATCCGTTCTGAAATGTGTTTAATTATGGAGCAACTAGGTTTAGTTGTTGAAGCTCATCACCATGAAGTTGCAACTGCTGGTCAAAATGAGATTGCTTGCCGTTTCAATACATTAACTAAAAAAGCTGACGAAGTGCAAATCTATAAATATGTAGTACAAAATGTTGCACATGCTTATGGTAAAACCGCGACATTTATGCCAAAACCAATGTTTGGTGATAACGGTTCTGGTATGCACTGCCATCAATCACTTGCTAAAGATGGTGTGAACCTTTTTGCTGGTGATAAATATGCTGGCCTTTCTGAAATGGCTTTATTCTATATCGGTGGTATTATCAAACACGCTAAAGCAATTAATGCTTTTGCTAATCCAGCAACAAACTCTTATAAACGTTTAGTACCGGGTTATGAAGCACCCGTTATGCTTGCATATTCTGCTCGTAACCGTTCTGCATCAATTCGTATCCCTGTTGTTACTAGTCCTAAGGCTCGTCGTATCGAAGTTCGTTTCCCAGATCCAGCTGGTAACCCATACTTATCATTTGCTGCACAGTTAATGGCTGGTTTAGATGGTATTATCAATAAGATTCATCCGGGCGATGCGATGGATAAAAACTTATATGACTTACCACCAGAAGAGTCTAAATTAATTCCACAAGTTGCAGGTTCACTTGAAGAAGCGTTAAATGCTTTAGATGCGGATCGTGAATTCTTAACTCGTGGTAATGTGTTTACTAATGACACTATCGATGCTTATATCGATTTAAAACGCCAAGATGTTGATCGTGTCCGTATGACTCCGCATCCGGTTGAATTTGAATTGTATTACAGCCTATAAGTCATTATTTTATTATTTGAAGTTTTAACCACCGCTGTTTGGCGGTGGTATCTAATGAGAACGGAGTGCTTACGATGACATTTGATAATGAATCTGATGCGAATCTTGTTCTCGACTCTATGATAACCAATATTTTATTACTTGATAAAAAGCTCAATATTCTTTATGCCAATACTGCGGCACAACAATTACTAGCCCAAAGTTCTAAAAAAATATTAGAAAGTTGTCTTCCTGATTTGTTAGGGTATTTTTCGTTAGACCTTGATTTAATGCAAAATGCCTTAGATCAAAACCAAGGTTTTACCGATAGTGAAGTAAATTTAGTGATAAATAATGAACTACATATTTTATCATTGACGGCACAACTGCTTGCTAATGGCCATATTTTGATCGAAATGGCACCACTTAATAGCCATAAAAAACTAAGCCAAGAACAATTACAACAAGCTCAACAAAATGCAGCACGTGAGCTAGTCCGCGGACTTGCCCATGAAATTAAAAACCCATTAGGTGGGCTTAGAGGTGCAGCGCAACTATTATCACGTGAACTGCCTAAAAATGAGTTGCAAGACTATACACAAATTATTATTGAACAAGCAGATAGATTAAGGAATCTTGTTGATAGGTTATTAGGTCCACAACAACGTTTACAACAAAAACAGCAGAATATTCACCAAGCTATTGAGCGAATTTATGCGCTTTTAAGTTTAGAAAAGCCGTCAAACGTAACGATTATACGTGATTATGATCCTAGTCTGCCTGAATTAGTACATGACTCTGAACAGATTGAACAGGTAGTTTTAAATATCATTCGTAATGCGATACAAGCGATTGGTTCGAAAACAGGCTCTATCACAATAAGAACGCGAACGGCATTTCAGGTTACTTTACATGGTCAGCGTTACCGACTTTGTGCGCGCATCGATATTGAAGATAATGGACCTGGTGTTCCAGTTCATATTCAAGATACTCTTTTTTATCCGATGGTAAGTGGTTATGAAGGTGGTAATGGTATCGGTTTGTCGATTGCTCATAATATTATCGATCAGCACCATGGAAAAATTGAGTTTAATAGTTGGCCAGGCCACACAGAGTTTTCTATCTATCTGCCCATCAAACAATGAGGTTAATTGAAATGAATGTTTGGATTGTTGATGATGATAGTTCGATTAGATGGGTGTTAGAAAAAGCACTTACTAATGCTCATTTTAATTGCATCAGTTTTTCAAGTGGTCAAGAAGTGATTGATGCTTTAGTGAATCACCCACAAAAACCAGCCGTTATATTATCTGACATAAAAATGCCTGGGATTGATGGCTTATCTTTACTTAATTATATTAAAGAGCAAATGCCCAATTTGCCTGTGATTATTATGACGGCGCATTCCGATCTTGATGCCGCTGTTAATGCTTACCAAAAAGGTGCTTATGATTATATTCCTAAGCCTTTTGATGTTGATGAAGTTATTCAACTGGTGGAACGAGCTATTTTACAAACTCAAAGCAATAAACCGAGCAGTCCTTCTAGCAGTAAAGCTTCTACTGGTATTATCGGTGAAGCTCCATCAATGCAGGAAGTGTTTCGTATTATTGGGCGACTTTCAAAATCATCTATTAGTGTGCTGATTAACGGCGAATCAGGAACGGGTAAGGAGTTAGTTGCTAAAGCATTGCACACCCATAGTCCACGTTCGCAGTCACCTTTTATTGCACTGAATATGGCTGCCATTCCAAAAGATCTGATTGAATCTGAATTGTTTGGTCATGAAAAAGGCGCATTCACTGGTGCAGCCCAAATAAGGCATGGTCGTTTTGAGCAAGCCAACGGTGGTACGCTATTTTTAGATGAAATTGGCGATATGCCGTTAGATGTGCAGACGCGATTATTAAGAGTGCTTGCCGATGGTCAATTTTATCGAATCGGTGGTTATTCACCGGTTAAAGTTGATGTTCGTATTATTGCCGCAACCCATCAAGATCTTCAAGCGAGAGTAAGAGAAGGTAAGTTTAGAGAAGATTTATTCCATCGCTTAAATGTTATTCGTATTTTATTACCGCCATTACGAGATAGAGCACAAGATATTCCAAAACTGGCTGAACATTTTTTACGTACTACTGCCAAAGAGTTAGGCGTCGAAAGTAAAGTGCTGAGTCCTGAAGCGCTTAATTTATTATGTATGTTTAATTGGCCGGGCAATGTTAGGCAATTGGAAAATGTTTGTCGTTGGGTGACTGTAATGTCGTCAAATAATGAAATTTTTGTTCAAGATTTACCTCCAGAACTTTTACAGTTATCGGTGCCTGCTACATCTGTTAATTATGACGTTAATACCCATCCTCAGCCTTTAACAGATTGGAAAACGATGCTCGAACAGTGGGCTAAGCAAGCATTATTAGCGGGCCAAACAGGGATATTGACACAAACCGTTAGTGAAGTTGAACGGATTTTATTGAAATGCGCACTTAATTTTACTCGTGGTCACAAACAAGATGCTGCCAACCTTTTAGGTTGGGGACGAAATACGTTAACCAGAAAGCTTAAAGAATTATCCGAAGATTCCAATTATTAATTGACGTAGAATTGATCAATAATCAGCCTTTAATTTAATATTATTGGCTGATGTTTTTATAAGCTTATTAATTATTGATTTTTTTGTTTATCAAAGTTCATTGAACACTTATTTATTTTTAGTTACAATTCAGTCTAAATGATAATCATTCTATTTATCATTTACGCGCTTTTGAACTAAGCTAATAATTAGGAGTTACAATGTTTTCATCTATCAAATTTAAATTTTTAGTATTACTAACCGCTTTATTTGCTTTAGTTGGTTGTGATGATAAAAAAGAAGTACCTGCCGCTAATAAAGCTTCAATCGTTGTTGAACATGCTCAAGGTAAAACAGACGTTCCTGAAAATCCGAAAAAAGTGGTAGTGTTTAATGTAGCAACACTTGATATTATTGATGCATTAAATATTCCCGTTACTGCGGTTCCTCAATCTGATGTGCATTTCCCCGAGTTCTTATCTAAATATGCTGATAAAACTTATACCAATGTCGGTACATTATTTGAACCAAATTATGAAGTATTAAGTTCATTACAACCTGATGTGATTATTGCAGGTGGTCGTGCCACTGATGTATATAAAAAATTAAGTGATATTGCACCGACAATTTCGCTTGATATTGATCCTAATAATTTTGTGGCTAGTTTGACGCAGCGTACTGAGCAGTTAGGTAATATTTTTGGTAAACAAGCAGAAGCTAAAAAACTAATTGCTGATTTTAATCAGAAAATTGATAGCTTAAAACCAAAAACTAGCACTGCTGGAACGGCTTTAGTGATTATGGTTAATGGCGGCAAAATGTCTGCATATGGCCCTAAATCGCGTTTTGGTTTTATTTTTGATGTATTAGGTTTTGAACCTGCAACAACATTCCAAGAAGCAGGACGTCATGGTAATGCAGTAACTTCTGAATTTGTATCAAGTGTTAATCCACAATGGATATTTGTGCTTGATAGAGATAACGCAATTGGTAATAAAGAAGCACAGTCTGCACAACAGGTTTTAAATAACGAATTAATTCAAAAAACCGATGCATGGCAACAAAACCATATTGTTTATTTAGATTCTACTTCTATGTATATCTCTGGTGGTATTCAAACTTATAGTCGTTTGATGGATCAAATAAGTGATGTTTTACAAAAATCATCAGCAAATTAATATAAATCATGTCTAAAACGGTTTACTTTATTGCAGGCATTGTTTTTTTATTCGCAATGGCTGCATTAAGCCTTTTTATTGGTGCTGGGCACGTTACGTTAGCTGATTTATGGTCTGACAGTAATATGCGACAAATCTTTTTTGTTAGTCGAGTACCTAGAACAGTGGCATTATTATTAGCTGGCAGCGCCATGAGCGTTGCTGGTTTAATTATGCAACTCCTTACCCAAAATCGATTTGTGGAACCTTCGTTAGTAGGTACAACTCAGTCGGCTAGCCTTGGTTTATTAGTGATGATAGTGCTTGCACCTGGTGCAAGTGTGATGATGAAAATGGTGGTTGCCAGCTTATTTGCTATGGCGGGCACAATGTTATTTATGTTCATTTCTCGCAAAATTGTTTTTAAATCTGCCCTTATGGTCCCTCTTATTGGGATTATGCTAGGTGCGGTAATTAGTGCCATTTGTACTTTTTTTGCGATGTATTTTGACCTATTACAATCACTTGGTGGTTGGGAGTCAGGAGACTTTTCCGGAATCTTGCAAGGTCGTTATGAGTTATTATGGTTAGTTGGAGGTATTACTCTACTTGCTTGTTGGAGTGCAGATCGGTTCACTGTTGCCGGTTTAGGTAGAGACTTTTCGGTTAATGTTGGGCTTAATTATAATCGAGTCATGTTAATTGGTCTTGTTGTGATTGCTTTGATAGGTGGAATAGTCGTTGTGGTGGTTGGTGTATTGCCATTTTTAGGACTGATTGTTCCCAATATTGTCAGTTTATTATTTGGTGATAATGTTAGAAAAACGATTCCTTGGATCTGTTTATTAGGCAGTGGGCTTGTTTTGCTATGTGATATTATTGGACGCGTTATCCGTTATCCATTTGAAATACCAGCCAGTGTCATTCTTGGTGTAGTAGGGGCTATTATTTTTTTAGTATTGTTGAGTAAAAAACGTCATGCTAGTTAATCAAAAACGCCATATTTCTAGCCGAAAAACAGTATGGTTATTACTTGGTATTGCTGTGCTTTGTGTTGTTTTTTTCATGACATTTAATTTAAAAGGCAACATCAGCTACATTTTGACACATCGGACTTGGATTGTATTAACGATGATTTTAGTTGCTTTTTCGGCGGCAACGTCAACATTACTTTTCCAAACTGTTACGAATAATCGAATTTTAACACCTTCAATAATGGGGTTTGAATCACTGTTTGTGTTGATTCAAACAGTAGTAATATTTTTTATTGATGCTCAAGGTATCCCTTATATTGGTATTGTCGGTAAATTTATCTTTGAGTCATTACTATTAATTTTATTTTCTCTATTTTTGTATCGAGGATTATTTAACAAACTTAAACAAAATCTTCATTTAGTTTTATTAATTGGGATTATTCTAGGAACGCTGTTCCGTAGTTTTTCCAATTTATTACAACGCCTAATGACACCAACTGAATTTGCTGTATTACAAAGTCGAATTTTTGCAACATTTACTCGAGCTGAACCCGTACTAATTGTCTTTTCATTAGTTATTTCCAGCATAATTGGTCTATTTTTATGGCGAATGCGTTTTCGGTTTGATGTACTAGCATTAGGTCGTGATAATGCGATTAATCTTGGTATCGATTATCAAAAAAGTGTCACCATTATTTTATTATTAGTTTCGGTATTAGTGTCAATATCGACCGCATTAGTTGGTCCATTTACGTTTTTAGGCTTACTTATTGCAAATTTAGCGTACAGTATTAGTGGTTCCAGCCAACATCGCTTTTTATTGCCAACCGCATTTTTATTAGGAATTATTTTCCTTGTTGGTGGGCAAATGTTTTTAGAGCATGTTTTAAACATGGTTGGTGCATTATCTATTGTAATTGAGTTTATTGGTGGTTCGCTGTTTATCTTCTTATTATTGAAAAAGGTTCCAATGTGATAGAAATTGATAATATTAGTAAAAAATATCAAACCATATCTGTATTAAAAAATGTGAATGCGACCATATCACAAGGTGGAGTGACAGCTATCATAGGTCCTAATGGTGCAGGTAAATCGACATTATTATCAATTATTAGTCGTCTATTACTGGCTGATGAAGGACAAGTAAAAATACAAAGTATGGACGTGGTTAATACGCCAAGTGACAAACTTGCCACCTACTTATCGGTATTGAGGCAAGAAAACCGTTTTACTAGCAGATTAACTGTTTTTGAATTAGTAGGATTTGGACGTTATCCTTATTCAAAAGGGCGATTAAATAAAGATGACTTAGCACATATCCATCGAGCACTGGAATTCTTAAATTTAACTGAGTATAAAGATCGGTTTTTAGATGAACTTTCTGGCGGGCAACGACAACGTGCTTATGTTGCTATGGTGCTTTGTCAAGATACTGAGTATGTTTTGCTTGATGAACCGCTAAACAATCTTGATATGAAACACGCAGTTTCGATGATGAAACAGTTACGCCGAGCGGCCGATGAACTCGGTAAAACGATTGTTATTGTTATCCATGATATCAATTTTGCCTCAGTTTATTCTGATTATATTTTAGCCATGAAAGATGGCCAACTTGTTTATCAAGGTAGTCCAAAAGAAATTATGAATTCAACTATTTTAGAAGATATATTTGATACGCCAGTAAAAATAGAAACGATACATAACCAAAACATTGCTATTTATTATTAATAAAAGATTTTTTAACTAAAAGGGTTTAGATTCACACTAAATCCTTTTTTTCTTATAATTCGTTAAGTTTAAATGATAAGTTCTGTTTACATTTAATTTGTGTTCAGTTTAAATAACTGATGAATTTTTTTATTGAGATATATTCATGAAATTAGAACAAATTGCACTGTTAGCTGGCGTTTCAAGAACGACAGCCAGCTATGTAATAAATGGTAAAGCTAAAGACTACCGAGTTAGTGATAAAACCATTGCTAAAGTGATGGCAGTAGTGAAAGAATATAATTACCAACCCAATGCTGTAGCAGCAGGTCTAAGAGCGGGGAAAACACGTACTATTGGTATCATCATTCCAGACTTTGAAAATATAAGTTATACCCGAATTGCAAGTTACTTAGAGCAGTTGTTAAGAAAAGAAGGCTATCAATTATTGCTTTCTTGTTCTGAAGATAATCCGGAAATTGAAAAAGAGTGTGTAAAACATTTAAAGCAACGCCGTGTAGATGCTTTAGTCATTTCTTCATCGTTTGTTAATGATTCTGATTATGCGTTTTACAACGGTTGGCAAAATAGTGATACTCCTTTGTTTGCATTAGACAGAACACTCTCAACATCTGAATTTAGGAATGTTGTTGGATCTGACAAAGAAGATTCTAAAATGCTAGCTCAAGCTTTTAATCAATTTGTTGATGGAACAGTCGCTTATATTGGTGCATTACCTAACTTGTCTGTTAGCCAGCTACGAATGGAGGGTTTTAAGGAAGTTGCTCTAAATCATAGCAATAAAGTTGATTTTTTGTGTGCAAATAATTATAGTCGTCGCGATGCAGAGGTTACTTTTAGTCAATGGTTGGCAAATAATGATTTACCAAACGGCATTTTTTCCACTTCTTTTTCTTTATTACAAGGCACCATTGATGCAATTCTGAAAAAGTTTGGTCGTTTACCGGATAATCTAACAATTGCCACCTTTGGTGATAATGAGTTACTCGATTTTTTACCGTGTAAATTGATTGCGTTATCTCAAGATCATAAATCAGTATCAGAAGTAACCATTGAATTATTATTAAATAGTTTGCATAAAAAGAACTATCAACCAGGAACAACAGTCATACCGCGACGTTTAATTTATCGAGGTAGCCTGAGTCGAGAAAAATTGCTAAAAAGTCAAATTAAATCGTCATAGAGCTAAAAAGATTTACTCAAAAAGCTGATCTAGATCACATTTTAGGAATTAATAGATATAATTTATTTGATAATTAGGACGTTTATATTCATTATCGCTGAAACGATTCAATCATGATTCAATAACGATTATGGGATTGCTGAGTTGTTTTTAGTATATCCAATATTATAACCCAGAGGTATTTATTATATGTTTCATTTAGTTAAAGAAGATATCCATTTAAATGAACAAGCAACCAACAAAAGTGAGGCAATTAAAAAGATTGCAGCCGCATTAACTAGCGCTGGTTATGTTGAAGAAGGCTACGTTGATGGTATGCTTGAACGTGAAAGTCAAGCTGCAACTTATTTAGGTATTGGTATTGCTATACCTCATGGCACACCTAAAACTCGCCACTTAGTTAAAAAAACTGGGGTTCAAGTTTTTTGTTTTCCTCAAGGCGTAGAGTGGGGTGATGATGGCGAAAAAGCTTATCTAACTATTGGTATCGCTGCGAGTTCTGATGAGCATTTAGAATTACTTCGCCAATTAACTCATGTACTTGGTGCTGATGGGGTTGAAGAGCGAATCAAAAAAATCCAAACTGCCGATGAAGCTTTAGCTATTTTAACTGGCAAAGAAAGTGTAGAAGATAGTCAATTTGTAATTGATGAATCCTCATTATTATTGGATATACAAGCTGATAGCTTAACTACATTACAAGCTTTAAATGCTTCACGTTTAAAACAACACGATGCGGTTAATGTCAGCTTTATTACGAACGTACTTGATAATAAACCAAGTTATTTAGGTAATGGGGTATGGTTAAGTGACAGCCGCGAAGGCAATTTAAAAAATGCGATTGCTATTAGCCGTACGGTGAATGATCTTAATCAAGATGGCAAACCAGTTAAGCTTCTTATTACTATTTCAGCTGTTGATGATTCAGTAACAGCTATCGTGAATAACATTGCATCATTAGCTTATAACCAAAAATTAGCATTATTAATTTCTGCAAAAAGTGATGATTTTAATAATCTACTCCTATCAGGGGATCATTCTGTATCATCTGAAACATCAGAAAATGTTAATGATTCATCAAACAGTGGTGCTAATGGTGAAGAATTAAGCCGAGTATTTGTTATTCCAAATGAAAATGGCTTACACACTCGCCCATCATCAGTTCTTGTCAAATTAGTTAAAGAGTTCAATAGCAAAGTGACGGTAGCTAATCTAGATGGTAAAAACGAGCCAGTGAGTGCAACTAGTTTAATGAAAATTGTTGCGTTAGGTGCGAAAAAAGGTAGCCGTTTACAATTTACTGCTGTTGGTAATGATGCAGAACAAGTATTAGATGCAATCGGTAAAGCAATTGAAAGTGGTTTAGGAGAGGGTGCTTAATCATGACTTATCGTGTTGCAACGATCACTTTAAATCCTGCTTATGATTTATTAGGTTTTTGTCCAAAAGTTGAGCTTGGTGATGTTAACTTAGTTCAAACTAACGCTTTGCTTGCTGCGGGTAAAGGTATCAATGTTGCCAAAGTATTATCTGATCTTGGTATTAAATTAACCGTGGGTGGTTTTTTAGGTAAAGAGAATCGTGATGGTTTTAATTTACTTTTTAAATCTCTGAATGTTGATGATAAATTCCAGACCGTTGATGGCCGTACCCGAATTAACGTTAAACTCACTGAAGAAAATAGTGAAGTCACTGACCTAAATTTTTCAGGTTTCACGATTAACGATCAAGATTGGCAAACTTTCGTTTCCAATTCTTTAGAATGGTTGAAAGAGATAGATATGGTTGCCATTAGTGGTAGTTTACCTGCTGGAGTATCACTGGAAAAATTCACAGAATGGATGAAACAAGTTAAAACAATTTGTCCTAAAGTGGTCTTTGATAGTAGCCGTGATGCTTTAGTAGCAGGGCTTAAGGCCAACCCTTGGTTAATTAAACCAAATGATAAAGAACTGGAAATGTGGGTAGGCAGAAAACTATCTACATTATCAGAAATTAAAACAGCAGCCATGGAACTTATTGATGGTGGGGTAGAAAACGTAGTAATTTCACTTGGCAGCAAAGGTGCTTTGTGGGTAACTAAACGTGAAGCATGGTTAGCCAAACCACCTAAATGTAAAGTGGTTAGCACTGTTGGTGCTGGTGATTCAATGGTCGGTGGGTTAATGTATGGTTTATTAAATAATAAATCAATCAAAGACACCCTAGTATTTGCATCAAGTGTTGCCGCTTTATCTGTTGAACAAGCTGGTGTTGGTGTGTCAGACCGTCAAGCGGTTACCAACATGTCGGAAAAAATTGAAATAATCGCTGGATAGGAGTATTCATGAATATATACATAGTTGAAGGTAGCAATTCAGGCCCAGTTAATGGGCGATTAGCTAAAGCGGAATTAGCGTTAGCTGCTAATTCTTTAAATTTTAAAATTGTTGATAATGCAACATCAGCCGATACTATCATTTCGGTTGGTAGCGGTAATATTAGTGACAAATCAGTTATTGGCAAAAAAGTTTATGTTGTTAATGATATAAATGATGTTTTTGCTGATCCTAAAAAAATCTTAAATGATGCACAAAGTAAAGCAACTGTTTATGAACAATCGACTGGTGATACTAGCACTTCTGTGGCAAACAGTGGACAAAAACGTATTGTTGCGGTAACTGCTTGTCCAACAGGTGTTGCTCATACATTTATGGCAGCTGAAGCGATTGAAGAAGAAGCGAAAAAACGTGGTTGGTGGTGTAAAGTAGAAACTCGTGGTTCTGTTGGTGTTGGAAATGAATTAACACCAGAAGAGATTGCTTCTGCTGATGTAGTTATAGCTGCATGTGATATTGATGTTGATTTAAGCAAATTTGCTGGTAAAAAACTTTATCGTACCAAAACTGGTCCAGCTCTTAAAAAGACCGCTCAGGAATTAGATAAAGCATTTGAAGAAGCAACAATTTATCAACCGTCTGGTTCTACTTCTGTTGCAACATCAAGCAATGAAAAGAAAGGCTTTTATCAACATCTACTAACAGGTGTGTCTTACATGTTGCCAATGGTGGTTGCAGGTGGTTTGATCATTGCACTTTCTTTTGCTTTTGGTCAGTTCCAAGAAGTATTAAAAACAGTTACTGTACTTGAAAATGGCGTACAAGTTGTTAAACAAACTCTTGTAAATGAGCTTGTTGGTGAACCTCATTTAGCTCAAATTGGTGGTTTAGCCTTCTCGTTAATGGTTCCATTGCTTGCTGGTTATATTGCTTACTCAATTGCTGATAGACCAGGGCTTGCTCCTGGCCTAGTTGGTGGTTTACTTGCAGTTTCAACTGGTGCAGGATTCTTAGGTGGTATTATCATTGGTTATTTTGCAGGTTATGTCGCATTAGCTATTACAAAATACTTACCATTACCAAAAAGTATGGAAGCATTGAAACCAATATTAATTGTGCCTTTACTTGCAACTTTAATTACTGGTCTTGTTATGCAATTTGTTGTTGGTACGCCAATCGCATGGTTAATGAAAATTATTACTGTATGGCTAAATACCATGAATGGTGCTAATGCTGTTATGTTAGGTGCATTATTAGGCGGTATGATGTGTACTGATATGGGTGGACCAATTAATAAAGTTGCTTATGCTTTTGGTACTGGTATGATTTCTTCACAAGTTTATGCACCTATGGCTGCAGTTATGGCGGGGGGAATGGTTCCTCCATTAGCGATGGGATTAGCTACTTTAATCGCTCGTAAAAAATTTGCTAAAGCAGAACAAGAAAGTGGTAAAGCATCTTTAGTTTTAGGTCTATGCTTTATCTCTGAAGGGGCAATTCCTTTTGCAGCGCGTGATCCGTTACGTGTTATCCCTTGTTGTATTGTTGGTGGTGCAATCACTGGTGGTATGGCATTAGCATTTGGTTCAACGTTAATGACGCCTCATGGTGGTTTATTTGCATTAGCAATCCCTGGCGTAGTTAAACCTGTTGGTGGATATATATTATCAATCGTTGCAGGCTCTGTAATTGCAGGTGTTGCTTACGCATTGATTAAAAAACCTGAATCACAAACAACAGCTATCGCATAATAATTATGCAACTAAAAACGCCATCAGTTGATGGCGTTTTTTTATATTAAATTATTTTTTTACCCAGCGTTGTAAGTCTTTTGGTATAAAGTTGTCCATTTTTTCTAACATTGAATCAGCAGTATCTGAGATAATTAATGTTTGATAAAAACTTTCTCGAATAAAACCTTCTTGTACTGCGTGCTTTAAAAAGTTCAGTAAAGGTTGCCAAAATTGGCTATTAAATAGTGCGACGGGTTTTTCATGATAACCAATTTGCATCCCTGTCCAAACTTCAAAAAGCTCTTCTAACGTGCCCGTTCCCCCTGGCATTGCAATAAATCCATCGGCAAGTTCAGTTAGTCTTGCTTTACGTTGATGCATATTTTCAACAACTTCTAATCGAGTAATACCAAGGTGTGCAGTTTCGGCTTTGACTAATTTTTCTGGAATGATGCCAATAACCTCACCACCATGATCTAAAACGGAATTAGCAATTATGCCCATTAATCCTTTATTGCCTCCGCCATAGATTAATCGTCTATTTTGATTGGCAATAACCTTGCCTAATTGCATAGCCGCTGTACGATACTCTGGACGATTCCCTTCACTAGCACCACAAAAAACACAAATATTCTTTTTCATAAATTTTACTCTACTTGTTAATCTGTACTATTTTAGCATAGTATTCACGCTATTTGCTTACAAGCTGAGCAGTTAAACTTAATTAGTGTTTTATAGATTGACATAATCGTCATAGATAGTTAATATTCTGTCCGTCAAGTGTTCCTCCATAGTTCAGTCGGTAGAACGGCGGACTGTTAATCCGTATGTCACTGGTTCAAGTCCAGTTGGAGGAGCCAACTTTCCACTTTATCTCATATCTATACATCTATATTTGTTTATAAATCAATATCTTGTATTTTTTTTAGTATTCCTCTTATCCATATACATCTATCAATTTAATATTTTTTCGGGTTCAAATGAGGGTAAACAAAAATACTCATTTTTTCCCAAAGGGAAAGAAATTTATGCCAAAAATAATAAAAAGATTGACTGATAATCAAATCAAAAATAGCCGAGTAAAGGATAAAAATTTGTATCTAAGAGACGGAAATGGTTTAGTTCTTATTGTTCGAAAAAACAATATTAAAAACTGGGCTTTTAAATATACGATCCTATAAATAAATTTGTGTATTTGCCTATTTTTGAACTACTCTAATGATAAAAAATAGGTAGATAAAAAATAGACGAAAAAAGATTAAGAGAAATGGCCGTAGAGCTTGCCAAAGTCATAAAGACTCAGGAAGATTTAGGCAAATTAACGGGCTTTATGAATAAACTGGTGATTGAAAACGGTGTCAAATGAAGAAATGGCGCAGACATTGGAAAATATCAGCCCCTTCTTTGTTTATTCTAAGAATATTCGCAAAGCGATTTATATCACTAATGCAATAGAATCTTTAAATAGTGTTATTCGTCATGCTATCAAGAAACGTAAGGTTTTCCCGACCGATGACTCAGTTAAAAAGGTCATCTATTTAGCGATACAACAAGCTTCTAAAAAATGGCAATGCCTATCCAAAACTGGAAAATAAACAAAATATAGGATAGGGTCAAGCTAACTTAAGGGTTGGCTTTATGATTTATTTTTATTGTTTTTTGATATTACTCTTCATATTCATATACTCCAAGAAAAAATATATTACTATTCTGTTTAACTTCTCCGTCATATTTATATTTATAAACAGCAATTAAGGAATTATAATTTTTATCTTCACTTTTTATTTGGTTTATAAATGTTTCTGAATAAGAGATAGGTTCAATAAGATTTTCAACTGAAAGAAAATCTCCAGCACAATAAGCTTCTTGAAAATCTTGATCATAATAGTCTATTTTAAAGTCTTTAGTGAATTGAGATCTTGGCAAATCTTCATTGTCTAGATATTCCATTAAAAGATAATTTTCTAATTGTTCATTATCTTGAAAATTACCAATCCAAATTGAAACATTTTTTTTCATTATTATTTTTTTATTTATATGAGAATAATCCTAATGGTAGAGCATTTCTACCTCCTTTTAATCTATAGTCAGCCCAGTTATTTAATCTTCTTATAAAAAGCGGTAAAATTGTTGTTCTGGGTTGATAGGCTGGTGCGGACGCCATTGGATTTTTATTTTTTCATTTTTCAATTATTTATTATTACGGTATGGTGAAAAGCTCTTTTAACTCAGTCTCATATAAATCATCAAAATTGTAAATTTTCTTTGAAACAACTTTTCCATTCTTATATTGAGTTACGATTTTATAGTCTTTGCCTAATTCATCAGGATGATAATAGGTGGTTTCGATTAAATCGCCTTTTTCATCGTATGTTTTCCATAATCCTACAGGTATTGTGGTAGCATTATACATATCCATAAACCCTTCATATTGCTTAACGCCATTTTCAAAGTAAATAGTAGTGAGTTTGGGTAATTCTAAAGAGTCAGTAACTATTGTTTCTATATGATTTATTTGTCCATTAGGATAATATCTAACATATAATACATCTCCTTTTTTAACTTCATCTCTTACATAACGGATGAATTTTAGTTTTCCATTTGGGTAAAATCCTTGAGAAGAAATGCCGTCTCGTTGATATGATGACATATAATACACAGATTCTAATTGACCGCCTTTAGTATAGTAAGTTTCTATATAATCCGCTGCTTTATTGCCATTGATATAATATTCATACCGTAGAAAACCCTCAGGAGTATTGGATTCTTTAATTCGTACTGAATTTGAAGGGGTAGCTTCGGAAATATTTTTTGCTTCAATGCGTTGAACACATGCCAAAATGCCAACAAAAAAAATAGACACTATTAGTAATTTTTTCATTTTATTCTTAAAAATGTTTATTAATGTTGATTTCTAACCCTTGAGCAAGTTGCTCTGCTATTAAGTCCATATTGTCGTAAATACTTTTTGCATCTTTAGGGTGTGTAATATAACCAAGCTCGATTAAAACTTTATCTTTCGTTTGATTTTTTCTCCCAAGAACTCCTACATTATTTCTAGCATCAGGGTGTTTCTTTCCTATATTGACAACAGTATAACAATTAAAAATATCATTAGCTAATTCTAGCCCTTTTTTATCTCCTTCATTACAGATAACATGGGCGCCGGAAGTAAAATTGGTTAAGCCATCCGCATGAATTGAAATAAAATAATCCGCTTTGTTATTAGTAGCTATATCACAGCGAAAATAGATAGCTTCTTTATTATTGGCAACTTTAACAACGTTTTTACTATTTCCTTGATATAGGTAATGGAGCCGTCTACCGTGTATTCCATTTCTGTTTTTTCTTATCCATTGACTAAAAAGGAAATGGATTATTTGAATACAGGTTTTGGGTAGTATCGGTATTTTCAATTTCTCTGAGTCTGAGCACTAATTTACCTTTTCAGGGAGTATCGTAACATTTGGCAACACAGATAAATTTTGTTACCCAAAGAGGCTTGATTTAATTTTAAATAGGTATATTCATTAGGTTTATTCGGGGCATTTACTTTTTTTGCAAAATAGGCATCCGTTACATTAATATGAAAATCAGATTGATGTAACAAATCATAGACAATTTGATTGGGGTTGGCTGAATAGGAATCGGTTTGAGGTTGTAATACCTTGTTGCCGGGTTGATTGGGTTGTAGACTTATTTTTTGTTTATGTATCTAACTTTTAATATTATTTATTTTTAACGTTGAAACATTTAGGATCATTAATTGAATCTATGATTAAATTAATTTCATTTCCTTTCTTTCTTGACATACTATATTTACAGATTTGAATAGTATTTCCCGATTGGATTTGTTCCATGGATATTAATTCTAATAAGTTGTTTTTATCCTTTTCAAAAATGAATTTATCAACTGTTAAATGTCTGGTTTCTTGTATAATTTCTAAGGTATATTCTTTTTTACTTACTTTTGTCAAAGTAAATGTTAAATCATTTCTATCACCATAGTTACTAATTAATAATTTATAGTTTTCTTTAAATTTTATATTTCCTTGTTCTATTTGAATTATAAAATGATCATAAGGTTGATCCGATACTAAATTTTTATGGAGTTCCCCTGCATTATCAAATTGAATATGAAAAATATTATTTTTAATAATATCAGCTTCGCTCTCATCTTGAATCTTTTGTTTACTATAAACATTTTTAACTTGTCCTTGACAAGAAAAAGTTAATATCATTATTAGAATAAAAAAGATTCCTTTATTTTTTATTAATACACTCATTATATTTTATTATACCTTTTAATATTTCTGTAAACTTCTTTCTTCTTCTAAACCATTGGGGACTTTTAAATTTCATTAATTGCTCATGATACCAATAAAATTTGTATGATTAATAGATAAATTAAATCAAAAATAATTATATTATACTAAGCGTGTTTAATATCGTCCTATTTTTCAAATTCACCGATTAAAATTCTTCCCCCTCGATCTTCAGGATCTGGTTTATCATGGAATGATGCACGTAAAATGATAAATTTATCTTTATAAAATCCGACAGGTCTAGAAGTAGCAAACATACCTTTTAACTCATACTTATTCCAAGTTTGTCCATAGTCATATGAATATCGAATTGACGGGTTAATAGATGATAAAAGTTTATAGTCGCATACAAAATTTTTATATCGGTAAAAGTTCACATTTTTTTGAATCAAGTGTATATAACTCTTTTTCCTCTTCATTATAAAAAGTTGCAGACGTTTTTAACAGGTCAGCTTTACCCAAAATAAAAGTGTCATCTTGATATAGTAAGACATCATAGTTATTTTTGAAACTTTTGATGATTTGCTGGTTTTGGGTTTTAGGGTCATAACTAATGATCTGATTTTTTTGTAAAGTTAGAATGTTACCATGTGCGGTTAAATAAAATGGCTGATTGTTTAAGTCGTCAGGCAAGGGGTATTCTTCTTCTCGATTCAATAAATTAATCAGTTTTAAATTGCCTCGATTGGAATATATGACATATTTACCGTTGAATTTTTTATAATCGATATCATCGGCAGATAAATACTCATCTATTTTAACCACTTTTAGACTCTTATGATCTAAAAGATATTGGGAAATTTTTTTACTGTTATCGGGTAATCTATTTTGAGCTTCTACTAATGAATAATCATTACTGGTATCAATCCATTTCATCTCTTGTTCGGGTAGCAATAATTCTTGATAACTTTTGCCCCGATCTTTCGATACATGTATTACTGCTTGATACCCTCTTTGGCTTGAATCAAAGGCATTAAGATCTTTATTTCCAATCAAAATAATGGTGTTTTCATTGGGGGCTATAAAATCTTCAAAACGAAAAGCAGACATCGGGTCTAAGACAGTTGCTTGGTCGGTTAATTGGTATAATTGATTAAAATCGTATTTGGCTATCCATTTCATATTTCCTTGTTTATCGG
>NZ_JAFNNH010000016.1:0-981 GCF_026536845.1 Gilliamella sp. B3023
TATCTAAATCAAAGTACAATCCATTAAGACCTGTAGTAGGAAAGTTTTGACCGTAACGTGACGGGTCTGTTTCTTGAGTGAGAAAGCCCTTAGCTGGGTCCCACATCGAAACCGGACCAGCATAATTACCTGTACCGTAATCCAAATTAGGTCTGACAAAACAAACCACAGACGCAGCCTTAGGATTGACGTAATAAGTCACATTACTAGCACGGAAATCACTACGATTAGGAATACCGTAACGAGTCGATAATGTACCGTCAGTACTGGATAACATAACACGATAAGGTGCGTTACAAATCTCTGGCACTGCACTACGTGATACCGTTTGACCGCTTTTATCGACGATAGATAAACTTAACGTACCTGTAGCAGTAACGCCAGAATCACCATCATCATCTCCCCAATAATTATTAGGAGGACCAATAAGAGAATTTAAATCGACTGAATTAGTATTAGTTGGGACGAACATACTTATATCAGCAAAACTCTGTCCCTCAACAGGCAAGGAGATTGGAGTTATAGATGAAGAATTGGTAGAAGGCGTATAATGTGTACCATCAGATAGTGTAATCCCGAGCAAACCGTCATTATTAACCGCACGAGTACGACCGCCATCGTAAGTTAAATATGGCTCATTTCCGTGAATAGAATTCGAGGTATTAACGGTTAATGCATGGCTAAAAGAAGGAAGTAGTAGTACGACAAAGATCAACCGAAATAATTTGGAACGATGAAACGATCGCGCCAAAATTCGTAGAATTTTGCTTGAACAGATGAAAAAATGAAGTTCTCGGAAAAATGAAAATTGGGAGCTTAACTTAGACGAATTTAAAGTATAGGTTGACCAAGGTGCATGGTGCATGGTGCATGGTGAAAATTATAATGCATAACGACATTCCTGTCAAGTAAATTTTGAATTTAATTAATGCTTTGCAGTTAAATTCTCAAAGCTAGAACAGTTAAAGATTATAGTGACAG
>NZ_JAFNNH010000016.1:1079-63091 GCF_026536845.1 Gilliamella sp. B3023
GATGCAATAGCTCTGATTAGACTTAATTGCTAACATTCGTAAAGAGAATCACGAAAATATCTAAAAAATGATCGGTTAACTATTGTGCTAATTAAAAATATCGACTTTACATACCTTTAAAAATTGGTCACTTTATCGCCATAAAAATTTGTAATTTTTTTGATTTTAGACGCCTCCAAAAAAACCGCTCTTCAAATTTCTATGAAGCACCTAAAAAATAAATGTGTTAAGCGATGTATGCGGAGCTGTAAAAACGTGATTTTACCCCCTAAAAACCCGGCTCCTCAACTTTTTTGGAAAAATTTAGATCTAAAAAATAAATCCATCCCAATTAAGGGATGGATGGCTAAAGATATTATTAGAAATTTAACGTTTTTAATCTATAAAAACATATTTGACTTTACTATCAATAACATGATTTATTTAATATTTATTATAGTCATTTAGCTAAAAATGTATAAAAAATATCATTCCAGAGCCATTAAATTAACGATTCTTCAACGAATTGATTTACTTTTGCTATTGAACCACCTCAATAATAAGTTTTAACGATTAACACAAACCGCATTGCCGCTGCTACTATGCCTATACACGGAACCATTATTCAGACTTATGAGATAAGTATTACGATCATTGTTTAGGGTACCAGTCCAGTACAAATGGCCGTAAAATCTGGAATCGAGGTAGTAGCCCATCGTCCCCCATTCGGAATTCAAGCCTCCACCAATGTAACGTTGATACAAATTATTAGGTGAAGAAGGCGTAGCGCCGACTAAACCTGTACACCAATCACCTGACTCCAAACCACGACAAGATGCATTGCTTAAATCTTTTACCTGAGCCACTTGATAACCTAGACCATTACACCAAAGTACTATATTTGGATAATAATTTACCGCGGGTCCACTATTGACGAACCATTGCTTTAATACAAATCCATATTTAACCACAGGATTACCATTGCTATCACGACCAACTAACTCAAAAGTCTGAGGCAAATTAGGGTTGGTAATAGGAGTAGGAGTAGTACTCATACCAGGCTCGGTTGAGAGAGGACCTGTAAAGGTTACGCGTACACTTGTAGCTGTAGAATTGCTCATAGTCGCAGTAATATCTGCAACCTTAACTGGAGACCAAGACAAAGCCTGATTAACACCACCAATGATTAAATCAAAGTACAGTTTGTCAGCTGCAGTAGTAGGAAAGTTCAAACCATAACCTGATGGGGCAGTTGACTGAGGAATAAAGCCATTAGCTGGGTCCCACATCCAAGACGGACCTGAGAAGTCGTGAGAATTTCCAATCTCGCCTTGCTTACCATATTTTAAGTTTGGTTTAGCAAAACAAACCACCGGAACAGCCTTAGGATTAACAGTATAAGTAACACTACTTTCATTGAAAGTACTATTAGGAGGAAGACCGTAACGCGTAGTTAATTCGCCATTAGTACTAGTTAATTTTACTTGATAAGGTGCTTTACAAATATCGAGCACGGTATTACGTGTTACAGCTTGATTACTGTTATCCACGATAGATAAACTTAAACTACCTGTCGCAGAAACATCACCATCTCCATCATCATCTCCCCAATAATTATATGGCGAACCAATAAGCGTATTGAGCGCAACTGAATTGCTACCGATTGGTACAAACATACTTATATCAGCAAAGCTTTGACCTGTAGCAGGCAAGACGATTGGGGTTGTAGGTGAAGGATTGTTTGAAGGCGTATATTGCGTACCGTCAGATAGTGTAATCCCAAGCAAACCTTCATTATTAACCGCACGAGTACGACCGCCATCGTAAGTTAAATATGGCTCATTTCCATGAATAGAATTCGAGGTATTAACGGTTAATGCATGGCTAAAAGAAGGAAGTAATAGTACGACAAAGATCAGCCGAAATAATTTGGATCGATGAAAAGATCGCGCCAAAATTCTTAGCATTTTGTCTGAACATATGAAAAAATGAGCTTTTCGGAAAAATGAAAATTGGGAGCTTAATTTAGACGAATTTAAATTATAGGTTGACCAAGGTGAATGGTGAATGGTGAATGGTGAAAATTATAATGCATAACAACATTCCTGTCAAGTAAATTTTGAATTTAATTAATGCTTTGCAGTTAAATTCTCAAAGCTAGAACAGTTAAAGATTATAGTGACAGCAAAAATACGATGCAATAGCTCTGATTAGACTTAATTGCTAACATTCGTAAAGAGAATCACGAAAATATCTAAAAAATGATCGGTTAACTATTGTCCTAATTAAAAATATCGACTTTACATACCTTTAAAAATTGGTCATTTTATAGCCATAAAAATTTGTAATTTTTTGATTTTAGACGCCTCCAAAAAAACCGCTCTTCAAATTTCTATGAAGCACCTAAAAAATAAATGTGTTAAGCGATGTATGCAGAGCTGTAAAAACGTGATTTTACCCCCCTAAAAACCCCACTCCTCAACTTTTTTTTGCTTTAAAAAAACTCAAATTAAACTACCTCAGTCGAGGTAGTTTATGCGAATCTATGCTATAAAATCGCTTTTTATAGGACAACCCCGTTGACTCTTTGAATCAGCTACCTTTTTTGACGCTATTTTTACTATCCCAAAAGCTCCAGTCATAAGGATTTAGAAGTAAGGACTAAGGGTAGGTACAAATTCCATAGATGCTATGGGTAGTGTCGATCCTATCGATACTACCACTACCTGAGGCCACGTAAAACTGACCAAGAGTATTGAGGATATCTAAGTCAGTCGTCAAGTCATTAGCCCAGTACCCATAAAGGTAAAACCCAGCTCCCGAGTAGTAATCCATTGCGCCCCACTCCGTAAAAAGACCAGCACCGATTTGACGCTGGTATAAATTATTAGGTGACGACGGTGTAGCGCCGACTGAATCTTTACACCAAGAACCGTGATTAGTCCCACGGCAAGATGCATTTGTTAGATCATTAATTTTAGTAGGTCGATAGCCAATACTCTTACACCAAGATAATGTATCTAAATAAGTGCTAATACCTTGATGGATAAACCACTGCTTTAACTCAAATCCATACTTGACGACAGGGTTACCACTACTATCGCGACCGACTAACTCAAATGTTTGGGGCAAAGTAGGCTTAGAAATAAGACCAGGGTTGCTAGAATTCGATTGTGATTCAGTTGCAACAGGACCGGTTAAGGTTACGCGTACACTTGTAGCTGTAGAATTGGTCATGGTAGCGGTTATACCACCATGAGAAACCGGTGACCAAGACAACGGCTTATTACTACCTTCAATGAGTAAATCAAAGTACAAACCATGAGCACCAGTAGTAGGGAAGTTTAAGTTGTAAGATGATTGAGTGAGAAAACCTTTATCAGGATTCCACACTGAAGCCGGACCACGGTAGTCGTGAGAAAGACCTTTCTCATTAAGTTTACCTAATCTTAAATTAGGCCTAGCGAAACATACTGCTGATGATTCGTTAGGAGTAATATAATATGTCACATTACTGGCACTGAAATTACAACTAGTAGACTCGCCATTATTGAACGAACCAGCTGTACTGCTTAATTTAACCTGATAAGGTGCCTTACAAATATCTAACACGGTATTGCGTGATACCGCTTGGTTATTTTTATCGACGATAGATACATTTAAAGTGCCGGTTGTGTTCACATCATCCCCCGAATGAGTATACTTCGAACCGATAAAGGTACTTAATGCGACTGAGTTGATATTAGTTGGGATTAACATACTAATATCGGCAAAACTCCGACCAGGCAGCTTGATTGGGTTATTAATTGATGAGTTATTGGTTGAAGGCGTGTATCGTGTTCCATCTGATAAAGATATTTCGAGCAGGTTGTCGATATTAACGGTACAGGTACGATTACCATTGAAGGTTAAATACGGCTTGCTATCGTTAATAACATTTGTCTGTTTAGGTTTTAGTGCGTGGCTGTAAAAAGAGAGAGAAAATAAAAACGCAAAAAAAATCTGCTGGAATAAATTGGATCGACAAAAGAAGTACGCGATAGTTAGCTGAATGGTGCTTAAGTATGAGAAAAAATAAGCTTTCTGGAAAAATAAATATTTTGAGCTTTGCTTTGACGAATTTAAGTTATCGGTTACCGGTTGAAAATTATCACTCATGTTCGACCACCCTATCAATTGTCCTTTAAATTTATTGATATTATTTATCGATTTAATTTTAGTCGTCTAAATAAAACAATGTAAAAAGTATAGTGACTAAAAAAATTAAGGACAATATATTTTTTTAACAACCAGTCATCGTAAAGAAAAGCGTTTACAAAAAATAACACGCGATTGATATTAGTTTTTTTGTGAATTTAAGGAACGAAATATTCGGACTTCAAAAAAACCGTTCCTCAAATTTTGGAGGGGAAAACTGCCTACTCGGCATAAATCTTTCGCCCTTCGGGTAACTATCCCTATGCCAATTTCTAAACTACCTACTCGGCATAAATCGCGCTACAAAACATTTACCCATATTGACGTCATTTCTAAACTACCTACTCGGCATAAATCGGTTCGCATCATTAGAATCGGGAACAACAATATTTCTAAACTACCTACTCGGCATAAATCTGGCGATTATATGAATCAGATAAGGCCGAATGTTTCTAAACTACCTACTCGGCATAAATCTAGAACACTGCATACTATAAACATTATTTGCACAAAGGCAAAAGACATTTTGGGAATTAAAAACCCTTTTTTTAATAGATTTACAATCCTATGGTTTTTAATGATTTTATTTTTTAATAGAAAAAAGGGTTATTAAGCTATTTATTTTGGAATTAAAAAACCCCGCTCCTCAACTTTTTTTGGTTATAAAAAACGCAAGAAATCCTTTCAGTTTGTTTAAACTGGCGAAACATTCAATCAGACTAATATGCTTTATGTGATAAAAGTATGCGTTAACTTTATACTAATAATTTGATTTTTAAGCATAAAATTTATTATTTTGGGATATTAAAATACGTGAATTTTAGTCGCAAAAAAGTCAAAAAAATTTTTCATGCCCCTATTGTTTTTCTCAATTATTGAGAGCATATTAATTGCATATTTATCAGACAAGTTTTTGCCTTGTTGATGGATGATGATAAATAATTAAGGAGCTCATCTTTTACCCCCGTCGTTTTCTACCATTACTCATTAAACAACGTCAAGTTAAACTGAGAAATTTAATCAATAGTAAGATTAATATTAAGTATAAGGATTATTCATGATAAAGATAAATGGTGCTAAAAAATTTTATTTATGGCTTGTTGCCACAATTTTATTAATCAGCGGGCTGTTTTTGACCATTAACGGTGTGCGACTTGTTGCCGTTGGTGGTAGTTGGTATTTTTTATTAATGGGGTTGGTGCAAATCGTTTCCTCATTTCTTTTATTTAAGCAAAACACTAAAGGTGCATGGCTTTATGCTTTAGCTTATGCCTTAACAATTGTTTGGGCATTATATGAAGTTGGTTTGCAGTTCTGGCCGTTATTTTCTCGTTTAATGGTATTTGGTGGTTTTGCAATGCTTATTGCATTTGCTTATCCAACATTAAAGAGACATGAAACAGGCGATAATAAAGCTGGCAAAGGTGGGTATGCTGTCGGTATGTTTATTTTTGTTGCGCTTTGTGTTTCGCTCGGGTTTATGTTCCAAGAACATAATGTAATTAAAAATGCAGTACCTTTAGCCAACAATCAATTGAAACCTACAGACAAACTGCTTGATTGGAAACAATATGCGAATACCACTAAAGGGACGCGTTTTTCCGGAGCGGATCAAATTAACAAAGAGAATGTTAAAGATCTTCAAGTCGCATGGACTTATCGTACCGGTTATGTGCCTTATAACAGCGGTTCAGGTCCGGAAGATCAAAATACGCCATTACAAATTGGCCAAAATGTTTATCTCTGCACCCCAACAAATATTGTGATTGCTTTAGATGCAGATTCAGGTCAACAAAAATGGCGCTATGATCCTAAAGCATCAACTCCAAACTGGGAGCGTTGTCGAGGCTTAGCTTATTATGAAGATAGTTTAGATAATGTTAGCAATAGTAATGCGACTTGTTCAGCTAGAATCATTATGAACACTATTGACGCCCGTTTAATGGCAATCGATGCCAATACCGGTAAATTATGTGAAGATTTTGGTGATAAAGGCGTTGTGGATCTTAAGAAAAATATGGGTGATATTCCGCCAGGCTATTATGAACCGACTGCTGCACCGTTAGTTGCCAAAGATGTTATTGTTGTTGGTGGACGGGTTGCCGATAACTTTTCAATCAATGAACCTGGCGGGGTAGTTCGAGCTTTTGATGTTCATTCCGGTAATTTGGTTTGGGCGTGGGATCCGGGTAATCCAAATATCACCGATGTACCACCTGCAAATGAAACTTATACTCGCGGTACCGTTAACGTTTGGGCAACAACAGCTTACGATCCAGAGCTCGATCTTGTTTATGCTCCAACCGGTAATGCAACCCCAGACTTTTTTGGTGGTGGCCGAACTCATTATGATGATGATTTTAATTCGTCTATTGTGGCTTTAGAACGTAAAACCGGACAAATTCGTTGGACATTTAGAACGGCTCATCATGATTTATGGGATTATGATTTACCTTCCCAACCATTACTTTATGATATTCCAAATGAAAATGGTGGCGTGACAAAAGTCATTGTACAAACCACAAAATCCGGTCAAATTTTTATGCTTGATCGCGTAACGGGTAAACCTGTTGCAGAAGTCCAAGAAAAACCTGTTCCGCAAGGTAATGTTCCGGGTGAATATTATTCTCCGACTCAACCATTTTCAGTGGGGATGCCTTCAATTGGTAATGAAACCTTAACTGAGTTCGATATGTGGGGAGCAACACCATATGATCAGCTTCTTTGTCGTATTGACTTTGTTGGTTCTGAATATCATGGTCTGTTCACTCCGCCGGGTATGACTAAAACGTTACAATATCCAGGATCGTTGGGTGGTATGAACTGGGGTAGCGTGGCAGTTGATCCTCAAAACAATTTGATGTTTGTTAATGATATGCGTATTGGCTTGAAAAATTGGATGATTCCTCAAGACCAAATTCCGAAAAATTCAAGCGGGATTGAAATGGGTATTGTTCCACAAAAAGGAACACCTTTTGGTGCAATGCGTTTAAGATTTACCTCACCTCTTGGCGTGCCATGTCAAAAACCACCGTATGGCACAATGACAGCTATTGATCTTAAATCACGTCAAGTGGTTTGGCAAAAACCTTTAGGTACAGTTATGGATACGGGTATTTTAGGTATACCTATGCATTTACCTGCTCCAATCGGTATGCCGACCATTGGTGGACCAATGGCGACTAAGTCAGGTTTATTATTCTTTGCTGCTACGCAAGATTTTTACCTAAGAGCCTTTGATTCGGTTACAGGCGAAGAAGTTTGGAAAGCGAGATTACCGGTGGGTAGTCAAGGTACTCCAATAACCTATATCTCACCAAAAACAGGTAAACAATATATTGTGATTTCCGCTAGTGGCGCAAGACAATCTCCTGTGCGTGGCGATTATGTTATTGCTTATGCATTACCAGATAAAAAATAGTTTTTGGCAAAATAGATAAAATAAGCTTAATCTAGAAATGCCATTATATCGTTTAGTGTTAACGATATAATGGCAAATAAAATACAATCTAGTCAGTTTAATTTAACTATTCTATTCAACTAAACCTGATACCTTTCCTAAATTTATTGGCGAAATTGCTGCTATCACAACACCACTTTCCATTATTTCTATAATTTCCAATAATTATCCCATTACTAAATGCTTTAGTCTCAACAATCAGATAAATCTGGATTTTTGGTTAATAGTAATGCCATAATTTATCTACATGATTAAATAGTTATGAAGATGTAACATTGCAGAAAGAAAAACTTATTTCATGAAATATACTGACTGCAAAAATTGTAAATATTTAGTAATAAAAAGGATTTTATAGGAAAATGAAAAAAATAGTTTCAACTTTGTATTTAGCGATATTTTTTACTCTGTTTAACACTTATGTAGTGTTTGCGGATGATCACTCATTTAATCATAGAAAGCATTTTGATTCCTTCGATGACTTCTATCAAAGTTTACCTGTTTTATCCATGCCTATTGATAGCAATAGTACCGCCAATGGAATATATGTTGATAGCAAATTTTTTCATTTCGATGATAATGATTATAGCTATTATGATGAACCAATTGTTGAAGTCGACAAATATTATACGCTAAAAAATCTAAAAGCTATTGGTCGCTTTGAAATGGGTGATATCAAATTTATACTTTATGATTATACTTTTGCTTTTGATAGTCTAGGCGAAGGTTTCAACGAAGATAACAAATTAATTAATGCTTTTGACAAAAATGGAAAATATCTAGATGAATTAATGGTAGCAGGAAAAGATAGACATGAAGATCACATATTTTACTTTTCATCCATGATTAAAGATCAGCTATTTCATATTAAACTAGACTCTGTTTATGATGACGAAGATAAAACAACGATTGATTTAACTTATCAGTTTCGTGACAATCAGTTTTGGTTAAAAAAACCTCCTGTAGACTGTCAAACTGTAAATTTACAGCAATATTTGAATAAACTTACCGAGCAAGAGTTTGCCGATATTGATGATATCGTGGCATTTAGTGATTATATTGACTGTTATCCTATATCCGATAATTTGCAAACATATAAACAAATCGCTGAATATATTAATAATGCTAGAAGTTATTTTCTTAGTTCTGCTGAATTAAAAAAATTGCATGAAACAATTCGTATTATTGAGGAGTAAGAACGTCATTATCCAAAGATGGCGCATTGACTGGTTATCTCTTTGAGTGTGTTCAATGTGGTAAGAAAAGATTGCATATTAATTGCAACAATGACTATACACCATTTTTATGACGTTAATTTACCCAATCATCAAAAATCAAATTGTACAAGAAGCCGATTTATTAATCGGCTTTAAATAGAATCAGATAAAATGCTTATCGCTATTGGCTGATAAAAGTATGACATAAGTTTTAACTTTAATAAGATTAATTAATATGTTGAATATAACCTTTCACAATATTAATACTTGTATCAAATAGCTGTTTTTCCTGATCGTTAAAATCAAGTTGTATCACTTTTTTAATACCATGCTGATCTAAAATTGCCGGTACCCCTATAGCGACATCTTTATACCCATATTCACCATCTAAAATACAACTTAATGCTAATGCTCGATGGCTGTTGGTGAAGATGTGTTGGCAAATTTCAGCAATCGTGCTGGCAATGCCGTATTCGGTGCAGTGTTTGTATTTGACGATTTCAAAGCCTTTATTTTTAGCTTTAGTACCAATGTCAGCAAAATTAATTTTATTTTTTTCAAGTTGATTAAGATTTATGCCATAAATTGAAGAGTGTGACCATACCGGAAATTGTGAGTCGCCATGCTCTCCCACAATAAAAGCATCAATACTTTGTGGTCCGATATCCATTTGTTCGCCGAGTAATCGTCGCAGGCGAACTGTATCGAGCCAAACACCTGTACCAATGACGCGATGACGAGGTAAACCAGATAGTTTCCAGACTTGATAAGTAATTGCATCACACGGGTTTGTGGCAATTAGGAATATGCCTTTGAATCCGCTTTTCATCATGTTGGGAATAAGATTAGCCATGATTTTAGATGTGCCTGACAGCTCTTCTGCCCTGCTTTTTTGTGCCAGCCCTGAGGTGACAGTAATAATGGCTATATCGATATCAGCACAGTCCGTCGATTCACGTAAACTGACTTTTATCATGTTTTGGCGATAAGCGGCGGCATCGAGTAGATCTTGTGCGTGACCGTAGGCTAAGTCTTTATTAAGGTCGACTAGTGCGATCTCTTCACAAAATCCACGATTGACTAATGTATAAGCGGTGGTTGAACCGACATTTCCTACACCAATAATCATTACTTTACGTAGTTTCATATTTAGCCTCGTTATTTATAAGTTGTCATTCTACTTTTTTGATGGAGTGCGATATCATCTCCAGTTTAACACTACATTATCTATCGTTCTAATAGATGTAGCTGGCTACGCTTTTTTTGTATTTTTGTTTAATATTGAGTAATAAAAAATTTGACTTTTATTTTATTAATGATAATAATTCTCATTAACATTTAAAATATCATTTTTGCATTTTTAAAGTAATAGGGAGTGATCTAGAAAAGGATTTCGTACATTTCTGATCGTTTATCTACAGCTTATTTTCTGTACTTGATTGAGTTCGAACAGATAGTATACAATAAGGATTAATCAATGAAATTCAATTTTTTTAAAAGCCGTAAGACATTATTAAATGCGATTTTAGCATCGCTACTGGTTTTGACGGGTCTGACCAATTCATCATCAGCTGATGAGAAAAAATTTAAAGTAGTTACCACATTTACTGTTATACAAGATATTGCCCAAAACGTGGCTGGTGATGCCGCGGTTGTGGAGTCTATCACTAAAGTTGGCGCCGAAATTCATGAATACGATCCTACACCACAAGATATTAATAAAGCACTGTCTGCCGATTTGGTGTTGTGGAATGGTTTAAACTTAGAACTTTGGTTTGAGCGCTTTTTTGAAGATATTAAAGATGTGCCTTCAGTTGTCGTAACAGAAGGCATTGAGCCAATGCCGATTCAAGAAGGTAGCTATAAAGGTAATCCAAATCCTCATGCTTGGATGTCACCAACACTTGCTTTAACTTATGTCGAAAATATTCGTGCGGCTTTGGTTAAATATGATCCGAAAAACGCCGAAATATATAATAAGAATGCCGCAGAATATGTGGCAAAAATTAAGGCGCTTGATGCCCCACTTCGTGAGCGTTTAGCTAAGATCCCTGAATCACAGCGTTGGTTAGTGACCAGTGAAGGCGCTTTTAGTTATTTAGCACGTGATTATAATCTTAAAGAGGCGTATCTCTGGCCGATTAATGCCGAGCAACAAGGTACACCTAAACAAGTTAAACATCTTATTGATTTAGTGCGTGCTAATAATATACCTGTTTTATTTAGTGAGAGTACGATTTCTGATAAACCTGCTAAGCAGGTAAGTAAAGAAACTGGCGCTACTTATGGTGGTGTGTTGTATGTTGATTCACTTTCTACTAAAGATGGCCCTGTTCCTACTTATATCGATTTATTAAAAGTGACGGTTGAAACAATCGCTAAAGGATTCGAAAAATAATGACTCAAATTTGCTTAAATGTTGATGATATTACCGTGACCTATAATAATGGTCATACAGCAATTCATGATGCGAGTTTTCGTTTGAATGGTGGCACTATCTGTGCACTTGTCGGCGTTAATGGTAGTGGGAAATCGACACTATTTAAAAGCATTATGGGGATGATAAAACCCACTAAAGGACAAGTGACGTTTAATGATATTTCGGTAAAACAAGCATTAAAGCAAAATATTATTGCCTATGTTCCTCAAACTGAAGAAGTCGATTGGGATTTTCCGGTTTTGGTATCGGATGTGGTGATGATGGGGCGTTATGGTCATATGTCTTTTTTAC
Source organism: Gilliamella sp. B3023 (assembly GCF_026536845.1). Taxonomy (NCBI): domain Bacteria; kingdom Pseudomonadati; phylum Pseudomonadota; class Gammaproteobacteria; order Orbales; family Orbaceae; genus Gilliamella; species Gilliamella sp. B3023. The sequence continues at coordinate 12,661 of NZ_JAFNNH010000016.1, forward strand.
GAATACCAAGTAAGGAAGATAAAAGACAAGTCGATCTGGCACTAGAACGAGTCAATATGTTGGATTTTAAGCATCGCCAGATTGGTCAACTTTCTGGCGGTCAAAAAAAACGTGTCTTTTTAGCTAGAGCTTTGGCTCAACAAGGTAAGGTGTTATTGTTAGACGAGCCATTTACGGGCGTTGATGTGAAAACCGAAAATGCCATTATCGATCTGCTTAAAGATCTTCGTGATGAAGGCCATTTGATTTTAGTTTCTACCCACAATTTAGGTAGTGTGCCAGAGTTTTGTGATCAGGTAGTGTTGATTAATCAAACCGTGTTGGCTTTTGGTGAAACTAAAACAACATTTACCCCACAAAATTTGATGATGACATTTGGTGGCGCACTACGTTATTTAAGCTTGTCTGGTGAGCAATTACACCAAGATGAAGATCCTCGTAAAATGTCTATTTTAACTGATGATGAGCGGGCAGCTATATTTTATGGTGAAGGCAATGATGACTCTGCTCACAAAGATTTTCTAGTCGAACCAACCGTTATTGAAACTAAAGGGCAACACTAAATGGAACTGCTTCTTGAACCTTTTACTTATGGCTTTATGTTAAAAGCCATTTGGGTAAGTAGTATTGTTGGTGCAGCTTGCGCATTTTTGTCGGCGTTTTTGATGTTAAAAGGCTGGTCTTTAATGGGAGATGCCCTTTCGCACTCAGTAGTGCCCGGTGTGGCGGGTGCTTATGCGCTTGGCTTACCTTATTCAGTGGGCGCTTTTTTTACCGGTTTGTTAGCGGCTTTATCAATAACAATTGTACGTGCTTTCACTCGTTTAAAAGAAGATGCCATTATTGGTTTTATCTTTTCGACCTTTTTTGCTATTGGTCTTTTAATCATTTCACTAAATCCAACTTCTGTTAATGTGCAAACTATTATTTTTGGTAATATTTTGGGAATTGATGATAGTGATATGTGGCAAGTGCAAATTATTATTTTAGTTTCACTGATTTTGCTACTGTTTTTTTGGAAGGATCTGTTAGTGGTCTTTTTTGATGAAACTCATGCTCGTTCAATTGGCTTAAAACCATTACAGTTAAAGATTCTTTTTTTTACTATTTTAAGTGCCTGTACTGTTGCTGCACTGCAAACGGTCGGTGCAATCTTGGTCATAGCGATGGTAGTAACCCCTGGCGCGACGGCTTACTTACTTACCGATAGATTTTCACGGTTGTTAATTATTTCAGTTATCATCGGTGCGCTGACGAGTGCAATTGGCGCTTGGATCAGTTATTTCCTTAATGGTGAAACAGGTGGTGTGATTGTGACATTACAAACTTTAGTCTTTTTGGCAGCATTTTTATTTGCACCAAGACAAGGGTTGATTTCACGCCGAATCAGCCAAGCAAGACAAGGAGGTTCAGTATGATATGGGAACTTATCTATCATCCTCTTACAATTCCTTTTGTTCAACGCGCTATTCTAGCTGCGCTAGCTACTGGTATTGTTTGCGCCCTACTGTCATGCTTTTTAGTGTTAAAAGGCTGGTCGTTGATGGGCGATGCTATTTCTCACGCGGTATTACCCGGTATTGTACTTGCTTATTTAGCTGGGATCCCTTTAATAATTGGTGCATTTGCGTCGGGGCTATTTTGTTCGGTTGCTACTGGTTACATTAAAGATAACAGTCGAATAAAGGAAGATACTGTGATGGGCATCGTTTTTTCGGGAATGTTTGCTTTTGGTTTAGTGCTGTTTTCTAAAGTGGAAACGTCGCAACATTTGAATCATATTTTATTTGGTAGTGTGTTGGGAACAAGCTATCAAGAACTCATCCAAATTATTACGATTGCAAGCATTGTTTCGATTTTAGTTATCATTAAACGCCGTGATTTAATGCTGTATTGTTTTGATCCCGTACAAGCAAGAGTAGTTGGTTTGCCAGTTAAATTATTACATTACGGTTTATTAAGTATTTTAGCGTTGACTATTGTTGGATCACTTAAAGCTGCAGGTGTTATTTTGGTAATTGCGATGTTAATTGCGCCGGGCATAACCGCATTTTTATTGACTAAACGTTTTGAAAAGATGTTAGTGATTGCAGTAATTGTATCGGTATTTTCGACAGTAACGGGTACTTTAATCAGTTTTCATATAGATGCGTCAACCAGTGCTTGTATTGTGATTTTACAAGCAGTGATTTTTACTCTTGCCCAGTTTTATCGGATTTACGCTAATAAAAAAATAAGGCGTTAATTGAAGTATTGTTTTTCACATTTACGATACTTCAATTATTCGTCATCCAAATATTTACCCGCATCAGCGTAATTATCAAACCTTGAGAATTGACCTTGGAAAGTTAAGCGTACTTTACCAATTGGACCATTTCGCTGTTTACCTAAGATGATTTCTGCAATACCTTTATGTTCTGATGCTTCGTTATATACTTCGTCACGATAGATGAACATAATTACATCGGCATCTTGTTCGATAGATCCTGATTCACGTAAGTCGGAGTTAACAGGTCGTTTATCGGCGCGTTGTTCTAAGCTTCGGTTTAGCTGTGAAAGAGCAACAACCGGAATTTGTAACTCTTTGGCTAATGCTTTTAATGAGCGTGAGATCTCTGCAATTTCAAGCGTTCGGTTTTCTGATATGTTTGGTACTCGCATCAGCTGTAAGTAATCGACCATGATCATACTTAATCCTTTATGTTCACGGTAAATTCGTCTTGCTCGAGAGCGTAGCTCCATAGGGGTTAATCCTGATGAGTCATCAATGTAGATGTTTTTCTTTTCCAGCAGTAATCCCATGGTGCTCGATATTCTTGCCCAATCATCATCTTGTAGTTGGCCTGTACGAATACGAGTCTGATCAACACGTGATAACGAGGCCAGCATACGCATCATAATCTGTTCTGATGGCATTTCTAAACTAAAGATTAGTACTGGCTTATCTTGCATCATAGCGGCGTTTTCACAAAGGTTCATCGCAAATGTGGTTTTACCCATTGATGGACGAGCGGCAATAATAATTAAGTCTGAACGCTGTAATCCTGCGGTTTTTTTATCTAAATCAAGGAAGCCGGTTGAGACCCCTGTCACGCCATCATGTGGGCGCTGGAATAACTCTTCAATTTTTGCGACGGTAGCTTCTAGCACATCGGTAATATTTTTCGGTCCTTCACCCTGCTTAGTACGGCTTTCGGCAATTTGGAAGATTTTGCTTTCAGCTAAGTCTAAAATTTCGGTACTGTCTCGGCCTTCAGTTGAGTAACAGTTATCAGCAATTTCATTTGAAGCACTAATCAGTTCCCGCAATATCGCTTGCTGGCGAATAATGTCGGTATAAGCCACTACGTTAATGGCGCTTGGTGTGTTTTTCGATAACTCAGCTAAATAAGCAAATCCCCCCACATCAACAAGTAAGTCTTTACTTTCTAAGCTTTCAGACAAAGTGATTAAGTCAATCGGGGTACCACGACTGACTAAGGTATGCATTTCTGAAAATATGAGTTGGTGATGACGAGAATAAAAATCACGGTCGGTAATCATTTCAGCAACAACATCCCAACGCTGATTATCCAGCATTAGGCTACCAAGCACAGCTTGTTCTGCCTCAATTGAGTGAGGTGGTAATTTTATATTTTGTACTTTTGATTTTTTTGCGTCTTGATTTTTGAGTTCTTTATTTGAATCATCAGTATTCATTGCATTCATCTTTTTATTTAATTTAATCTATAGCTAATTTGCTTACTTTATAAATAATGGCCCTAAAGCGCAATCAGGAATTTGATATTCTAATGGATAATCTACCTGAACCAAATATAAACCTTCAGGTTTCGCAGTTGCTGCAGCTTGAGTACGATCTTTCGCTTTTAATAGCTCATCAATCCACTGCGGTGGTTGATTACCTACACCAACCTCTAACAAACTTCCGACAATATTGCGTACCATATGATGTACAAAGGCATTTGCTTTGATATCGACAATAACATATTCACCCTGTCTTGTAACTTTAATATGATGAATATTACGCCAGGGCGTTCGCGATTGACACTGTGCAGCTCTAAATGATGAGAAATCATTTTCACCTAATAAATATTGCCCCGCTTGGTGCATCAGTTCTTCATTTAATGGTAGATAATAATGCGTTACGCCTTTGGCCAAAATTGCTGGACGATAACGATGATTATAAATCACATATCGGTAACGCCGAGCCGTTGCGCTAAATCTAGCATGAAAACTGTCATCCACACCTTTTGACCACCGTACAGCGATATTGTCAGGAAGATGAGAGTTTACGCCCATTGTCCATGCCCCTTCACCGCGCTGAGCGTTGGTTTCAAAATGAATTACTTGCCCTGTGGCATGTACGCCAGCGTCGGTTCGTCCTGCACAAAATACGGCTATTGGCTCGTTAGCTATGACAGACAAAGCCGATTCTAACCTTTCTTGGATAGAGTCAACGTGCTGTTGTCGTTGCCAACCAAAATAGCCACTACCATCATATTCGATACCTAATGCAATTTTAGAGGTAGTCATTAATCAGGATCTCAAGTGTCTCGATTAACATTAGTCCACCTAAGTAACGGATATTATCTGCTACTGACCAAAATTGAATTTGTTCATAATTTCCATAGCTGTGTCGTAAATTAGCGAGTTTAATGGTTAAGTTCTTTTCACCTTCGGTATTGACTTCGGTTACTGGGGTTGGTAAATCTTCACTTTTTACTTCAACGCCAAATTCACTAAAACGAGCCATGTCTAATTCAATGGGTAAGCTACTGGAAACATTCACTGCTTGAGCTAGTCCATAAAATACCGGCACAATTACGGATTCAATTGAAATAGGTAAATCATAATTACTTATCACTTTACGAATTTGGTTAATTTGAGTGTGTTCACCTAAACTTTGGTGATCAGACTCATGCGAAAGCGGTAATAAGTTAAAGGCAAGTTGATTGTCAAATAGCTCGTTATCAACTGGCATTCCATTGAGTAATCTAGCGCTTTGTCCTGCCAGTTCATCCACACCTGGCTTGCCATATAATGATGAAGGAATAAAGCTGGTTAAATGGAGATTAGTCAGTAATTGAATATCGGTTAGTGATGCAACACAACGTAATAATTGAGATACGGTTGGGCTTGCAACAGCAATGATATTTTCATTGCGATATTCGGTTAATACGCTGTTATTTACTTTAGGTACAATTAATGGGATATGGTCTTGATCAGCAAAAAATCCGCTCGCATCAATAACTATACAGCCTGCTTGAGCAGCTGTTTGAGCATATTTTTCGCTAGTTTTAGTACCTGCAACAAAAAAGGCAAAATGGCATTGGCTCCAATCCATTTGCTCGCTATCAATGACGGTTAAATTTTTACCGGCAAAACGAATTACTTCGCCAGCGCTATTATCGCTACCGACTAAATAAAGATTTTCAATTTCAATAGTTTTTGAGTCATTTAATAACTCAATTAGCGCAGAACCTACTTGTCCTGTCGCACCAACAATGGCGATATTCCATGCAGACATATGATAAACCCGAATTAAAGTATTTAATGGCAATTATACCACTTTATTGTTAAAGATTTTGGAAAAAAGATATTTTCTAAATTTTGGAATCTTGCTCGAAAAATTGAATTTTAGTTGATTACAATTTTAATAATCCTCGTTAAAGTAATTTTATATTTAACTAAATTTATAATTATGGCGAAGATCTCATTATCGATGATAGCGAAAGAGGCAAAGGTTTCAATCGCATCTGTATCAAGAGTATTAAGAACACCCAACCTAACATCTCCACAAACTCAATTTCTTGTTTATCAGGCGATGAAGGCTTTAAATGTTGATCTATCAAAAAATTTAAAAGATTATCAACCCGTTCATGAAAGCAATAAAATTTTAGTTGTTGATAATCAGCTTATCTCTAAAAGCTTAATCAATTTTGGTATTGAGCAAGTTTTACATGAAGCTGGGTTTCAACTGTTTTATTTACAATTTCCTTATAAGGTTAAAAATGATCTCTATTATTTAATTCAATATATTAAGCAAAATTGTTTTATTGGCATTATCATTATAAATCAAGCTCCCTACCTTACCCAGCTATATAGTTATAAAAATTCATTACCACCCATTGTATTTGTTAATCATTTTAAGAAGAATTTTACCTGTGTTCATTTCGATCATCTGACAATTGGATATCAAACCACTCAGCATTTAATTGAGCAGGGGCATAATAAGATCGCAATTTTTATTAATAGCGATAAAAATACTAACTCCTCATTTTTCTTGCAAGGCTATCAACAGGCTTTTCAACGAATCAATATGCCGATCGATAGTGATTATGTCATTCAAGGTTGCCTTACGTATGAACATGGGCGAGATGCCATTAAGACACTACTTCAAAGCAATAAGCCGCCGACAGCCGTTATTTTTGAGGACTTGAGTAGTCTCTCTTGTTATGATTGTTATCATACGCAAAATTATATATCGAATTATCGTTCACTTTTTGGCGCATTACACCAAGTCAAAAAGAGCCAATCACAATTACTACATCCGCTTGCAATTACTTATATTAGCCATACCAATGATCTTCAATATAATGAATTAGATCAATTGAGTAGAGTCAATAAGCCTTTATACAAAATGGGATGTAAATCAGCACAATTGTTATGTGATCTTCTTGAACATAATATGACATCATTATCACAATGCCATACTATTGATACCGAAATGTTTTTTACTAATTGCTAATATTTTAAATGGATTAACGTTTTAATTAGGATGTTGAAATTAATCTTTTAGGTGACAATTTATTAAGGATTTGAGTTCCTGCACCAATAAATTGTTGGCCTTGATAAATTCTGACTAATGTTTCAACACTTACACTGTTTTCAACAATTACGGTTCTACCTAATAAAATGTCTTTACCTTGGCTTTCACTTAATACCACTTTAGGGCGGTCTTGTAGTGGGCTATCGACTGGCATAAGCATTGGTTCATTTTGCAATTCATCTAGGGTGATCATGTTATCGATAGGATAATTTGATACTTGTAGACGTCTTAAATAAATTACATGTGCACCACAGCCAAGTAATTCACCTAAATCATCAATAATGGTACGAATATAAGTCCCTTTTGAACAATGGATTTCTAAGGTTAATTCGTGCTTAGTTGAATCGTATTGGATAAACTGGTTTTCATAAATTGTAATGGGCCTAGCTTCTCGCTCTATAACAATACCTTGGCGAGCATATTCATAAAGTGGTTTGCCTTGATATTTTAAAGCCGAAAACATGGTTGGAACTTGTAAAATATCACCGCGAAAATGAGTTAATGCTTCTTCGATTTGTGATTGAGTAATATTAACCGATCTAGTTGAAATTATTTGACCATCCGCATCAGACGTGTCAGTACGCTCACCCAATTTGGCGATCACGCGATAGCGTTTGTCAGAATCTAATAAGTATTGTGAAAATTTCGTCGCTTCACCAAAACAGATAGGTAACATCCCAGTGGCTAATGGATCTAGCGCGCCAGTATGCCCTGCTTTTTTTGCGTTGAATAATCTTTTCACTTTTTGTAAGGCATCATTTGATGTCATGCCTTGTGGTTTGTCTAATAACAAAACGCCGTGAACATCACGGCGAGTTTTTTTTATATTCATCATCGATATTTTATTTGAAACGGATCACACTCCTCAATATTTTTTACAATATTGAGCAATTTTATTATTAATCTTTATGACGTTCGTTATCTTGTTTAATAACATCAGATACTAGACTAGACATCTGCATACCTTTAACAAGTGATTCATCATAAAAGAATTTAATTTCAGGAATAATTCGTAAACGCATTGCTTTACCAATGAGTGTTCGAATATACCCTTTAGCATCATTTAAGACAGTCAATCCTTGCTCGATAACTTGTGGATCATCATCGTTTAAAAACGTTACAAACACTTTTGCATAAGAGAGATCACGTGAAATATCTACACCCGAAACCGTTACCATGCCTAAACGTGGATCTTTGATTTCACGCTGTAAAATAATCGCAATCTCTTTTTGTAATTCGTGTCCGACCCGAGACGATCGATTAAATGCTTTTGCCATATCTATTTTCCTTAAAATGTGAATAAGCAAGGTTTATAAAAACCTTGCTTATTTAGCGTATTAACTAAATAGTACGCTGGATTTCGACAGTTTCAAAGACCTCGATAGTATCGCCAACGCGAACATCATTGTAGTTACGAACACCAATACCACACTCCATGCCGTTACGAACTTCGTTAACGTCATCTTTGAAGCGACGTAATGATTCAAGTTCGCCTTCATAGATAACCACGTTATCACGTAATACACGAATTGGGTTATGACGTTTAACTACGCCTTCAGTTACCATACAACCAGCGATTGCACCAAATTTAGGTGATTTAAATACATCACGCACTTCAGCAAGACCAATAATCTCTTGCTTGTATTCTGGAGCAAGCATACCGCTCATGGCTTGTTTAACTTCATCAATTAAGTCATAAATAACTGAATAGTAACGTAAATCTAAGTTTTCAGCTTCAACAACTTTACGCGCTGAAGCATCGGCACGAACATTAAAACCAAGGATAATAGCATTAGATGCTGCTGCAAGTGATGCATCAGTTTCGGTAATACCACCTACGCCTGAACCAATGATTTTAACTTTAACTTCATCTGTTGATAGTTTAAGTAATGAATCAGAAATTGCTTCAACCGAACCTTGTACGTCAGCTTTAAGGACGATATTAAGTTCAGATACGTCACCTTCAGTCATGTTAGTAAACATGTTTTCAAGTTTCGCTTTTTGTTGACGTGCAAGTTTAACATCACGGAATTTACCTTGGCGATATAAGGCAACTTCACGAGCTTTCTTTTCATCACGTACAACTGTTGCTTCATCACCTGCTGACGGTACACCTGAAAGACCTAAAATCTCAACCGGAATTGATGGGCCCGCTTCGGTAACTTCTTTACCTAATTCGTTGCGCATTGCACGAATACGACCATATTCAAATCCACATAATACGATATCACCTTTACGTAAGGTACCTGATTGAACAAGTACTGTAGCAACAGAACCACGACCTTTATCAAGGAATGATTCGATAACGACACCGCTAGCCATACCTGATTCATAAGCAGTAAGTTCAAGTACTTCTGCTTGTAATAAAATCGCTTCAAGTAGTTGGTCAATTCCCGTACCAGCTTTTGCTGAAACATGAACGAACTGAGTATCACCGCCCCAATCTTCTGACATCACGCCATATTGAGCAAGTTCACCTTTGACACGTTCCGGATCGGCTTCTGGCTTATCAATTTTGTTTACTGCAACAACAATTGGTACATTTGCCGCTTTCGCATGTTGAATCGCCTCAATTGTTTGTGGCATCACACCATCATCAGCTGCAACAACTAATACCACGATGTCGGTTGCTTTAGCACCACGAGCACGCATTGATGTAAATGCAGCATGGCCTGGAGTATCTAAGAATGTGATTTCTCCGCTTGAGGTTTTAACATGGTAAGCACCGATGTGCTGAGTAATACCACCAGCTTCGCCTGAAGCAACTTTTGCTTTACGAATATAGTCAAGTAGTGAGGTTTTACCATGGTCAACATGGCCCATGATAGTCACAACAGGTGCGCGAGAAACTTTTTCTGCACCAGTATCACGGTCGCTCATTAGTGATTCTTCAAGTTCGTTTTCACGACGAAGTACCACTTTGTGTCCCATTTCTTCAGCAACAAGTTGAGCGGTTTCTTGGTCAATAACCTGATTGATGGTTGCCATTGCACCCATTTTCATCATAGTTTTGATTACTTCTGAACCTTTTACTGCCATTTTGTTAGCAAGTTCGGCAACAGTGATGGTCTCACCAATAACCACATCGCGGTTAATTGCTTGTACTGGTTTAGTAAAGCTTTGTTGTAAAGTACTTTTGCCTTTCTTCTTGTGGCTACTACGCGTTACAGCACGGGCTTCTTCACGTTCTGCTTTACCTTCTGATAATTTGCTCGATTTTTTCTGTTTAGTCTGTTTGCTACCGCGTCCACGACCACGACCACCTTCAACTTCACGGTCGGTATCATCTTCAGCTGCACGAGCATATTTAGATGTAGTGACATGATAGTCATCATCATCACTGTTATCTGTTTCATCACTATCGCTATATTGTTCAGCAAGTTTGCGCGCTTCTTCCGCCATGCGTTTGGCTTCTTCTTCAAGTTTACGACGGTTTTCTTCTTCCGCTTTACGCTTGATTTCGTTTGCTTCGGCTTCTAAGCGAGCTTTTTCTTCTTGCGCTTTTTTCACTTTTGGATCAGCTGCTTGTTCTTGAGCAACTTTCGCTTTTTCTTCTTGATTGCGTTTTTTAGCTTCGGCTTCTTCGCGTTTCTTCTGCTCTTGAGCCTCTTGTTTAGCTTTTTCTTCAGCCTCTTTACGTGCTTTCAATTCAGCTTCTTGTTTCGCTTTTTGTTCCGCCTCAAGACGCGCTTTCTCTAATTCAGCAGGATCTTGTTTCACGATAGTGCGTTTTTTACGAACTTCAACTTTGATTTCTTTACTTTTGCCACCACCGCTTGACACATTTAGTGTTGAATGTGTTTTACGTTGTAAAGTTAATTTTGTTGGGCCTTGCTGAGGTTTTAAATGCGCAAGCAAAGCTTCTTTTTCCTTTTGAGTAACAGTATCTGATGCAGTCTTTTTCATTCCGGCATCAGCAAACTGTTGCAAAAGTGTTTGCACTGGTGTATTTATTTCTTGAGCCAGTGTTTCGATTGATACTTTGGTCATGTATAACTTTCCCTCAATTATTCATTTGCAAACCAACAAATATTACGGGCAGCCATAATAAAATCGCCAGCTTGTTTGCTTGTTAAACCTTCAATGTCTGTAAGATCATCTGTACCTTGTTCAGCTAAATCTTCTAGAGTCACAATATCTTGTTGTGCTAATTGATAGGCTAATTCTTGTGTCATACCTGGTAGATCTAATAGATCTTGTGCAGGTCGTTTATCACCACTGTGAGCAAGTGCGATAGTCGTTAAGGCATCTTTTGCTCGATTTCTTAATGCATCAACCAGTTCTTCATCAAGTTCTTCAATTTCAAGTAACTCATCTACTGGTACATAAGCAAGCTCTTCAAGTGAAGTAAATCCTTCTTCAACTAAAAGTTGTGCAAGATCTTCTTCAATATCTAAATGTTTCATTAGGTTATTGATTGCTGCGAAAGATTCTGCTTGGTGTTTTTCTTGAAGATCTTCAGTACTCATGACGTTTAACGTCCAACCAGTAAGTTGTGATGCTAAACGGATATTTTGTCCATTACGGCCGATAGCTTGCGGTAAGGTATCGGCATTAACAGCAACATCCATAGTGTGTTTGTCTTCATCAACTACGATAGATACTACATCGGCTGGTGCCATAGCATTAATAACATATTGAGCTGGGTTATCATCCCATAAAACAATATCAATACGTTCACCACCAAATTCATTCGAAACAGCTTGAACGCGAGCACCTCGCATACCAACACATGCACCAACAGGGTCAATACGGCGGTCATTACTGCTAACAGCAATTTTAGCGCGAGAACCTGGATCACGAGCAACACCTTTGATGTCGATCATCTCTTCGCCAATTTCAGGTACTTCTATACGGAATAGTTCTTCCATCATTTCAGGATTTGAACGACTAACACAGAGTTGTGCTGGTTTATTATCTTGTTCTACAAGATATAAAATACCTCGAACACGGTCACCAATTCGGAAGTTTTCACGTGGTAACATATCATGGCGAGACATCATTGCATCAGCGTTATTACCTAAATCAAGGATAACACTATCACGGTTGGTCTTTTTAACAATACCCGTTACGATATCACCAATTCGGTTTCTAAACATGTCAATAACCATAGCACGCTCAGCTTCGCGTACTTTTTGAACGATGACTTGTTTAGCTGTTTGTGTTGTAATGCGGTCGAATGCGACTGATTCAATTTGTTCTTCAACATAGTCACCTACTTTTACATTAGGATCTTCAAATTGAGCTGCTTCCAATGTGATTTCTTTAGTAGGTTGAGTCACTTCATTAACCACTAACCAACGGCGGAACGTATCATAATCACCCGTTTTGTGGTCAATTTTTACGACAACATCTATATCAACAGTATGTTTCTTTTTAGTGGCCGTTGCTAACGCGGTTTCTAGCGCTTCGAAAATTTTGTCACGTGTAAGTGCCTTTTCATTAGATACCGCTTCAACAACAGCTAAAATTTCTTTATTCATCCTTTACACCCGTACTCTATTTAAGGTTAAAATTAGGTACAATATTCGCCTTTTGTATATTACTAAAAGCAAACACTTCATCATTTTCATCCACGATTAATGTAATCATTTCATTATCAATGGATTTAATCTTTCCTTTCCACTTGCGGCGATTGGCAACAGGAATACGCAAACTTATTGTGACTTCTTCACCAATAAAACGTTGGTAATGTTCAAGCGTAAACAAAGGTCGATCCATACCTGGTGAGGAGACCTCGAGATTGTAAGCATCTTTAATAGGGTCTTCTACATCAAGTACCGCACTAATTTGTCGACTAACATCAGCACAATCATCAACGGTAATACCATTTTCACTATCAATATATACGCGCAAAACTGGGTAACGACCACGAATGTATTCAACCCCAACTAGCTCAAAGCCAAGTGCATTAACAGGCTCTTGGATGATTTCGGTCAATTGCTGTTCTAAATTAGCCAAACAAACCTCCACTGCAGAAAATAAAAAAGGGCATAAAGCCCAACATTCCTTTTAAACTAACGTTTAAATCATATAAAAAAACCCCGACAAGCGAGGCTACATATAAAACATAATATAATGAAGCCACTTGATTCGAACTTTCAGACAATAAAAATAGGATAGATTAATATGAATGAAAATTTAAGTGGTTGCGGGGGCTGGATTTGAACCAACGACCTTCGGGTTATGAGCCCGACGAGCTACCAAGCTGCTCCACCCCGCGATAGATGGCTGAAGATTATACTGTATTTTGTAAAAATTGCAACCCAAAATCATATCAGAATTCACAAAAAGCTTAAAGTTATTGAAACTAAGGGGCTATGATTTTTAACTGGTGAACAATTATGATTAATCTATAGTTAGGTTTTATATATGTATAATTATTCGTTTTTCAAGTGAATTAATCCGCCTAATATTCAGCGGATTAATCATTGGTTAATGTTACTTTTGCGTTGCTGCTTTCATGGTTTTAACGAAAGTTGATAATTCACTCAGCATTTTGTCTGGATTATTAAGATTGTTTTCAATGATTTTAACCGTTGCCGATCCAGCAATAGCTCCCGCTGCACCCGATTTAATTGCTTCACTAACTTGAGCGGGTTCTGAAATACCAAAACCTTGAATTGCTGGTGGTGCTTTAAATTCAGTTAGTTTTTCAAGTAAATGTGTGAGTGGTTTATTAGCACGGTTTTCTGTACCGGTTACTCCTGCTCGTGATACTAAGTAAGTATAACCTTTGCCTCGTTTAGCAATATTTTCAATCACTTCATCGTCCGCATTAGGTGGACAGATAAATATTGGTGCGATGCTATGTTTTTCAGCAGCACCCGTAAACTCTTCGGCATACTCTACAGGTAAATCAGCAATTAATACTGAATCCACCCCTGCTTTAGCACACTTCGCATAGAAGTTATCAATACCATTTTTAAATACTAAATTGGCATAAATTAATAATCCAACTGGAATATCAGGATTGTTTTCCCTGATTTTGGTTAAGATTTCGAAGCATTTTGCAACGGTTATGCCACCATTAAAAGCACGAATATTAGCATTTTGTATAGTTGGACCATCTGCCATTGGGTCAGAAAAAGGAATGCCTAGTTCTAACGCATCAGCCCCTGCATCAATCATTGTTTGAATAATTTGATAGGAAAGCTGTGGATTAGGGTCACCAACTGGAACAAAAGGAACAAATGCACCTCGTTTTTCGACTGTTAAGCGGTCAAACAGTTTTTGATAACGGCTCATTCTATTTCTCCTTTTGCTTTTAATACATCGTAAACCGTAAAAATATCTTTATCGCCACGACCTGATAAATTAACAATTAATAGTTGCTCTTTGTTTGGATTTTCTTTAATCATCTTAAGTGCATAGGCTAAGGCATGAGATGACTCTAAAGCCGGAATAATTCCTTCATTGCGTGATAAGGCCTGAAACGCTTCAAGCGCTTCATCATCAGTGATAGAGACATAATCTGCCCGACCAATACTATCTAAATAAGCGTGTTGAGGTCCAACAGCTGGAAAATCAAGGCCGGCAGAAATCGAATAAGACTCTTCAATTTGGCCTTCTTCGGTTTGCATCATTGGGGCTTTCATACCGAAGTAAATACCGAGTTTACCATGTTTAAGTGATGCACCATGTTCGCCACTTTCGATGCCATGGCCTCCTGGTTCAACCCCAATTAATTTTACTGACTTATCATCAATAAAATTAGCAAACATCCCAATTGCGTTTGAACCGCCACCAACACAAGCGATGACAGCATCAGGTAATCGACCCTCTTTTTCCAAAATTTGTTGTTTCGCTTCACGGCTAATTATTTGTTGGAATTCACGCACTATGGTTGGGAATGGGTGCGGTCCAGCAGCTGTACCTAACATATAGTGAGCGGTTTCATAACTACCAGACCAATCTCGCAATGCTTCATTACAAGCATCTTTTAAGGTTGCAGAGCCGGTTTCAACCGGAATAACTGTTGCCCCCATGAGTCGCATTCTAAATACGTTCGGAGCTTGGCGTTTAACATCTTTAGCCCCCATATATATTCGGCATTTTAAACCCAATAATGCACACGCCAATGCTGAAGCAACGCCATGCTGACCTGCGCCAGTTTCGGCAATAATTTCAGTTTTACCCATTCTTTTAGCGAGTAATGCTTGGCCTAATACTTGATTAGTTTTATGCGCACCACCGTGAACTAAATCTTCACGTTTTAGATATAGTTTTGTTTTGGTCCCTGCGGTAAGATTTTTACACAGTGTTAATGCTGTCGGGCGACCAGCGTAGTTAACCAAAAGATCGTTAAATTCTTTTTGAAAACTTGGATCGTGTATCGCCGATATAAAAGCATCCTCAAGTTGTTCAAGCACAGGCATCAATATTTGTGGCACATATTGACCACCAAATTTGCCAAAATAAGGATTTAATTTAGACATAACCATTCCTTTAATGTAATCAGTTAAATTTGTTCAAATACTAATTTGATTTTTTGTTTATCTTTAATTCCTGGTGAAACTTCAACGCCCGAATTAAGGTCAACACCAATAACATCGGTAGTGAGCGCCTCACTCACATTTTGTGGGTTAATACCACCAGCCAAAATGACATTACTTAAATCTTTGTCACGTAAAAGTGACCAATCAAAACTTTTACCTGTTCCACCGGCACCATTATCAAATATGTAACGTGATACTAGTGGGTTATCATGATTTGGGATGTTATCGCTAATACTTAACGCTTTCCAGATCTGACAGGTTGAGGGTAATTTTTGGCGAAGTGTTTTGATATAGTTATCATCCTCATGACCATGCAATTGCACTGCATAAAGTGATAGTTGTTTAGCTATTTCGTATACTTCATCTATATCACTATCTTTAAAAACACCAACCCAATTCAAGGGTGCCGATGCGATAACACTACGCGCTTTAGTCGGTGTTATATATCTTGGTGATTTAGGCACAAAAATTAATCCACCATAAACCGCACCAGCTTGGTAGACGGTTATTGCATCCTGTGGTTGGGTTAAGCCGCAAACTTTATTTTCACCTAGCATTACTTTACGGATAGCTAAGGTTAAGTTTGGCTCAGACATAAGTGCACTACCAATTAAAAAACCGTTAGCATAATGGCTAAGATCTTTAACTTGATTGTGCGTATAAATACCTGATTCACTAATAATGATTCGATCATCAGGGATTGTTTTTGATAAAGTTTTTACCCGATTGAGATCAACCGACAGATCGCGTAAATTACGGTTATTAATACCAATCACTTTAGCGCCAAGTTTGATAGCTCGTTCAACTTCTTGTTCGGTACTCGCTTCCGTCAGTACCCCCATATTAAGTTGGTGAGCAACTTGGCTTAAGTAGCGATATTCATCATCATTGACTACCGATAACATTAACAAGATGGCATCAGCCTGATAATAACGTGCTAAGTAAATTTGATATTCATCGATAATAAAGTCTTTGCAAAGTACGGGTTGGGTGACTTCATTACGTACTATTGGTAAAAACTCAAAACGACCTTGAAAGTATTTTTCGTCAGTTAAAACTGAGATTGCCGAAGCATAATCTTTGTAAACTTTGGCTATACTTGCTGGGTCAAAATCATCTCGAATTAATCCCTTGGATGGCGATGCTTTTTTACATTCTAAAATAAATACCGTTTTCGGTTGATTTAACGCTTGGTAAAAATCACGATCACTAGGTACGACTTTATTTTTAAAATTAGCCAGTGGATTTTTAATTTGTTGCTCGGCAAGCCATAGCTGTTTATCTTCAATGATCTTTTTTAAGACCGTTGCCATTTCAACATTTTCAGTTAATGCTGCAATTGCCATCTTATTCTCCACTCATTATCTTGCTGCTAACTTTTGTAATAGCTCATAAGCTTTACCGCTACGCATTAATTCTATTGCACGCTTAGCATTTTGTTTTAAGTCTGGTTCACCAAATAGGCTAATTAACATCGCCACATTTGCAGCAATAGCTGCTTCATGCGCTGGTTTACCATGTCCTTGTAAAATCGCTAACAATAAATCACGATTCATTTCTGGTGTTCCACCTTCAATATCTTTCAAAGTATATTGCTGTAGACCAAAATCTTCTGGTGTCAAAGTAAAATAGCGAATTTCGCCATTTTTTACTTCGGCAACTTGAGTTTCGCCATGAATAGCGACTTCATCCATCCCTGAGCCATGTACCACATAAGCATGGGTATAGTTTAACATTTTTAATGTTTCTGCAATCGGTTTTATCAAATCAGGATGATAAACACCAAGTAAAATACGTTTTGGTCGTGATGGATTAATCAACGGCCCAAGAACATTAAAAATCGTTCGTGTTTTAAGTTGCTGACGTACTGGTGCAGCATGGCGAAATCCTGAGTGATATTGCTGAGCAAACAAGAAACACACACCTAATTCATCAAGCGCTTTTCGAGATGCTTCCGCTGACATGTTTAGTTTAATACCTAAAGCGGATAAAACATCTGATGATCCTGATTTGCTCGACACACCACGGTTACCATGCTTAGCAACTTTATACCCTAATGCCGCAGTAACAAAAGCACTGGCTGTAGAGATATTGATGCTGTTAGTTCCATCTCCACCAGTCCCAACGATGTCGGTAAAATCATAATCAGGCACTTCAAATGGATCAGCATTTTCAAGTAAGGCCTGAGCTGCTCCGGCAATTTCATCAGGTTTTTCACCCCGAACTTTCATACTAATGATAGCGGTTGCTAGTACCGTTGGTTCTATTTTACCTTGAATAATTAAATTAAACAGTATTTTACTCTCTTCTTGAGACAATACTTGCCCTAAGTACAATTTATTTAAAATCGGTTGAATATTGTATTCTTGCTTATCAACAATCGCTTCTTGTTTTGCTTCTGGCTGTTTTTGTGGTGGATTCAGTGCCCATTCAATGGTTTGTTCTAATAATTTTACCCCTTGAATCGTTAAAATTGATTCAGGATGAAATTGAAAACCGCAAACCCGATCTTGGTCATTACGTACTGCCATAACGATGTTATTACACATGGCATTGACGGTTAATGTTTTCGGTATGTTTTCACCTTTTAATGAGTGATAGCGCGCAACCGGTAATGGATTGGGTAAGTCTTTAAACATCGCTTGCCCATCATGTTCAATTAATGAAGCTTTTCCATGTAAAATATCGCCCGCAGGGACAATCATACCACCATAAGATTCAACAATCGCTTGATGTCCAAGACAGATACCAATGATCGGTAATTTACCTTTTAAACGTTTAAGTAATTCAGGCATTGAACCTGCTTCACTCGGTGCTCCAGGTCCTGGTGATAACATTAGGATAGGATTTTGCATTTGTGATAATTTTTCGATGATCACATCAGCTGGAATTGTGTTGCGATAAATTGTCACGTTATGTTGATTGTGACGTAACTGATCGACTAAGTTATAAGTAAACGAATCAACGTTATCAAGAAATAAGATATTAGCCATTAGAATACACCTTCTACATTATGTGCTGCCATAATCGCGCGAACAACAGCACGTGCTTTGTTACGTGATTCATCCGATTCTGCTTGTGGTTCTGAATCTAAAACCACGCCACATCCAGCTTGTACGGTTGCAACACCATCTTCCACATAAGCACTGCGAATAACGATACAAGTATCAAGATCACCATTGGCAGTAAAATATCCAACTGCCCCACCATAACTATCCCGTTTTATTTTTTCCGATTCGGCAATTAACTGCATTGCCCTAACTTTTGGCGCTCCAGTTAATGTTCCCATGTTCATGGTAGCTTGATAAGCATGTAGTGCATCAAGATCTTGACGTAGTTGACCAACAATTCTTGAAACTAAATGCATAACATAAGAATAACGATCAACTTTTAATAACTCTTTGGTATATCGCGTCCCTGGCTGGCAAATTCGAGCTAAATCATTTCGTGCTAAATCGACCAACATTAAATGTTCAGCTAACTCTTTTTTATCGGTGCGCATTTCCAACTCTAATCGACTATCCAAATCGTAATCAATCTCGCCATTAGTGTTTAAACCACGTGGGCGAGTACCAGCAATTGGATAAATTTCAACTTGATTATTGGCTTTATTATATTTGAGTGCACTTTCAGGTGAGGCACCAAATAAAACAAAATCCTCGTCTTGCATATAAAACATATAAGGGCTTGGATTATTATTTTTTAAGACTTGATATGCAGATAATGGTTGAGGACAAGGTAATGAAAAACGTCTAGATGGAACAGCTTGGAAGATTTCACCTTGTTGAATCGCATCTTGCATTTTCTTAACAATGGTATTGAAATCATCATCACTCTTATTACAAGTGACATCCATTTCAGCCAACGATTGCCTTTTAATTGTGCTCATTGGTTGATTGAGTTTATTTTGTAATTCATCTAATCGTTGATTTAAGCGTGTAACTTCATCAGGACAAGAAGTAAAGGCCGTTGCTTTTAATAATGAAACGCGATCTTTGTGATTAATTTCCAATAAAGTTTCAGCTAAATAAAAACGAAAATCTTGGCAACGTTGTTCAGTTGGTAATATTGGTAAATGTTCAAAATTTGTCACTAAATCATACGCAAATAATCCACCGACAAAAACGGCATCTGAACTCGCTTTTTCGGGAATATTAACGATATTTAATAATGTTCTTAATGCATCAAAAATCGATAATGACTTCAAGCGAGAATCTTCATCTTGCAAACCATCAATAGGTGGAAACACTAACTTAAGATTATGTTCATCTATTTTTGTTTTAGTGACGTTATCAGGAAATGCTTGCTCTAACAAAGGTAATAATTTTTGCCCGTTGCTGGTTAAAGCTTGAAAAGTCACTTCGTTGTTTAGGGCCGAAATAGTTAAAGCGCTATCAATGATCATTACACTTTTAATCCCCTGTTTATTATCAATTTCGGCAGATTCAAGCAACAATGTTGCCGGTTTATTATCACAAAGTTGATAAAATACCTGAGTCGGATCCTGATAATAACCAATGGTTTTGATTATTTGTGTTAATGTAGGCTTATTCATTGTTGACTCTCTTTATATAAAATTATTTTTTATCTTTTTTTTAAACTAAAAAACCCGCATTTAGCGGGTCTTGTGAAAAAAGGACATCATCACATCACCCGCAGAAAGTGATGCGCCACCAACTCAAAACAGTAGTTTTTTTATAGTGAGTTATAGGATTTTGATGATTTATCATTATTATATCTGCTTAAAAAAGATGTTGTACTATTAAACTAGTTCATTAGTGTGTTGTCAAGCGAATATTTTATATTCAATAAATAAAATTAGCCTTTATAAAAAATAGGTTTATTTAGACTCATTTTTTAAATTAATGACATTGATGATTGAACGATTTTAACCTATATGATTTCAGACCAGCGAATAAAGCAGTGCTCAATAACTTAATGATGAAATTAAAATCGAGGAGCTAGGTTGATCTTTTCAAGATAATTTTCTACGTTGCCGTATTTAACAAATGATCTATTAGGTTGTTTTGATTTCAAATGGTTAAAAACTAATAGTTTGTCAAATATTCTAATACCAATTAGAATAATCAATACATTAATAAAATTTAGAGATTTTGATATATGCCTATATTTTATATTCTTATTGCGATAATAGTTTTATTAGCTATCGTAACCGTTTTTAAAGCTATTACCATTGTTCCACAAGGATACCAATATACCATCGAGCGTTTTGGTAAATACACTCATACGCTTGAGCCTGGCTTAAACATCATTATCCCATTTATGGATGGTGTGGGTCGCAAAATTAATATGATGGAACAAGTTCTTGATATCCCATCTCAAGAAGTTATTTCTAAAGATAATGCGAATGTACAAATTGATGCGGTTTGCTTTATTCAAGTACAAGAAGCTGCAAGAGCTGCTTACCAAGTTAATCAACTTGAGCGTGCGGTTATTAATCTGATGATGACAAACATTCGTACTGTACTTGGTAGTATGGAACTTGATGAAATGTTATCACAACGTGATCACATCAACTCAAAACTTCTTAGCATTGTTGATGATGCAACTAGCCCTTGGGGAATTAAAATTACCCGTATCGAAATTCGTGACGTTCGCCCACCAGCAGAACTTATTGCAGCCATGAACGCGCAAATGAAAGCTGAACGTAACAAACGTGCTGAGATCCTTGAAGCAGAAGGTATCCGCCAAGCGGCTATTTTACGCTCTGAAGGTGAAAAACAGTCAGAAATATTAAAAGCAGAAGGTGAAAAACAAGCTGCATTTTTACAAGCAGAAGCGCGTGAACGTGCTGCCGAAGCCGAAGCAAAAGCTACACAAATGGTTTCAGAAGCGATTGCTGCTGGTAACATTAATGCGATCAACTACTTCGTTGCTCAAAAATATACTGAAGCTTTACAACAAATCGGTGCTTCAGATAACAGTAAAGTAGTGATGATGCCACTCGATGCTTCTAGCTTAATGGGTAGCATTGGCGGTATTGCAGAATTAATTAAAAACTCTAAATAATTTGCTTTAGTGAAACAATTCTTCCTAATCTAATTAGGAAGATATTATATTTCAATAAATTAGGTAACAATCAATGACTGATTTTTTAACGGTTATTTATGATTATCCTCACTGGGTATTTATTGCTTTAGGTGGTATTTTACTGATCCTTGAGCTATTGGGAACTTCCGGATATGGGCTTTGGAGTGGGATTGCAGCCATTGTTGTTGGTTTAATAGCTTGGGTTGTCCCTTTATCTTGGCCGATTCTATGGATTTTATTTGCTATTTTTACTTTGGTATCGGCTTATCTTTGGTGGGTGTGGTTAAAAAAACATGGTAAAGATAAATCTGGTAAAAGTGAAATCAATCAACCCCAACAAGAATTAATCGGAATCAAAACCATCGTTACCGAGGCTATAATTAATGGTTCGGGTCGGGTAAAAATAAAAGATGGCACATGGTCAGCAAAATGTAACCAAGATCTAGAAGTTGGACAACCTGTTGAAGTGATTGCTGTTGATGGATTAGTTCTGAAAGTAAAAGCACTCAATAGATAATTGTAATAATAAATGGATTAAATACGAGTCATTGACTCGTATTTTTTTACCTTAAAAACGTAAACGATACCAGTAAATAATCTTATATATTAGTCTTAAAGGTTGAAAGATTGAAAGATTGAATAAAAGAACTAAACCGTCGATTAAAACCGACGGTTTTTGTGTTTATTTATCAAGTAAAGTGAATGTTTGCTTTTGTTTGGTTGTCGAATCTGAGCCTACAAACACATTAAATTTACCTGGTTCTGCAACATATTGCATTTTGTCATTCCAGAATTTTAACATGTCATATTTGATAACAAATTTTACTTGGCCTTTTTCGTGAGGTTTAAGTGCTATTTTCTCAAATCCAACTAACTCTTTGACAGGACGGCTAACTGAAGCAGTCACATCTTGTAAGTATAATTGGACAACTTGCGTCCCCTCTCTATCACCAGTATTTTCTACATTGGCTATCACTTCGATTTCACCATTTGGCGACATTTCAGTTTTTGATAGTGAAAAATCAATCGTAAAATTGGTATAACTCAAACCATAACCAAATGGAAATAACGGTTCGTTTGGACTATCAAAATAAGAAGTGGTGTATTTACCCATATTGACCGTACCATGAGGTCGACCAGTATTTAATTGACCATAATAAACAGGAATTTGACCAACATTATCTGGGAAAGACATCGGTAATTTACCTGATGGGTTATAATCACCAAAGAGAACATCAGCTACAGCATTACCACCTTCAGTACCTAAAAACCAAGTTTCAAGCATCGCATCGGCTTGTTCATATTCTTCTTTCACGGTAAGTGGGCGCCCATTCATCAATGCAATAATTAGTGGTTTACCTGTTGCTTTTAATGCTGTAATTAAACGTTTTTGGCTTGCTTGTAAATTGAGGTCAGTTCGGCTTGATGATTCATGCGCCATCCCTTCGGCTTCGCCAACAAATAAAACAACAGCATCTGATCTTTTAGCTTGAGCAACCGCTTCGGCAATCATTTTATCAGCAGGTCTTTTATCAAATTTAGTGATCTCTTCATATAAATTTAAGAATTTATAAAGATTTGGATCATCCGAAATATTGGCACCCCATGCATAACTCACTAATTTTGGATTAACCACAGCATTCTTAATCCCTTCCAAAGGGGTTACGGCTAAATTAGCTCGCCCAGCACCAGACCAACTACCCAAAATATCGCGTTTTGAATCTGCTAACGGTCCAATCACCGCAATTTTTTTATTTTTGCTCAACGGTAAAACATTGTTTTCATTTTTTAACAATACAATACTACGACGCGCAACATCCCTTGCTTCTGCACGATGTAAACGATCGTTGGCGAACATGGTTTCAATATCAAAATTAGGATCTAAATTTCGATGAGGATTTTTAAATAATCCCATATCATATTTCAGTTCTAATACATGACGACACGCTTGGTTAATCTGCTCTTGAGAGATTGCACCTTCATTAACTAGTTCTGGTATAAACTGTAAAAAATACTCATCATTCATACTGATATCAATACCAGCTAGGATCGCAATTCTAACTGCATCTTTAGCGTCTTTTGCCACACCGTGATTAATTAATTCACGAATAGCACCATGATCACTAACCACTACACCATCAA
Source organism: Gilliamella sp. B3023 (assembly GCF_026536845.1). NCBI lineage: Bacteria > Pseudomonadati > Pseudomonadota > Gammaproteobacteria > Orbales > Orbaceae > Gilliamella > Gilliamella sp. B3023. The sequence goes on from NZ_JAFNNH010000016.1 coordinate 36,181, forward strand.
AATGCCATTGATCACGCAGCACCTCGGTTAATAACCAATGATTAGAGGTAGCAGGAATACCGTTTACACTAACAAGTGCAACCATAACCGCTCGGCTGCCTGCATCTACAGCCGCTTTATATGGTACAAGATATTCTTGGAACATTTTTCGTTCACTCATATCCGTACTATTATATTCACGACCAGCTTCAACCGCACCATATAGCGCAAAATGCTTAACGGTTGTCACTAATGATTTTTTATCCTCAAGAGACTGTTTTTGCATTTTTTCGACAAAAATACGTCCTGCTTCCGACGCTAAATAAGGATCTTCACCAAATCCTTCTGACACTCGGCCCCACCTTGGATCTCGCGTAATATCGACCATTGGCGCCCAAGTTACATTAAGCCCATCAGAAGTTGCTTCATCAGACGATACTTCAGCAACTTTACCTATCGCATCACGATCCCAAGTTGCAGCAATCCCTAAATTAATAGGAAATACCGTACGATGACCATGAATAATGTCAAAACCAAAATAAACAGGGATTTTATTCGGCGATTTTAATGCTCTTTCTTGCATTTGTGATAGATCGGGCTCAACTACAGTATTAAAAATACCACCAATTTCACCCGCTTCAATTTGGTCAAGGACTTTGTCTAGTGTAAGATCGCCACCCACACTGATTAATCGCAGTTGCCCTACTTTCTCTTTAATCGTCATCTTTGACATCAAATCATCAATAAACGCTTTCTTTTCTTCACTATTGGGATTTTGAGCAAATAAAGGAGATGAAAAAATAAAAAAAACGAGAAATAATACGAATTTTTTCATAATAATAAGTATTTTTAAATTTAAGAGGATAGACAAGCGGATAGCATAACGTATTTAACTAAAAAAATCTCGTTATTTAGAAATAGCATCCCTAAAAATAAAGATAAAAGCATTTATTCTTAAAAATTTAAGCTTCAAAAAGTGCGTTCCTCAACTTTTTTTAAGATTTATTAAGGAAATAGATAAAAAAATATTGCCGAAAAATGCTTTAAAAGTGAATCATCAAGTCGGCAATAATAATGAATGAAGATCTATTAATCGCGGAAATTAGTAAATTGGAAAGGTTGCCCTAATTCACCATTTTTGACTAGTGCCATGGTTGCTTGTAAATCATCACGAGACTTACCTGTAACGCGAACCTGCTCACCTTGTACTTGAGCTTGCACTTTAAGTTTACTGTCTTTAATCAGCTTAACTATTTTTTTAGCTAACTCTTTATCGATACCTTGTTTTAGTTTGACAGTAATACTATAAAATTTTCCGCTATGTTCCAGCTCTTCCGGAATTTCTAGCGCTCCGCCATCAATACCACGTTTAGCCAACTTATCACGTAAAATATCCAATAGCTGTTGAACTTGGAAATCGGATTGGCTAGTTGCTTTGATGGTTTCATTTTTTTCATTGAGCTCGAAAGATGCTTCGACATTTTTGAAGTCCCAACGAGTGGTCAGTTCACGAGTCGCATTGTCGACACCGTTTTTAACTTCTGGTATTTGAATTTCTGACACAATATCAAAAGAAGGCATAAATTTTCCTCTTCTAATCGTTATAAATATTACTTATTTTAAACAACTCTTTTAATTGCCGCCACAATATTTACGGCGGCATTATTATTAAGATTAATCGATAGTACGAAGTAATTCGTTGATACCAACTTTACCTAAAGTTTTAGCATCGACTTTTTTCACAATAACTGCACAATAAAGGCTATATTTGCCATCTTTAGTTGGTAAGTTACCTGATACCACAACCGAACCAGCTGGAACACGTCCGTAATGAACTTCACCAGTTGCTCGATCATAAATTTTAGTACTTTGACCAATAAATACGCCCATTGAGATCACACTGCCTTCTTCAACAATCACACCTTCAACGATTTCACTACGAGCACCAATGAAACAGTTATCTTCGATAATAGTTGGGTTTGCTTGTAATGGTTCTAACACACCACCAATACCAACACCACCAGATAAGTGAACATTTTTACCAATTTGTGCACATGAACCAACTGTTACCCAAGTATCAACCATCGTGCCTTCATCAACATAAGCACCGATATTTACGTAAGATGGCATTAATACGGTATTACGAGCAACATAAGCACCTTTACGCGCAATTGCTGATGGAACTACACGGAAGCCTTCTTGTTGGAAGCGAGCTTCATCATAATCAGCAAATTTTAATGGCACTTTGTCATAATAATTTGTTGCGCCACCATCAATAAGTTGATTTTCATTAATACGGAAAGAGAGCAATACCGCTTTTTTTAACCATTGATGAGTCACCCAATCGCCATTAATCTTTTCCGCGACACGCATTTTACCGCTGTCTAATAGAGCGATACATTGATTAATTGCATCACGTGTTACAGTATCAACATTTGAAGGTGTAATTTCAGCACGACGTTCAAATGCTGCCTCAATAATAGTTTGTAATTGTTGCATTTCTCGTTTCCTTTAACTTTAAGTCCGTTAGCAAATTTAATTGGGCAAACAGTATAATATAATATGCAGTTATTTTTAAGTGGTTTATCGTATCATTGAGATTTCTCAAAAAGGATAAATTATTTGGAATACCTTTCACAAAATCTGAACAATATTTAATACAGTTGTTTTCTTTGAATATAAAGTTGAATCCTCATTAAATCTTGTAACAAAAAATAATGCAAAACGATGGATTTTCTTTAGTAGAACTTTTATTTGTTATCTGTATTGGTGCTATTTTGGCTTCAATAGGCGTGCAACATTGGAAGGAATTACAGCTCCGTAACGAACTTACTACTACCACAAAACAGCTAGCCTATTTTCTGGAGGAAGTCCAAGCCAAAGCTTATAACGCTAACGAAAATGTCCACATCTATTATTTTTTGACGCCTTGGTGCTTAAGCATCAGCAAAGGCGAAAAACCAGCGACTTGCCAAGAAGGCTCTAGCTATTTTATTAAACCTAACAATTCTGTTGAATTAAATGATTTAGCCGATAAAAAAACCATCTCTTTTTGGGGGCGAAAAAATATGGCTCAAACCGGTACATTCGAATTGCATAATGCCATTGGCACCACACAAATTATTATTTCATATCGAGGGCGGATTCGGTTTTGTAAGAAAAATAGTTATTTACCAGGGCTGCCGCGATGTTAAAGCAAGATGGATTTTCGTTATTTGAAATGATGTTAAGCATCACCTTTTCTAGCTTAATTTTTATTGGCATTACAGCTTTTTATAGTAAATTACAATCGATTATACTTCAGCAAAATCTTAATACTCATCTACAAAGGAATATTCATCAAGGTATTGTTAGTATTTCCAAAGATTTGAAACGTGCTGGGTTTATCGCCAATAAACCAGAAAAGATGAGTCAGCAACCAATTGAAATCAATCTAGCAAAAAATTGCTATATCTTCCGTTACGATAGCGAGATCCGCAATGATTGGGTTCATAATACGACTATTCCAACCAAATCAGATATCTTTGCGTATCGGCTTTATAATAATAATTTGGAATATAAGGTTGGAACAATCAATTGCGAAGGTGTCAATTGGGAGAAAATTTTCGATCCTCACGACATTAAAATCACTCAATTTTCAATCAAAAAACAAAATAATCATTTTGAGATAGATATTAGTGCTCAATTGAAGAAAAACAAAAAAATTAAATATCAAACAACAACCATTATTAAAAATGAAAATCCCTTTTAATCGTTCAGTAACTCAATATGATGGCTTTAGCACGCTTTTGATGGTGATCATATTGACCATTGTTGGACTTCTTTTACTAACGGGGTTTCAAATTACCATTGATTCGATAAAAAGGAGCTATTTGATTGAAATCCAATATTATCGTCAGTTTAATCAAGCTAGTTCCAGTTTAAATTGGGCAACCAAACAAATTTGGCAACCGCCAACTGAAGAGTGGCAATGCTTATCTGATACTCAATATCAATTAAAAGCATGTATAAAAAAATCGCGATTAAAAGTGGATAACTACACCCTAGTACGTGGACAGGCTAATGATGATTATTACCTTTATATCTTAACGCATTTTGAAGATAACCAACTTATTGTTGAAAAAGGTCATTGGTTAGATTATTGCCCTGAAAAGAAGATGATTGATTGTGAATAGTAAAAATATAAGTAATAAAAAAACAGCTGGCTTTAGTTTAATTGAAGTTATGTTGTCATGTTTAATGTTTGCCATCATCATGCTGGGTTTTATTCGTTATTTAACCTCAATTATTCATCAACACCACTATTTTCATCAACATTTCAAAGCACAGCAAATGGCGTTTGCTTTACTTGATAGTTACCCTCATACGGTAGATAAAATCATACCAAAAGAGTGGCAATATCAAGTTTACAGCCAACCTTATAGTGCACCTTGTAAAATGGTTTTTATTGATATTACCCCACCGAATCATAAAACGATTAAACAACAACGTTTGTTATGTGATTGATGTTCATTTCTAAAAATAAATTACGCTGTTTATTTTCAATTTTTTCATTCCATGCAACCGCAATATCCCATCCTGTTTGAGCTAATTCAAGCGTAACAAGTTTTACACCTTTAGGTAGAAAATGACAAACACTAGCGGGCACAAAAGCAATGCCATTTTTGGCAGCAATTAAAGCCAAAAGAGAGGGAAGATCATTCGTCGCCCCACCCTGTTTTGGTATAGCGTTTATAGCCTCAAGTAATAATTTTGTTTGCTCGGTCAAACAAGGCGCCAAGCAGGGATTTATATGTAATAAGGGATGCGTTTCTAGTACATCTTTAAGATTGTTCCTACTGACTTTTAGATTATTTGGAACTGCTAGCACGATATACTCTTTAAATAACATAATTGAACTCAATGACTCTGGCACAGGCATACGGACAAAACCAATATCTAATTCCCCCTGCATTAGCAGAGTAATTTGCTCGTTTGAGGGAAGTTGTTTTGCTGAAACATGGCATTGCGGATTTCTTTCAGAAAAAGTTCGAATCCATTTAGGAACATGTTGAAAACAAGATATGCCAAAACCGATTGAAAGAACTCCATTCATGTTTTTTTTAATATTATTAGCAAAGAGTAAAAATTTCTTATTCTGTTGTAATAGCTTTTTAACTTCAGGATATAGCGCCTTCCCAACTTCAGTTAACTTTGCGCCATTCCGACCACGAATAAACAGTCTTCGATCAATTGCTCGTTCAAATGCTTGAATTTGTTTAGTTAACGCGGGTTGTGTTATAAATAATTGCTCAGAAGCGACACGGTAATTCCCTACCTCAACAAGTGCGACGAAAGCTCGTAGCAACTTCATTTCAATGTCCATATCCATTCCTAATTGTTATCAAATCAGTCATTTTTTTCATTATACATAATTACTTTTACTATTTATATTAATTTCAATAAGTACAATTAGTTATGAATAAAATTAAGATGTTTATTGTTAAATGGACGCTCTTCTATAAGTCCAAAGATTCAATGTAAATAGTTAAATTCTCGGCTAAGGTTAACGTACGGGGTAAAAAACTTATGAGTAAGGCAATAAAAAAAATTTCTGCGGTTTTATTTGATATGGATGGGGTTCTAATTGATTCAAATACCGTTATTGAAAAAGCGTGGATTGAGGCTGGCAAGTTATATGGAATAACCGTCAAGGATGACGATATTATTAAACATATTCATGGCCAACCCGGGCCACATACGATTAAAGCACTGTTTGGGCATCTATCAACTGAAGCGCAAAAAAGTGTTCAAGACTATATCATGCACGCTGAAAATACTGCTGATTATGATCCAATACCAGGTGTTGCACAATTAATACATGCCTTAGCGAAAGCCAAAATTAGGGTGGGGATTGTAACCAGTGGTTGGCGCGAAAAAATAGATCGAATAATGGCAATGCTGAATATTCAGGAATGTATTTCTGTGATAGTGGAACGAAACGATGTGGCTCGTGGAAAACCCTACCCCGATCCTTATCTTCTTGGCGCTAAACGCCTTATGCTACCACCCGCTGAAACGTTAGTATTTGAAGACTCAATAAGTGGCGTGACTTCAGCAGTTGAAGCTGGCGCCTATTGTGTTGGAATAGGCGATGCTGAGCTTATCAAACACGGAGCACAAACTGCGATCCCAGACTTTTCAAAAGTTAACGTGATAAATGATAGCATTATTGTGTTGGATGACGACCATAAGCTCATTTTAAACAATGCATCAACCACAATCGATTAGATGAAGCTTTTTGTATGTAAAAGTTGTAAAACTTGCTGAGTTTTTTCTGCATGAACATTATGACCCGCACCTTCTACTATTTCAATTTGAGCATTTGGAAATTGGCTAAATATTGCTGGATAATCCTTATCAGTAATATAGTTTGAATTTCCACCTCGGATGAATAATGTCGGTACGTTACAAGGTGAAATTGTGTGCCAATCGCATATATTGTCATATTGATCAATAATGACTTGAGCATTAAACAACCAATGCTGATGTTTAAAAGATTTAAGTAAAAATGAAATGGTCGGGGCACTTAAATCATGCATAAGTTCAATAATCTGCTTTTTATCAGTTAATTGTTGATTAATACATTTTTCTAAAGCGTTAAGAACAGGTGCATTTGCCGTTTGAGTATATTTAACTGGCGCAATATCAATGACACAGATTTTAGAAACAGGAATAAGTTGGCTTAATTGCATGGCAACTTTTCCTCCCATTGAATGGCCGATTAATATAATATTTTGTAACTGCAAATCATGACATAACTCAGCAACATCTTCAGCCATCACTTCATAATTCATGACATTTGACCATGGAGATTGACCATGATTGCGCAAATCAACCTGAATAGTTTGGTAATGACTAGACAGATCTTTAGCTAACATATTTAAATTATCTAGGCTTCCAAATAAACCATGCATCAATAAAATTGGTTGATTATCACCCTGTATTTTATAGTTTAATTTCATTATGCCACTCTACAATTTATTGTAATTAAGACTGTTTCGTCATCACTAATAAACAATTCAATAACCCCAAAAGCATAACTATGATAGAATTTAGTTCAAATTTTTCAATTAATATTAAAAACTATGTTTCAAAATAACCCTTTACTAGCCCAACTAAAAAAAGAATTATATGAACAAAAACCTCGTGTTGAAGGTATCGTCCGAGCGCATGAAAAAGGTTTTGGCTTTCTAAATGTTGACAACAAAACTGACTACTTTATTGCTGTTTCGAAAATGAAAATGGTTTGTCATGGTGATAAAGTTTCTGGCACTATTTCCACCATTAACGATAAAACATCATTTGAAGCTGAAGTATTAATTGAAAGTAGTTTACAAAAATTTATTGGCAAAATTGGTTTTTTAGATAATGCGATGGTCATTTATCCCGAAAATATACCTGTCAATTTTGCCATTCGCTGTAAAGTTAATCCTGAAGTAAAGCAAAAATTAAAAGAAGGTGATTGGGTTGTTGCCACCTTACAATCTCATCCATTAGAAAAAAATAAAAATCATTTTCTTGCTGAAATAACAAAATTTATTGCCAGTGCTGATTCAATTTATCAACTATGGCTTAAAACTTTAGCTCGTTATAATTTAGAAGACAAAGCTCCACAAGCTGAATCTTTAACAATTTCAGAGACTGAAAAAGAAAATCGTCAAGATTTAACGGATATTCAATTTTTTACAATTGACAGTGAAAATACCGAAGATATGGACGATGCGATTACCATTTCACAAGATGATATGGGTAATTATAACCTAATGATCGCCATCGCTGATCCAACCGCATATATTGAGCTAGATAGTGAAATCGACAATATCGCAAAAAACCGAAACTTTACCACCTATCTGCCCGACTTTAATATTCCAATGTTACCAAAACAGTTAGCGGACGATCTTTGTTCATTAAAAGCTAATCAAAAACGTCCAGCTATGGTTTGTAAAATTAAAATTGATAAAAATGGCGAATTTACGAATGATGATATCAGTTTTTTACCCGCATGGATTGAATCGAAAGCTAAGCTTTCTTACCACAATGTGTCTGAATTTTTAGAAAATCGTGGTGATTTAAATATCGATGACGCGGCAATAAAAAACCAACTAAAATTATTATCAGAATTGGCAAAAACACGGATAAATTGGCGCCAACAAAATGCGTTAGTTTTCAAAGTGAACAATGATTATCGATTTATCCTTGATAATAATCGTCAAGTAAAAACAATCATTAAAGAATCACGTGGCATCGGCAATAATATTGTTGAAGAAGTGATGATTATCGCTAATTTAGCGCTCACCATGTATTTGAAAGAAAACGTAGGTACTGGCGTATTTAACACTCATTCAGGCTTTGATACCAAATACATTGAACAAATATTAAAAATATTAGCAGACAATGGCATTACAGATTTTGATAAAGAATCACTTACTTCATTTGAAGGCTATGTTAAATTCCGCCGATTAAGTGATGATAATGACTTCTTATCAACACGATTAAGAAAGTTCCAAACACCTGCTGATTTCTCTATAAAACCAGAACCTCACTTTGGTTTAGGATTTGATGCTTATGCAACATGGACTTCACCAATTCGAAAATATGGTGATATGATAAACCATCGTATACTTAAAGCCTCGCTTAAAGCAGAAGCCTTAACAGCTCCATCAAACGAACAATTAGAGAGCATGGCTGATAGACGTAAAAAATTACGTTTAGCTGAGCGTGATATTGCCGAAAACCTTTATTGCCAATATTTATCTAACAAAATAGGACAAGAGTTCGCAGCGGAAATATTAGATATCAACCGTGGCGGTGCAAGAGTTCGTTTAAATGATATTGGCGCATTAGCATTTTTACCACTGTCAATGATTCATGCCGTACGCGATGAAATATCAACTAGTCCGGATGAAGGGCTAATTAAAATTAAAGGCGAAACTGCATACAAAATTGCTGATTTGATCACTGTTAAAATTCATGAAATTAAAATGGAAAATCTATCGGTTATTGTAAAACTCAATGAATCTAACTCTTAAATTTCCTAGTCAATTTAATCAGTTACAAACTATGATTAATAACCCTGATAATTATCAGGGTTAAGCTAAAAAATATTAATAATATTTTTAACATTTATCCTCTTTTTTTTAATAATAATATCTGCTATCTTTCACCGCTCAAAAAAATAAAAAATAAAGCTAGTTTAAACTGCTATATGGAGAGGAAAAAAGATGTCAATTCACGGCCACGAAGTGTTACAAATGATGGATGGGAATGATTATACTGAATCATCTTTACTTGAAGCCATACACAAAAAATTCGGTACCGAGGCTAAATTTCATACCTGTTCCAACTCCGATATGAATGCCGAGCAACTTATTGCCTTTTTAAAAGCAAAAGGAAAATTTAAGCCGGCTTCAATTGATGATTCACAATTTACCGTCGATGTTCGAAAAATATGTCGACATTAATAAAAACTTACAAAAGAATAATAAATGCGTTTTTATAAATTTAATGTAATCATCTAGTGTTTTTAAAAGAATAAGAGTATATAATTTCGCGCTACGGCTCCACTAAAAAGTGTAAGTTGCTCATCCTGAAATTACAACTCAAGAATATATTCGTGGAATTTGATATATGAAAATAAGTAATATCCTTACATGCGCCATTGTCTCTATTCTTGCCGCAGGCTGTGTAAAAAACAATACGTCTTCAACTGATGGTAAAACTAAAGTTGATCAGTTAGCGATTTTAAAGCAACAATCTGAACAAAATAATTCGTTTGTTGTGGACGCAAAAAAACAATTACTTCAACTCGTTGGAGACAAACACTTTGACAGCTATATAACCAAACACGGTATTTTAAACTGTAAAGGTGACAGCAACCAATCTGCCTGTGTGCTAAATTTTTATCTCAAAGAATTCTACAAGCTAAAATATGACATTCAACTTAAAAGAGTCGTCGAGGAAAACCAAGCTGAACATAATCTTGAGTTGAAAAAAATCACACCAACTGATAGTAATGTTAAAAATTACTGTCAATGGTCAGCAGATTTTATTGAAGCAGTTTATACTAATGATACCAATAATATAATCCAAAGTTATCAAACTTTATTTAAGATGTCAGTGCAAGATTTGGCCGCTTTAAAAGCTAAAATTCTCAAAGATAACTACTCTCACTTTTTGATTGATGAAAACCCAAGTATTCTTCAAGAGATGAGAAGCGACTTTATGGAAAAATGCTTAAGTAGCCCTAAAGACAATATTATCAATTACAACAATATTTTTAGATAATACTCAAGTGAGTCTTTTTATGTACAATTTATTACCTATTAGTCGATTTAGTAAAACATTAACTTGCAAGATAGTTTGTATCGCATCTTTATCTTGTTTAAGTTTTTCTTCATGGGCTTTTACATTTAACGATGTTGTGACACAAGCAGAAAAACTATCAAAAAAAGCTTATGTCCAACCATCTAAAAATATTCCTAGTGAATTATCGTCACTACAATTTGCCGATTATCAAAAGATTTATTTTAAGCATGATAAAGCATATTGGAGCGATCGCAAAAGTCGTTTCAAACTCGAATTTTATCATGAAGGCATGTATTTTGATGTACCTGTCAAAATTAATGAGATTGTAAACAATCAAGTTAATGAAATTAAATTTAGCCCAGATTACTTCGATTTAAGTCCTATTAATTTAGATAAGTTAGATACTAAAAAACTAGGCTTTGCTGGATTTAAAGTGCACTATCCAATCAATAACCCAGCAAAAACCGACGATGAAATATTTACCGCACTAGGTGGTAGCTATTTTCGTGCTGTTGGTAAAAATCAGCATTATGGTCTTTCAGCTCGTGGACTTGCGATTGATACAGGCGAAATGTCTGGCGAAGAGTTTCCACGTTTTAAAGAGTATTGGATTGAACGCCCAGAACCAAATCAAAAACACTTAGTCATTTATGCCCTACTTGATTCTAAAAGTGTAACAGGGGCTTACAAAATTACCTTAATCCCAAGTGTTGATACTACTATTACTGTAGAAGCCAAAGTATTCTTCCGTGATTCAGTTAAAAAACTTGGTGTGGCACCACTGACTAGTATGTTCTTATTTGGCCCTAACCAACCATCACCACTATTAAACTATCGTCCAGCAATGCACGATTCTAATGGACTTTCAATTCAGGCCAAAAATGAGTGGATTTGGCGTCCATTAAATAATCCTAAACGCTTATCTTTTTCATCATATAGTTTAGAAAGCCCTAAAGCATTTGGTTTAATTCAACGTGACAAAGGTTTTGATGACTATCAAGATCTCGACGACCATTACGAACTTCGTCCAAGTGTATGGGTTGAAATATTGAATGATTGGCATAAAGGTCGAGTTGAATTGGTTGAAATCCCTACCGCAGATGAAACCAACGACAACATCGTTACCTACTGGGTACCCGAAAAACAATATAAAGCTGGTGATGTGTTAGATGTTAAATATCGATTACATTATTCACTCAACGAACAACAACGTTATCCAAAAAATGAAGCTAGAGCAGAAAGTACGCGCTTATCATTAGGTGATATAAAACAAGCAAACTTAATACGTAAACTTGATGGTTCTAATGCTTATGTTGTGGATTTTGTTGGTCCAAACTTATCAGAGCAAGACCCAGTTGACGTTATTTCAAGTATTAATAATGGTTCAATAGTTAGCTGTGATACACAATACAACTCTGTAACAAAAGGTTGGCGAGTACTAGTGCGATTCAACGTTGAAGATAACAAAAAACCAACTGACATTCGCCTTCAATTATCGTCGAAAAAATCACATACGATCGTGTCCGAAACTTGGAGCGGACAATTTCCGGCTCAATGATCTTAATAATAAGCACATAACATGAAAAAAGATTATTTCGAAAACCTATCTGACGCCGAATATTGGCGTCAGAAATCGGAAGACTTGCCAAACGATAAACTCGAATTTCTAAAATATCGACTCAATCAAGTTGGCAAAACTGATCATTTTAATGATGAAAGAAAACAACAACCAACTTATCCAAAAGTTGAGCGTGTTTCCGTTCAACCACAAATTTGGAATGAACGTTATAGTCCTCAATCCAAACCTGGTCTGAATATCATCGCACTTATTCGTCGTTTAATTATGTTTGTGCTTATTGCCATACAAACTTATTACGGCACAACTTACTTATCAACCTTATTACCTTACCAAAGCTGGCAACAAATCAATTTTATGGCAAATTGGGATATCAACCCAGAACTTGCCATTTACAGCATCATTCCTTATATCATACAAGGTTTTATCATTGCCTTATTTGCTATCCTATTTTGTTGGATTTCAATAGGATTTTGGACTAGCATCATGGGGCTTATTTTGGCGGTGATCAAAAAAGATCGCTACACTATTGCCATCCCCAATGATCCCGCTAACCACATTGACGCCAAACATCGTACTGCATTAGTCATGCCAATTTGTAATGAAGATGTTTCACGGGTATTTGCAGGGCTAGAAGCAACTTATGAATCGCTAGTTGAGACAGGACATGCGCAATGTTGTGATTTTTATATTCTAAGCGACACCAATGATCCCGATCTCTATGTCAATGAATTAAAAGCATGGGCTGAATTTAACGCTAAAAAAGCTGACAATGGTTGTAATATCTTTTATCGCCACCGTAAGCGTCGCGTAAAACGTAAAAGTGGTAACATCGATGACTTCTGCCGTCGTTGGGGGCACCAATATGAATACATGATGATTCTTGATGCCGATAGTATTATGACCGGTGATTGTATCTTAAAAATGATCGCAATGATGGAAATGAATCCAAAAGCAGGTATTTTACAGTCTCCGCCTAAATCGGTCAGAATGACAACCTTATATGGTCGTATTCAACAATTTGCCAATCAAATATACAGTGATATTTTTTGCTCAGGTACTCACTTCTGGCAATTAAGTGAAGCCCAATATTGGGGTCACAATGCTATGATTCGCCTAAAACCATTTATTGAGCACTGTATTTTATCGCCATTACAAAAACGTAAAGGCCCTATTCATATCTTATCGCACGATTTAGTTGAAGCGACGTTAATGCGTCGTGCAGGTTATGGCGTATGGATTGCGTATGATATGAATGGTAGTTATGAAGAGCTACCAGGAAACATGATAGAAGATCTCAAACGCGATAATCGCTGGTGCATGGGTAATTTGATTAATTTGCGATTAATCTTCAAAAGTGGAATTACTTTAACTCACCGTGTAATGTTTTTAACCAGTGGTATGGCTTACATCTCGTCACTATTGTGGTTAATCTTCTTGATCTTCTCTACTCTCTTATTATTAGTGTTCAATATATCTGAACCACAATACTTCTTCCAACCTAACCAATTTTATCCAACGTGGCCAAAGTGGGATGAACAATTAGCTATTCAATTACTTTCAACCACAATGGTATTGCTATTTGCACCTAAACTGTTTAGTTATGGCATTATTATTGCTCGAACAGGTGCAAAAGATGTGGGTGGAATATTCAAATTATCATTATCGATTTTAATTGAAATGGTATGGTCGATGATCCTTGCACCAATCCGCATGATCTTCCACAGCAAGTTTGTGGTTAAAGCATGGCTGGGTAGCAAAATTCAATGGAAATCACCAGCAAGAAACGATGATGCCTTAACTTGGGGCGAATCATTCTACTTCTGTTGGCCATTATCGCTACTAGGCATAGTTTGGTTATGTGTGATTATTTGGTTAAATCCTCAATTTACTTATTGGTATATAGCGATATTAATTCCATTAACCATTTCACCATTAGTTGTTCGTATTTCTGGCTTATCAAGTATTGGTATGAAAGCCAAAAAAGCAGGGTTATTCTTAACACCGGAAGAAACCCATCCGTCCCGAGCAGTAAAACTAACTGGTGACTATTTAGTCCAAACCGAAGCTGCTTTTATTGAACATGGCTTTATTATGGCGCTTGTCGATCCAATTTATAATGCGTTAGCCTGTGCATTATCGACTTCTCGTCATTTACCTAACTCAAAAAATCAGCAGTTGCGAAAACAACTTATTGAGTATTATCAACAAGTGGATTTAGAAAAAATTAGTAAAGAACAACAATTAGCGATCTTAGAAGATCCAATTATTCTTTCTGCACTTCATCGCCATATCTGGCATCAACAAGAAAAATACGACAATTTGTTCACATTGTGGCAAAATGAATGCCAGCAATAAGAAATAGGGCTTAATGCCCTATTTCGTCTTTTAGAAATTAATCAATATGCATGGATATTTTTTATGACTTGGCAACCTACTGCATCTATTAATAATTTACTTAAGCGCGCTAAAATTGTATCTAAAGTAAGACAGTTTTTTGCTGACCGCTGTATTTTGGAAGTGGAAACCCCGACCCTAAGTCAATATGCGGTAACCGATGTACATCTTAGTTCATTTCATACCTTATTTTTAAAACCTGGTGAAAACGATGAACAACAAGGGCGAAAAATGTCATTAATCACCAGCCCTGAATATCATATGAAACGGTTATTAGCTGCTGGCAGTGGACCGATTTATCAAATCTGTAAATGTTTTCGCAATCATGAAGAAGTAAGCCGTTATCATAACCCTGAATTTACAATGCTCGAATGGTATCGTATTCAATTTGATATGATGCAAATGATCAACGAAGTCGATGATCTACTGCAAAGCATCCTAGATTGTGAACCTGCGGAACGAATCTCTTACCAAAAGGCATTCCAACGTCATCTTAATATTGACCCACTAGAAGCTGATCACGCAACTTTAGTTGAAGCTATCAAACAACTAAATATTGAACTCAATACTGATGATTATGATCGCGACACCTTATTACAATGTTTATTTAGTTTTGGCGTTGAACCGCATATTGGACAAGAAAAACCTATCGCTGTTTATAACTTCCCTGCCTCACAGGCAGCTTTAGCAGCGATCAGTTCAGAAGATCATCGTGTAGCAAGCCGTTTTGAATTTTATTACAAAGGGGTTGAACTAGCTAATGGATTTAAAGAACTCACCAATCCGCAAGAACAAAAGATGCGTTTTGAACAAAATAATATTGATCGAGCAAATCAAAACTTACCACCACAAAACATCGATATTGAATTAATCGCGGCTATGGAAGCAGGTTTACCCGATTGTGCTGGTGTTGCCGTTGGGCTTGACCGCTTGATTATGTTGGCACTTGATGCAATGAATTTAGATGATGTGATTTCATTCACGTTTGAAAGGGCTTAATCATGTTAGGAAGTTTAGGCTTAAGTGAATGGGCAGTAGTCATTATTGTAATTATTGCCATTATCGCCTTACTAATTGCCATGCTAAAAGCGCAATTTAAAGCGAATAACCTACATGCCATATATGATTTACAACTTAATCAAAGAAATAAAGAAAATCAGTCATTAATGGCAAATATCACTCAATTAGAACAAGAGTTGAGCCAATACCAACAACAAAATGTTGCTCAAAATATCAAAATTAGTGAATTAAAAACGCGCTTAGAAGAGATTATCAATGCAGCACATGAAAAACAGACCGTTTTAGAACAAAGCGAGCAACGATTAACCACGCAATTTGAAAACTTAGCCAATCGAATTTTTGAGCACAGTGGCAAAAAAATTGAGCAACAAAATAAACAAAGCTTAGAGTTTTTACTCTCACCACTTAAACAACAATTAGAAGGCTTTAAAAAGCAAGTTCAAGATAGCTTTGGTCATGAAGCCAAAGAGCGCCATACCTTAACTCACGAAATTCGCAACTTACAACAGCTTAACGAACTCATGACGAAAGAAGCCACCAATTTAACCAATGCGTTAAAAGGCAATAACAAAACCCAAGGTAATTGGGGTGAATTTATTCTTAGTCAAATATTGGATAATTCCGGATTGCGTCAAGGTTACGAGTATCACACTCAAGTTAATTTAACTAATGAAGATAACCGACGTCTACAACCAGATGTAATTGTTCACTTACCCCAAGGCGGTGATGTAGTCATCGATTCCAAAGTCACCTTAGTTGCCTATGAACGTTATTTTAATAGTGATGACGAAGAGACAAAAACTAGAGCCATTGCTGATCATTTAATTGCTGTGCGTAATCACTTAAAACAACTTAGTCAAAAAGATTACCATAAACTAAATGGCATTCAATCATTAGACTACATTCTAATGTTCATTCCTGTCGAACCGGCATTTTTATCCGCCATCGATCAAGATCCATCATTAATCAATGATGCATTAAAAAGTAACATCATGATTGTTAGCCCAACTACCCTATTGGTTGCCTTGCGAACTATTCATAATTTATGGCGTTTTGAATACCAAAATCGTAATGCCGAGCTTATTGCTGATAGAGCCAGCAAACTATATGACAAAGTACGTGGATTTATCGAAGATATGGAAAATCTAGGCAACTGTTTGGATAAAGCCCAACAAACCTATCAAAACTCAATGAACAAACTCTCGAAAGGGCGTGGTAACGTGATTGGTCAAATAGAACGATTTAGGGAATTAGGGATTGAAGTAAAAAAACCAATTAATCCAGATATAGCTCAACTATCAGTTGATGAACTTGAAAATGAAAAAGAACAGCTTAGTTAAATTGTTAACTAAAACATCTTAATTCACCATCATAAAAAATACGTGTATACTCATTTGGTATAAGAAGGAGTACGATATGTCAAACAATAATGAAGTCAGTTTCGAAGAAACCATCAAGCAACTTGAAGCAATTGTCACTCAACTTGAAAATGGCGATTTACCATTAGATGAAGCACTAAATGAATTCGAAAAAGGCATCAAACTAGCTCGTTCTGGTCAAAAACAACTTAATGAAGCTGAGCAACGCATCCAAATTTTATTATCTGAAAATAGTGATGCACAATTATCTGAATTTTCCATTGATAATAATGAATAGCCTAAAACCATTACAAGAACGTATTGATAACTATCTAACAACATATATTTCGCAGTTTGCACCATCTAATTTGCAACAAGCGATGAGTTACAGCCTGCTTGCTGGTGGCAAGCGAATACGCCCTATTCTGGTCTATTTAACCGGACAAATGTTTAATTGTCCGCTAACCAAACTCGATTCAGTTGCTGCTGCCATTGAATCGATGCATACCTACTCATTAATTCATGATGACTTACCCGCAATGGATGATGATAATCTAAGGCGAGGAAAACCAACCTGCCACATAAAATTTGGCCAAGCACAAGCCATCCTCGCTGGTGATGCACTACAATCACTAGCATTCAGCCTATTATCCGAAAACCAACAAATCAGCAACCAAAGTAAAATAAAAATGATTGCTGAACTAGCAAGTGCAAGTGGCCTTGCTGGAATGTGTTTAGGTCAATCACTGGATTTACAAGCAGAACACCAAACAGTCACGTTGGAACATTTACAAACTATCCATAACTATAAAACTGGCGCCTTAATTCAAGCGGCAGTAAGGCTCGGTGCTTATTCATGCGATGAGGTAGCTCAACCCTATTACCCAATGTTAGACAACTATGCTAAAGCAATTGGACTAGCATTCCAGATACAAGATGACATATTAGACGTCATTGGTGAACAAGAGCTGATGGGTAAACCACAAGGCTCTGATCTTAAGTTGGAAAAAAGCACTTATCCAGCATTGATGGGTTTACAAAATGCAATCGAAATGACACACAAGTTATATCAACAAGCTATCGATAGTCTGACGCAAATACCTTATAATAGCCAACCATTACAAGACCTTGCTGGTTTTATTATTAATCGAAATAGTTAACTAAATAACTAGATGATAAAAATGAATTTAGACAAATATCCTCTATTAAAGCAAATCAATTCACCTGCGGATCTTAGGCGATATCCGCTCGCACAATTGCCAGCAATTAGTCAGGAACTGCGACAATTTTTATTAGACAGTGTCAGCCAATCTAGTGGTCATTTAGCTTCAGGTCTTGGTGTGGTCGAATTAACAGTCGCGTTGCATTACGTCTATCAGACACCATTTGACAAAATTATATGGGACGTAGGTCATCAAGCTTATCCACATAAAATTCTAACGGGTCGACGCGATCAGATGCTAACTATTCGCCAAAAAGGGGGATTACACCCGTTTCCTCACCGAAATGAAAGTGAATATGATGTATTAACAACAGGACATTCATCAACCTCAATAAGTGCAGCGCTGGGTATTGCCATCGCAGAGCAAAAAAAACAGTCAGGTAAAAAAGTCGCCGCTATTATTGGTGATGGGGCCTTAACTGCTGGTATGGCATTTGAAGCGATGAACCATGCTGGGCACATAAAACCAGATATGCTAGTTATCGTTAATGACAACGATATGTCCATTTCAGAAAACACAGGTGCACTTAATCAACACTTGGCACAAATATTATCAAGCAAAGCCTACACCTCACTTCGTGAAAGTGGCAAAAAAGTGCTTTCCAATATTCCACCATTAAAAGAACTATTCAAAAAAACGGAAGAGCACCTAAAAGGCTTAGTCACTCCGGCTATTTTATTTGAGGAATTAGGTTTTAACTATATTGGTCCTGTTGATGGACATGATATTGAAACATTAGTTGCCACCTTACAAAAAGTCAGACAACTAAAAGGCCCACAATTACTGCATATTATCACCCAGAAAGGAAAAGGTTATGCTCCAGCCGAGCAAAACCCAACCTTATGGCACGGCGTTCCTAAATTTAATCCAAATGAAGGAATATTACCTAGCACAAATAAAATTACCCCAACTTATTCCAAAATCTTTGGTGACTGGCTATGTGAAATAGCAGAGCAAGACAAACGCCTAATGGCAATCACGCCAGCCATGAGCGAAGGTTCTGGCATGACTGAATTTGCTAAACGATTTCCAGATCAATTCTTTGATGTCGCCATTGCTGAACAACATGCAGTCACATTAGCTGCCGGCTTTGCTATTAGCGAATTAAAACCAGTGGTTGCTATCTACTCAACCTTCTTGCAACGAGCTTACGATCAAGTCATTCATGATATTGCCATCCAAAACTTACCGGTTTTATTTGCGATAGACCGCGCGGGCATTGTGGGGGCTGATGGTGAAACCCACCAAGGTGCGTTTGATCTAAGCTTTTTACGCTGTATTCCAAACTTAGTCATCATGACCCCAAGTGACGAAAACGAATGCCGACAAATGCTCTATACAGGCTATTTACATGATGGACCAGCATTAGTACGCTACCCTCGAGGCGAAGGCACTGGCGCACATTTAGAGCCACTAAAAACAATACCACTAGGGCAATCAAAATGCTGCCGGCAGGGCGAAGAGATCGCTTTACTCAATTTTGGCACACTATTACCTGAAGTTTTACAAGTAGCCGAACAAATAAATGCTACAGTGATAGATATGCGTTTTGTAAAACCACTTGATGAAAAAGTCCTTTTGCACATTAGCCAAAGCCATAATATACTGGTCACCATCGAAGAAAACAGCATCAAAGGTGGAGCAGGAAGCGCTGTTAATGAATTTTTGTTATCGAAAAAAATAAAATGTGATATTTTAAATATCGGATTGCCTGATATTTTTATCCCGCAAGGCTCACAGCAAGAAATGCGCGATGAAGTCGGATTAAACGCTAAACATATAATCGACAAAATTAATAAATTTATCAAACTATAGGTTAAATATGGAAAATCAAGCTGTCACCGTTCAGATTTTTGGGCGAACGTTAAAATTTAATTGTCCAGTCGATGAAGTTGACGCACTTACAAATGCCGCTAAAGATTTAGATGCGCGATTAACAAATTTACGAGAAAAATCCCCCCAAGTTGGAAGCGATCAACTTATCATGACTGCTGCATTAAATATCTCTTACGAACTAACGAAAGAAAAAGAAAAAAGCGATGAATTTGCAAATCGACTAAAAATGCTACAGCAATTACTTGATTCCGCATTAAATACTAGCAATTAGTTAGATGAAATGTAAATAAACCACAAAGACTATTGTATGATTTTCTAAATTTTGTATCATAGTAAACATCTCTGAGATGTTCGCGATATGGGTTAGTCCCCTGAGCCGATAATCTTTAATTTAGAATGGTGTGATTTTTAATTGGTGTGTATGCCTAATTAACTTAGGAAACCTAAAAATTAAAACATGCTATTCACCTTGAACCTCGGGTTCAAGGGTTACGCCCCTAACGGCATCTTGGAGTCTTTATTCCTTCTCTCTTTCAAATAAAAACTTATGGACATTCGGCAAACTATACGTCAAAAAAGACGTGAATTATCTCAGGCACAACGCGATAGCGCACAAGCCATAATCTACCAAAAAATAAAAGACCATCCAGCCGTCAGCCAAGCACAACATATTGCAATATTCTTATCATTTGATGGAGAAGTCGATACTAAACCGATTATTGAATATCTATGGCAACAAAATAAATCGGTCTATTTACCTGTCCCAATTGCTGAACATAAACTAATCTTCTTAAATTACACCCCAAATACACCACTAGTAAAAAATAGCTTTGGTATCTTAGAACCAGTGATCGATAAAACTAAAATCATAGATATTGAACAACTTGATATCATCTTTACGCCACTTGTGGCTTTTGATGACCGAGGATTTCGTATTGGTATGGGCGGTGGCTATTATGATCGCTTTCTTGAAAACTACCAACAACAGCAAATTTATCCTATTGGGCTAGCATTTGCCTGCCAAAAAGTTGATCATGTTGATAATCAGCATTGGGATGTTAAATTACCGGAAATCATTTATGCTTAATCTGGTTAAGGACCCATTTTTATATTCACTATCGCTCATTACTAGATTAAAAAATAATAAATTTGTTTTTCTACAATTAATAGCCAATTTAGTTATATAATAAATCGAGCAATATCTTTTTTTACACGCATCACCGTCTTTATCTTATTCCTTAGTAAATTAGTTTTTCAATAAAATCAATCACAACTCTTTAACTATAAAGTTACAATCTAATAAGGAGTATTGCAATGTCAGAAAAAAAAGAACTCACCACCAATAATGGTGCCCCTATTGCCGACAATCAAAACTCTCGCACTGCTGGCCCTCGTGGACCGGTATTGATTGACGACTATCAATTAATCGAAAAACTCGCTCAGTTTAACCGTGAAAATATCCCGGAAAGACGAGTCCATGCCAAAGGCTCTGGCGCACACGGAACATTTACCGTCACCAATGATATTACTCAATATAGCTATGCCAGCATTTTTGCCGAAGTTGGCAAACAAACTCCCGTTTTTGCTCGATTTTCAACTGTTGGCGGTGAACGTGGTTCATCAGACACGGCACGTGATCCACGTGGATTTTCAGTAAAATTTTACACAGATCAAGGTAACTGGGATATCGTCGGTAATAACACGCCAGTATTTTTTATTCGTGATGCAATCAAATTCCCGGACTTTATCCACACCCAAAAACGCGATCCTAAGACCAACTTAAAAGATCCGCAAATGATGTGGGACTTTTTCTCTTTATCGCCAGAATCACTTCATCAAGTAACAATTCTATTTTCTGACCGAGGCATTCCAGACGGATTTCGACATATGCATGGTTTTGGTAGCCATACTTATAGTTTAATCAACAAAGATAATGTACGAACTTGGGTAAAATGGCATTTTAGAACGGAACAAGGCATTAAAAATATTCATCCTAAAAAAGCCGCAGAACTCGACGGTAGCAACCCTGATTCAGCGCAAGAAGATCTCTTTAATGCCATTGAACAAGGTAACTACCCTAAATGGCGACTTTATATACAAGTGATGAGTGAAGAACAAGCCAATAACCATCCAGAAAACCCATTTGATGTCACTAAAGTTTGGTCGCAAAAACAGTTTCCGCTTATTGAAGTCGGTGTTATGGAGCTTAACCGTAATCCGGAAAACTATTTTGCTGAAGTAGAACAATCCGCATTTGAACCAAGTAATATTGTACCTGGTATTGGCTTATCACCGGATAAAATGTTACAAGGGCGAATTTTTGCGTATGCTGATGCGCACCGTTATCGTATCGGTACAAACTACCAACAATTACCAATCAATGCACCTAAATGCCCGGTACACAATTATCAACGTGACGGAGCTATGCGCTTTTATACGCCGGATAATGCACCAAACTATGAGCCAAATAGTGTTGATAGTGCACCTAAACAACAACCGCAGTATGCTGAGCCACCGATGCATGTCCCTGCCGGCACAATGGATAAACACGATCATCGTGTTGATGGTGATTACTATTCGCACCCACGTGCATTATTTAATTTAATGCGTCCAGATCAAAAACAACTGCTTATTGATAATATTGTCACTTCGATGAAAAACGTCGATCGTGATATTCAAATTAGACAGCTTAAACACTTCTATAAAGTCCATCCCGATTATGGTTCAGGTGTAGCAAAAGGGTTAGGTGTTGAAGTTGATCTAATCAAAAGCTAAAAAGCAAAATAATCGTGCCGACACCATTGTGTCGGCATTGACCTTTATTTTAATAGAAATAAGTGTTAATACCTTTACTATCTCTCCTCACATAATTGTTAGACTTTGTCGAACTTATCGGGCTGACTAGTTATGACAAAAGAAATTGAATTGTATAAATGCAAAATTCAAGCAGTGAGAGGAATTTGCTGTGGGTATTTTTGCAAAGATAAATTGCAAAATTGTTGGTAATAAATAGTGCTATTTAAGGAAGGAAGTAAATTAAGTTAACAAAATTGATTGAGTGAATCGATATTACAGCTTCAACTCAATCAATCGTTAAAGTTAGCGCTTTTTGCGACGGTCAATTGCAGCCATTAAAGGACGATGACACTTATAAATCATATCCGGTGGCAGCATAATTAATTCCGCTAATGGCACTGTCCAATCAGGGATTTGCGTATTTTCTGGGTGTTTAGGATCGATGGGAGTATCAACATTATAAAGCTCAGTATTAGCAAATAACGCTTCTTTTTTAGCGACATCAACATCATCACTATCGCCTAGCATTTTGCAATTATCTAATAACTCATTCGCAAATTGTTCCGGCCAATCTTCGGCAAAATGCCTAAATTTAGCTAAACCTGAAATATGTCTTAACATATCACGAAACAGCAATAAATAAACCATCTGAACGTTCCGTCCGGACAAATTAGCCAACTGCTCATCTGATAAAGTATTATTGATAACTGCAGGACCCCATTTAAAAAACAGCGTGTCTCTATACACCTTAATTACACGTTTAAGAGGACGGTATTTCAATTTAACTAAATTATCAATCTCACGCGATAATTGCATTGTCGGATATCCGACACGATTACGACCATTCAAATCTCGCTCAGACAGCGCCGGAGCATTTTTTTCTTTATTCCCTGATAAAAGCTTTTTCAAAAATCCTAACATACTATAACTCTAACTATTTATTTTTTTGTCTAACAATCTCAAATAAGCAAACGCCGGTAGCAACAGACACATTAAGCGAAGAAACAATACCTGCCATCGGTATACTGACTAACTCATCACAATGCTCTTTGGTTAATCGACGCATCCCCTCACCTTCTGCCCCCATCACTAAGGCCAATGCTGTTGAATTTTTATAAAAGTCAGTTTGGTAAAGTGTGCTGGTTGCTTCACCAGCAGTACCCACAATCCAAACTTGATATTCATCTTGTAACATACGCATAGTACGCGCCAAATTGGTGACTCTAACCACTGGCACGCTTTCAGCCGCGCCACATGCAACTTTCTGAGCGGTTGAATTAAGTGGTGCAGAACGATCTTTAGGTACAACAATAAAGCTCACACCAGCGGCATCAGCAGTACGAATACAAGCACCTAAATTATGTGGATCAGTCACACCATCTAAAATTAAAATAATCGGATTGGAATTTTGCTCCATTAATAATGGAATATCATTTTCCTGATAACCACGGCTTGGTTTAACCATCGCCAAAATACCTTGATGAACGCCATTTTTCGTTTTTTCATCTAAATACTGCCTATTGGTCACTTTTACGGCTAAACCCAACTGCTCCAACTCACGAACAAGGGCATTAAGGCGCTTATCTTCTCGGCCTTTAACGATAAAAACTTCAATAATTCTTTCTGGTGCACGCGCTAACAAAGCTTCAATCGCGTGGATACCGTAAACTGTTTCACTCATCTATTTTTTACTCTTTTTTCTCTGATTACTTGAGGTCGATGCTGATTTAGACGTTTTTTTAGCAGCTGTTTTTGGCTTACTGCGTTTTTTACTCTTTGCGACAACCTTTGCGCCCGTTTTTTTACTATTAGCTTGGCTTTTACTTTTGCGCTTAACTGGCAGTTCAGCATCACTATCGACTTTCTTAGCCTTATCTTTGGCTGTCTTACCTTGGCGTTGTGGCTTATTATTACTGCCAACCAATGAAAAATCAATTTTACGCTCGTCAGGATTAACATTTACGACTGTTACTTGAACTTTGTCACCTAAACGATAAATAAAACGGGTATTTTCACCAATTAAACGATTACGTGATGCATCAAAAATATAATAATCATTTTCGAGTGAAGAAACGTGCACTAAACCATCAATAAATAGATCATCTAATCGCACAAAAAAGCCGAAATTAACAACACTCGAAATAGTGCCATTGAATACCTCGCCGACATGATCTTGCATATAATCACATTTCAACCAATCAACGACATCACGAACCGCTTCGTCCGCTCGGCGTTCGGTCATTGAACAGTGTTCACCAAAATAGAGCATCTCGCTAGTCGTATAACGGTGTCCACCGGTTTTATCATGTTGTTTACTATGTTGCTGATCAGCAATAACCCATTTAATCGCACGATGCAATAACAGATCAGGATAACGACGAATTGGCGATGTAAAGTGCGCATACTCCTCAAGTGCTAACCCAAAGTGCCCACGATTTTCAGGATCGTAAATTGCTTGCTTCATTGAGCGCAAAATGACCGTTTGCAACATCTCATGATCAGGTCTTGCTTCAACCTCAACCATCAACTTAGCGATATCTTTTGGACTGGTACCCTTACCGAGAGACAAACCAAGTTCACTTAAAATACTGCGTAAATTATTTATGCGATCTTCATCCGGTTTATCATGCACACGAAATAGCGACGGAATCTCAGCATCAATCACCAATTTTGCTGCGGCAACATTGGCCAAAATCATACACTCCTCAATGATCTTATGCGCTTCATTTCGCTGAACTAACTCAATGCTCTCAATACGTTTATCAGCATTGAAGATGAATTTAGGCTCTTCCGACTCAAACCCGATTGCGCCACGAGCAATTCGAGCACTATTAAGCACCTTATAAAGACCATAAAGATTTTCAAGGTGAGGAACCAACTCACGATAATGCTCACGCAAATCCTTATCACCTTCCAAAATTTTAGCTACCTTGGTATAAGTTAAACGCGCGTGTGAATTCATCACCGCTTCATAAAATTGATAACCGGTCAAACGCCCCTTATTCGACACGGTCATTTCGCACACTAAACACAAGCGATCAACTTGTGGATTGAGCGAACAAAGGCCATTGGATAAAACTTCCGGCAACATCGGAACCACGCGCGACGGAAAATAGACTGAAGTCCCACGCAAACAAGCTTCTTTATCAAGCGCCTTACCGGTTCGCACATAATAGCTCACATCAGCAATCGCCACCCACAAACGATAGCCACCACCACGATTCTTTTGACAATAGACCGCATCATCAAAATCTCGTGCATCTTCACCATCAATGGTTACTAACGGCAAATCACGTAGATCCTTACGGCCTTTTTTAGCGCTTTCAGGTACTTGCTCACTAAACTTGTTAGCCGCGTTTTCAACCGCTTTTGGAAATTCATAAGGGATCTCATGATTACGTAATGAAATATCGATGGCTAAATTCGTGCCCATTATTTCGCCAAGCACTTCCTTAATCACACCGACCGCTTTTTGGCGTCGTTCAGGTCTTTGCTGCAATTCAACCACAACAACTGAGCCCATTCTAACCGTACGATTTGGCTTGCCAGCGATTAAAATATCAAAATTCAAACGGCTATCATCCGGCACCACAAAACCAACGCCTTGCTCAATAAAATAACGACCAACAATCAGATTAGTACGCGGCTCTAAAATCCGCACCACTCGCGCTTCAGTCTTACCACGGTATTGACTACCGATTGGCTGAGCCAAAATAACATCGCCTTGTAAAACCTTTTTCATCTGCTCGTGTGACAAAAAATAGTCTTCCGGCTTACCTTCAACCCGTAAAAAGCCATAGCCATCACGATGTGCAATAACACTACCCTTAACCATATCGAATTTTTCAGGTAAGGCATAACATTTACGACGCGTGTAAACCACCTGACCATCACGTTCCATCGCTCGCAATCGGCGATGTAAAGCCTCTTTTTGTTCGTCAGATTTGATTGATACGGCTTTAGCTATTTTTTCTAAACTGGCTGGTTTTGCTTCTTTGGTAAGATAATCCAAAATCAGTTCACGACTGGCGATCGGCGATTCATACTTTTTCGCCTCACGATCATAAAATGGATCTTTTATCATATAGAACGTCCTGTGATCGAATGTTGCGTTAAGGATAACATAGAGTTGTATAACTTAAAATGGAGATTGCTTTTTGGAACTTTAAAAAAAGGGTTACTTAATGTTTTAGGGGATGAAAAGAGGCTTGTTCGGCTTTTTATCGTTACAAAAACCCCGCTCCTCAACTTTTTTTGCGATAAAACACCTCAAAAATAAACCCGCCTAAGCGGGTAATTTAAACGTCGCTTAGCCGCAAAATCGCTTTTTTTATGGCTAAACGACGTTGACTCCTTGAGTCAGCTTACTTTTAATGACT
>NZ_JAFNNH010000017.1:0-61422 GCF_026536845.1 Gilliamella sp. B3023
AGGGAGTTTTCTCTTTTAGGTTTTGTAGAACCATATGCACTTTTAGATTTTAACTTAGAAAGAGGACAGATAATGGTTGTTTCCAGTAATAATTCTGAGTTTGAAGTAAAAGATAAAACATTAATCCCCATTAAGCCAATTAAGATCTACGAAAACATGGATAAAAAATTGAAATGATACCTAATGAATTAACAATTCTAGATATTCTGAAAATTTCAAATGCCATGATTTTTATATTTACTTATTGAAATATTATCCCCAATTAAAAAATATAAAAATCTATCGTACACAATTTAGTTTTTATGATATCTAGTGTTTAATCATACTAATTATCTGTTTAAAGGTAATTTGTTAATCTCGCAACAATGCGATATAGATTTCTTTTATACTTAATATGAATTAAGCCCAACGCACTTTCTGCCTAGTGTTGATAAGTAAAAAAACGATATCATTCGTGACTTTAATTTGACGATATTAATCAGTTAGTGTTTATAATATTCAGATGAACATTGATCGCTTAAAAGATTAATTACGTGATAATCCTACCTCCATTGAGAATGTTATGATTAAAAAGAATAATGATAATTACCAATCAAATACTAAGTTAATTAATACTAACAATCAGCCTGAACATATTAATTTATCAAAAAAACAGGCGCGATTTTTTTCAATTGTTAATAAATTAACCCCTTTTTCCATGATTTGGGTAAGCTTAATATTGATGTATGGGGTTATTTGTATGTACACAAACGCAATGGGGCAAGACGAGTTTTATCGTTTTATCTTTTTCTTGCAAAAGCCTTTAGTTGTTGTCATCAATTCTATTGCTTTATTACTTGCTTTATTTCATTCAATTAATTGGTTTAGATTAATACCGAAAGTTATTTTTAAGCAAGATTCGCATAAAAAGGGTAAAGTATATTTACTTATTATTGGCTTTTGGTGTGTAACACTTTTACTTTCATATTACTTACTATTATTGATTATTAAATAAGTGGTGTTTGATTAATGAAAAAACAAGAAAATCAACCAATACGCTCTGATTCAACAGTGGCAAAAGGACTATTTGCTTTAGGTGGACTTTGGGCAGCTATTTTTGCTCCCGTGGTATTGGGTATCATTGCATTTATTATCCCTTTTGGTGATGCAATAACGCGTTCATCAATTCTTAAATTAGCCAACACTGAATTAGGCAAACTATTTTTATGCTTAATGATTTCGCTACCAATTTGGTGTGGATTACAACAGATTCTAACTTTGCTGCATCATTTCAACATACATCCAAAACGAGAAAAGCTACTAACTTTCTGTTTAGCATTCGCATGGACTGCTCATGCAATTTATATTTTATTTGTCAGAGCCTAAAGCTACTTTGATATTAATTTATTGGCGCTATCGATTACTTTTGATAACGCTATTTAAATTGGATTAATAATAGGTAATTTGTCGAACAATATTAGTCTGTTTGTTTTTTCTATTTTGTTTAGACTGACTTGCACTAAGCCAATCATTTTTCTCATTAAAAGTTAAGAAATCGGTTATATAATTTGTTGTATCTTTACCCACCATTGCGTAAGCTGAATGAATGGCCATTAATCGGTTAATTTCATCAAATTGGTAAGAGAAATTACTTTCATTTTGGGTTTTATTGCTATATTGCGCTGACACTTTTGCTAATTGATGGTTTTGGTAAGTAAATGAATATACCGAAGCACCTTTTTGAACAGCTCCGACTACATCTCCATTAGCATTCAACTCTTTTAGCTGCCATTGAACATTTTTATTAACTAAACAATTGTTATTATCAAACTGATAATTGTCATTCTCAATAAATGTAAAATCAGGAGCCTTCTTTATTTGTTCCGACGCAATAATACGGCCTTTTTCATCTGTTTTGAATTGAATCGTACTGTTAGTTTTATCTTCAATATCTTGAATAACATTTTGCCAACCAAATTCTGTTTTTTGTAGATGCTCAGAATAAAGTTTTTCATTTTTATCAGAATAAAGGTCGTAATGACTTTCAGTAATTAAGCCATTGGAATCATAATTTAAACTATGTTTCGCAATTGAACGGATCGCACCTGTATCTGATGTGATTGTTGAAGTTCTAACTTCTTGTTTTATACCTTTAGCTTTAGAATCAATAAAATCTAATATTTTGAAGATATAATTATTTGCCTCAACTTTATTTTGCTCAACATCATCAGAACACGTTAATGCCATGACATTTATTGAGACAAATGATAAACATGAAGCAGTTAAAAATCGGAATACTCGTTTTTGCATAATTAACCTGTTTAATCTTTTTTACTAAATTAAATTTTTAATTATGGCCTATACCTAAGCCGTATAAATTTATTTTTTGCGCATTAACAATGCATCTTCCCAATTGACCTTTTTTTCTTCTTCACCATCATGCTTTTCAACCTTTTCTATATTTTCTTCTGTTTCAGCTTTCTGCGTTTTTTCAAGAATATCAGCATGAATTAGGGTTTTAGTCGCTTTTCTAGGTGGTTTATCTAAAAATGAAAGCAAATCTTTTGTATAGTCAGTTTCAGGCGTATAGAAGATTTGTTCACGAGAGCCTTGTTCAATAATTTTTCCCTCTTTCATCACAACAATTTGGTGACAGAAAGAATAAACTAAGGCAAGATCATGACTAATAAATAGATAGCTAAGATGGTGTTTTTCTTGCAATGATTTAAGCAAATTAATTATTTGCTTTTGAATAGTATGATCTAATGAAGAAGTTGGCTCATCTAAAATCAATAATTCTGGTTGTAAGATTAAAGCTCTAGCAATGGCAATTCGTTGTCGTTGTCCGCCAGAAAATTCATTAGGGTAACGAAAACGCATTTCAGGCTCTAATCCAACTTCTTGCATAATATCAATCACGGCTTGTTCACGCTCTGTTTTACTCAATTTCTTATGAGTAATTAAGCCTTCACTAATAATTTGTTCAACGTTTAAGCGAGGATTAAGTGAAGAGTATGGGTCTTGAAATACCACTTGGATTCGGCTGCGAAATGGTAATAATTTTTTAGCGGATAAATTCTGTATAGGATGGCTATCGAATAAAATATCACCTTGTGATTGAATTAAACGCAAAATAGCTAGTGCAGTAGTACTTTTACCTGATCCTGACTCGCCAACTATACCCACAGTTTCACCTTGGTGCACCGTGAAGCCAATATTATCAACAATTTTCTTCTTTTTACTACTAAATAATCGTTTTTGCGCGATAACTTCAACATTCAGATGATTAACACTGAGCAATATACCCGGTGTATCAGGTAAAGGAACGGGTTCACCACTAGGTTGTGAATTTAATAATGTTTGGGTATATTCTTGTTGAGGGCGCAAAAAGATGCGTTGTTTATTATTGAATTCAACAATTTGCCCATTTTGCATTACTGTCACTTTATCTGCCAGTTTTTTTACAATCCCCAAATTATGTGAAATAAATAGCATACTCATATTAAGTTCTTTTTTAAGTTCTTTGAGTAAATCAATAATTTGTGCTTGAACTGAAACATCTAAGGCTGTAGTTGGTTCATCGGCTATTAATAATTTAGGATGCGTTAAAATTGCCATTGCAATCATGACCCGTTGTCTTTCGCCGCCAGACAATTGATGAGGATAAGCAGAAAGTTTAGTTTTAGGCTCTTTGATTCCAACACGATCTAAATATTGTAAAATCTCCCCCCGAGCAACATTACGTCGCATACCACGATGTAATGATAGTACTTCGTAAAGTTGTTTTTCCACTGTATGTAATGGATTAAGTGATACCATTGGTTCTTGGAATATCATACTTATTTCATTACCACGAATTTTGCGTAACTCTTTTTCAGGTGCATGTAATAACGATTTATCCTCAAAAATAATATCGCCAGATGGATAGATCACCTGCTCTTTGGGTAACAATTTTAAGATCGATAGTGCAGTCACACTTTTACCAGAACCAGATTCACCAACTAATGCAACCGTTTCTTGTTCGCCGATATCAAAGCTAATATTTTCGACAATTTGACTTTGCAAGTCTTGACCAGTTTTAAAAGCAATACTTAAATCAACAATCGATAATAAAGGAGAACTCATTTATATACTCCTTTGTTTGGATCAAATGCATCTCTAATTCCTTCACCAATAAAAATTAAAAGTGACAATAATATAGAAATAACTAAAAAAGAACTAATACCGAGCCAAGGTGCTTGTAAATTGTTTTTACCTTGTAGAAGTAATCGACCTAAGGATGGTGAATCAATGGGCAAACCAAAACCTAAAAAATCCAATGCAGTTAAAGTTGAAATTGAACCACAAAGAATAAATGGTAAATATGTTAATGTCGCAACCATCGCATTGGGCAACATATGTCGAAACATAATTTTACTATCACTCACTCCCATTGCTTTGGCAGCTCGAATATAATCAAAGTTACGAGTACGTAAAAACTCGGCTCGCACAATACCAACTAAAGCCATCCATCCAAATAATACTGTAATAGCTAATAACCACCAAAAATTGAGTGGTAAGATACTTGCAAGTAGAATAATTACAAATAATTCTGGTAATCCGCTCCAAATTTCAATGAATCGTTGTCCCAATAGGTCGACTTTTCCGCCATAATAACCTTGGATTGCACCGATTAGTACACCAATAATGGAAGTGAAGAAAGTTAAAAATACCGCAAAAAACATCGATATTCTAAATCCGTATAAAATATTGGCTAATACATCAAATCCAGCATCAGTTGTGCCTAGCAAATGCGTTTTAGATGGTGGTGTTGGAAATGTGCTAGCTGTATCATGAATTACAGTATTATAGGTATATCGGAATGGAGGCCAAAATATCCAACCATCTGATTCAATCTTATTTTGTACTGCGGGATCTAAATAATTAGTTTGCGTTTGAAACTGCCCGCCAAACTCTGTTTCCGGATAAAAATGAAATATTGGCGAGTAATAGTTATTTTGATACTTTATGAAAATGGGGCGATCATTAAATATAAAATCAGAAAATAGACTTATTATAAATAATATTGAAAATAGCCATAACGAATAATACCCACGTCGATTGCGTTTAAATCGTTGCCAACGTAGCTGATTAATTGAATAGTGCATAGTCATCAGTTGCGAGCCTCAAAGTCAATACGTGGATCAATTAACATATAAGTTAAATCTGATAAAAGTTTAGTGAGTAGGCCAATTAATGTAAATATATATAATGAGCCAAAAATAACAGGATAGTCACGTTGAATAATTGCCTCATACCCTAATAAACCTAATCCTTTAAGTGAAAATATCGCTTCAATAAGTACTGAGCTAGTAAATAAAATTCCGACAAATGAGGTTGGAAAACCCGATACGATAAGTAAGGTTGCATTGCGGAAAACATGTTTATACATAATTTGCCTTTCACTCAAACCTTTAGCTCTGGCAGTCACAACATATTGTTTGCGAATTTCATCTAAGAATGAGTTCTTAGTTAGCATAGTTAATGTTGCAAAACCACTAACCACCATAGCAATAGTTGGTAAGCAAATATGCCAACAATAATCTTTGACTTTGCCCCAAAAATCTAATTGTTCAAAATTATTTGAGATTAATCCTCGAAGCGGGAAAATATCCCAATAACTCCCCCCAGCGAAAAGGACTATTAGCAACACGGCTAATAAAAAAGCGGGTATTGCATAACCAATAATGATTAAAGTACTTGTCCAAAAATCAAATATTGAACCATCTTTAACTGCTTTACGAATCCCTAATGGAATTGAGATTAAATAAATGATTAATGTACTCCATAACCCCAATGAAATAGAAACAGGTAAACTTTTTGCAATTAAACTTAGCACTGATTCACTTTTGAAAAAGCTGTTACCAAAATCAAACTGAATAAATTGTTTCAATGTATTAATGTAGCGTTCCCAGATCGGTTTATCAAAACCATATTGCTTTTCAATCATTGCCACAATTTCAGGATCAAGACCTCGCCCGCCCTGATAATTTGATTGTTTTTTTTCTTCTTTTAATATTGTTGGGCTAGTTTCACTGCCTGGTAACAAGGTTTGTCCTGCTTCTGGTCCATTTTCAATCATAGACAATGCTTGATCAACAGGACCGCCGGGTGCAATTTGTACAATAAAAAAGTTGATCGTCAAAATGATTAGCAATGTTGGAATAATTAGCAATAATCGACGGATAAAATAATTCAGCATATTAGTGTTCTCTATTCTTTGATAAGCTAGCTGCTTTATCTTCATCATACCACCAGCTATCAATTCCTATTGCATAAGTTGGTTGTTGGGTTGGCTGGCCAAATTTATTCCAATATGCATAAAAAGTTTTACTGTTATACCACATTGGAATCATCGGATATTCTTGCGTCAAAATTCGATCTAGTGCTCGTCCAAGTGGAACTAATTCCTCCTGGTTTCCAACATTTTTAATTATTTCATTAATAATTGAATCAATAG
The DNA here is from genome assembly GCF_026536845.1 of Gilliamella sp. B3023. Lineage (NCBI taxonomy): Bacteria > Pseudomonadati > Pseudomonadota > Gammaproteobacteria > Orbales > Orbaceae > Gilliamella > Gilliamella sp. B3023. The sequence goes on from NZ_JAFNNH010000017.1 coordinate 6,479, forward strand.
CCTGATTATGTAAGCCTGAGCCATTATATGTAGAGTTTAAATATTCGGTTCCCCAAAAAATCATTAAACTTGAGGATGGATAATCTATCGAACTATAATTACGTGGCATCATATCATAATCACGTTCACGCATTCTGCGATTGATCTGCGCGTAATCAAGTGAGATTATATTCATTTTAATACCTAAACGAGCTAAATTTTGCTGGAAAGGGATCGCATATTTGATGTCGTCACCAAGGTAAGTTAACAATTCAAATTCAAAAGGTTGTTGGGTTTTAGGATTAATTAATTTACCGTCTTTAATGATCCAACCTGCTTCTTCCAATAATTTAGCAGCTGTTAATAAGTTATTGCGATTAAAACCTTGCCCATCACTTTTAGGAACAGTAAAAGCTTCATCAAACGCTTGTTCAGGAATAATATTTTTATAAGGAGTTAACCTTTTAAGCTCAAGTTCACTCGGTTTACCTTTGGCGGCATAAATAGTATTTTCAAAAAAGCTTGATGGTCTTTTATAACTATCATAATAAAATGCATGATTTAACCATTCAAAATCAAAAGCTAAGGTAATCGCTTTTCGAACTTTTATATCTTTAAAAAAATCTTTCTGCAAATTAAACGCTAACCATTTAGTATCTACTGCTGTTTCAACGATTTTTTCTTTTTTAATGATATCTTTTGAATCAAAGTATTTTCCTTGATATTGAGTAAACCAATTTTTCGGTTGCCCTTCACCTCGGAAATCATACTCTCCAGCTTTAAAAGCCTCTAAAGCAATACTGGTATCCATATAATAATCGATACGTTTTTCATCAAAATTATTTAGACCTCTATTAATTGGTAAATCTTTTGCCCAATAATCAGGATTTCGCTTATAAACGACATACTGTCCCATTTTATAATCACTAATATAATAAGGTCCGCTACCAATCGGAGGAGTACTTACTGGCTCGGAAAAATTACGATCTTTCCAATAATGTTCAGGAATAACATGCATATTACCAACAAAGGATAGTAATTTTTCACGGTCGGCTTCAGGTAAGTCGACACGAACGCGATAATCGTCTATGGCTTTAACATTTATCCCTTTGTTGTAAACCCGATATTGTGAAACACCTTCAGTCATAAATTTTTGAAAAGTAAATTCCACATCATGTGCGGTTATTGGCTTACCATCTTGAAAACGCGCATTAGGATTAATTTCTACCTCTGCCCAACGATAACTATCTGAATAAGTGATTGAGGTCGCAATTAGTGGATAAAAACTCGAAATATCATCAGCTGTTGTGGTAAATAGAGAATCATATAAGGAGCCGGAATAATGTTCAGGTGCGCCACGACTTGCGAAACGATTAAAATTATCAAAAGTACCTATTTCATACAATTTAATAATTCCACCTTTAGGAGCATTGGGATTGACATAGTTAAGATGTTCAAAATTTTCAGGGTATTTAGGTTCACCTAACAATGAAAATATAGTTTTGTGATAAATATGTTCATTAGGTTGAGAAGGCTCAACATTATCAATTGATTCTATAGTCTCAGTTGAGGAATTAACCTCTTCTACCGTCTCGGTTTGCAACGTGAGATTTGAGTCTTCGGCATAAGCAGTCATTGAACAAAGGAATAATCCACTCAAACAACTTGAGATGAATAACCTCTTAATAATTTTTTTTCTTTGACTAATCATCCTAATTTAGTTCCTGTTTTATCTTCAACCTATCAATATGAGATTTTACTTTAATTGAAAATTTTAAATTATCTAAAGTACTTAAAATAATACATAGTAAGTTAGCTATTTTGCCAAACTTCAATCAAATGAGCAAAACCTAATTAATAAACTTAATAGCTAATATTAATTATCCCATTAATATTTATCGATATTTGTTTAAGATATATCCTGCTATCGTTAACCGAATATTTTTTAGTACACAAATGTGATAGCCAATTAAAAAAAGTTGAGGAACGGGGTTTTTGAGTATAAAAATTTAGAAATTTAGCCAATATTCTTTTATTATTCTAATATTAATGGTGATACTCAGCTTCACATTTCAAACAATTGGCTGATAAAAATAGGGATATCCTTTTTAATGTGCGAATCATTTTATCAATATTGGGGAAAGTGCCAACCAATCGAACAATCAAGTGATTATCATCTTTTACCTTTCCACAATTTAGATGTCGCCGCGTGTGGATACCATATTGTCAAAAATAATGACTTAAAATTAGGGTTTATCACATCTATATAGAGACAAATTTAATAGTTACAGCAAAAAAATCAATTAACATTGATTGACCAAAGCCAAAATATTTTGGATTGCGGTTTTTGCCTGATGGCTGTTTTTCCAACATGATGATCCGGTTAATAAGGCACCTTTATTCAGTATTTCAACTAAAGTAGTATTACGCAACTTTTCAAATGAATCGAATTCCATCTGTTGTAATCTTTCTATGATTTTATCGCCAACGTATTTTAGTTCTAAAAGGTGTTTCTTTTCTTGTTCTGAAAAAGCCATACAGTTCCTTATCTTTTTGGGAATAAATGTTATGATTTTACTGATTTGAATTTAATTTTTTCCATTTTCTAATTTTAGCTCTAAAGGATTTAAATGGTGCAACAGAATTAATATGGATAAATCGTGCAACAGTCCATGCTGGAGGAAAAGGTTTAGTCCAATTACGCGTGTCTTTTATGAAAAGTGTACTATCATCTAATGAGTTAATCCAATTATTCCAGATAACAATTTTCTCATTAAATAATTTAATCAGTTCTTGTAATGAATAATCCTGATAAATCTTATAAAAGTGTTGATATAATGTGCCTAACTGATTCCATTTGTAGCCTTCTGCTGGTAATGTTGGGGTTTCTCCAGCAAGTTCAAGATCATCCCAAGACTTAACAAGATCCAACCATCCTAACTGATAAGCAATCATTTGACTTGGAGTTCGATCTACTCCATCTATTAACTTATCTTTATCTAGTTCGGATAATTCGCTGAATTCATCAATAAATAGCTTAGCAGTTTTATTTATCTCATCCAATAGATGCTGTTTGTTTTCATAATTCATCTTATTTATCTGCCTTATTAAAATGTTTCATTTCTTCATTAATAAAATATTTAACTAAGTTAGCATACAATTGTTTAATCACTTCACCATCAAGTCCCAACTCATTAGCCCAAAGCATACGTTGCTCTAACATACTGTTAAAACGAGCTTGAGCCTGCACATCAGTGACATTTTTTTTGAATTGGCTTGCAGCTTTAACATACTCGAACCGAGCGGCTAATAATTGAATTACCAAATGATCTATTCTGTCGATTTCAGCTCGAATATCATTCATATCACGACATTCATTAGCTAATATTTTTGAATGGTATTGAATCATATAGAGTACTCAATAGTGAATAGTTTTGCTATCTTAGCACTAGATATATGTATTTGAAAGAATTTGATTTAAGAAATGGGGAATTGGTGGGGCCAAGGGAAACAGAACTACATCACTTTAATCCTTTTAAAATATGGATTTTGTTTTTTATAAACTTGAATCATAATCCTAAACATAGTCCCAAAACAAAAAGTGCCCCCATAAACGGGACATTTTTACCACGCATCTATTTTAGATTTAAATTTCATTTTTCGTGGATATAAAAATTGATTAGGTAGGCTGTCCTGAAAATCAAATCTGGTAGTGATCTACCTCTTCCCCATTAAAATAAAATTTTATAAAAAGTTTTCACGATGTTCACTACTTAATGTAAGCCTTATCTGAAAAAGGTTAGAACGGTGAACACTTTATGATTAACTATTCACAGTTGTACATTTTAGGTGTTCACTAAATAAAAAAGCCACCTATAAAAGTGGCTATGTATGAAATAAATAATATTTACCAGTATTCTATTTCTCGAGTTACGGTCTCAACTTTTTTTTCTTTACTATTTTCTGAATTAATTGACGAAACTAATTCAGCTTCAGTCCAATCACCATAATTATTTATCTTTTGGAATGTCACAATTAATTCCATAGGCATTCCCATCACCGTCATACTTGATTTCATTCCTTGTAATTGACCATCTGAATTATAACTAATAACTGATTCTATACTTATAAAAGACTCCCCTGTTAGTTTTTTTATCTCACTAATATATTTAGTGATTGAATTATTTTCCCAATAAAACTCATTTTTAGAACTCAAAAACGCACTTTCCCAAAATGTAGATATCAACTTTCCATCATTATAATGATTTTCCATAGAATATTTACCGCCAGTAACACCCACCATTTTTTGTATTGATTTTGTTTTATCTAAAAAAATATTGCCATTATTTACATTAATACCGAGAAATGGGGCTTTGTAATTAAATGTTAGTTGCTCATAATCAACACTAATTATAGAATTCAAAAGGGACATTTTATTTATTTTGTCGCTATAGTAAATCACTCGCCCTTTTTCATCAGCCTTAATTATACTTACTTGATTTTCAATGCCATTTTCTTTATATGTGATAATCTGTCTTTTTATATTCTTTGAATGTGGACTGTACTCAATAAAACTAGCATACTCATTAAAAACACTAACTTTATCAAACTCCTCTTTACATCCCATCAAAGAAATAATAAATAATCCTATCAAGATACTTTTTAAAATATTCATTCATCATATTCCTTATATTTAAGAATCGGATATTATCATGATTTTTTCCTTCTCAAAATTGAAATAATTTTTTTAGATTTTATTTATTCATTATCACTATATTAATAGGTGTTTAATAATATTTATATAAATCAGATTGATAACAATAGGTTCAAGATTATATTTAAATGTGAATAGTAGTGAACACTTTTAATAAAAACTTTAGAATATTTGGGGAGGTAAGTATAAAAAACCAGTTTAATAACTGGTATATGTTAAGGGTGATACTTGAAAAAGTCCCCCTCACATCTGAAGAGTGGATCTTATTAATAATTGAAAGTGTAACTCAAATATGAAGTACGATAATTATAGAGTAATACATTTAATGGTTAACTGGCTTCAAATTACGGTTTCCTGATAAAGAGACATTCCCTTTACTGGCTCGCTCGACAAAATCGCCCCACCAGTCAAGCATAATACACCGTTGCTCTAAATAGGTAGCGCGGCTATAGGCTCGTCTTACGCTATTAGTATCGACGTGAGCAAGTGCCGCTTCAATAATATTAGGGGCAAAGCCCTGCTCGTTCAATACAGTACTTGCTAAAGCTCTTAACCCATCGGCTACTTCTTTGTATCCCATGCACTTAATTGCCATATTTTTGTCCCTGTTGACTTGATAAGCAAAAGCAAACCATTTCCATCATAAATAGGATAGTCTTTACTTTGTGGCTTGGCGTTCTTAATTTGTGTATCAGTCATCGGAGTTATTTTTTTAGGCATACTTTCACCTTTTGGGACTAAGAAATTATAGGACCATATCCGCGTAGTCCTTAATATAGTCCCCAAAAATATGAATATAAATGTATCTTACTGATGTTTACAGGGTAATGAAATAGGCTTTAAGGCTTATTACTACTGGATTTGGTGTACTTTACTGGGTTTAAAAGAATCTTACAAAATATAGAAGTGGTGGAGCCAAGGGGGATCGAACCCCTGACCTCAACGCTGCCAGCGTTGCGCTCTCCCAGCTGAGCTATGGCCCCAAATAGGTAAAACTGTGGCTAATAATATGCAACTAGTTAGAGGGTGTCAAATAGTTTGGTATTATTCGCTTAAAAAACAGTCTAATAAAGCTCTGCCAAACCATGACAGAGCATAAATAATTAACGAATAATTGCGTTTTGATCTGCACCTTCAACTTCAACTTTTGGTGGCATAAAGTGCTCACGTTTAACACCCAACTTAAGTGACATATATGCAGCCACATAGATTGATGATATCGTGCCTAACACAATCCCTACGCCTAATGTTTCAGAAAAACCTTTTAACATTGAACCGCCAAATATATACAAAATAATAACAACAGCTAAGGTTGTACCTGATGTCATTAAGGTTCGATGTAATGTTTGAGTTAATGAGATGTTGATCACATCGTATGGCGACGCACGTCGAATTTTTCTAAAATTCTCACGAATTCGGTCAAATACAACGATGGTATCATTTAGCGAATAACCAATGATAGATAACATCGCTGCGATAATAGTCAAATCTAACTCTCGATTAAATAACGATAAATATCCTGCGGTTATTACAACGTCATGCGCTAATGCGACAACAGCACCTGTACCAAATCGCCATTCAAATCGAAACGCAATGTAGATTAAAATACAGATTAAAGCAGCACAAATCGCTAATATTCCATCTTGAGCTAATTCAGTACCAACTGTTGGGCCAACGAATTCAATTCGTTTAATTTCCGCATTACTATCAATATTTTTATGCACTAAATTTGAAATTTTCATACCTAATGCATTATCAATCGTTGATGATACACTACCTTCACTTTGGTTGGCCGTTGGTAGTCGAATAATGATATCTTTACTGCTACCATAATATTGAACGATTGGTTCATGATAGCCCTCATCACGTAAACTGTTACGTAGGTCATCAAGGTTTATAGCTTTAGTAACGGTTAACTCAACAGTTGTCCCACCAGTAAAATCTTGTCCAAGATTAAATCCTTTAACAAAAATTATTACAAATGACGCCACAACTAATATCATTGAGATGGCAAAAGCAATAAAACCAAATTTTAAAAAGTCGAGGACTCTGCGGCCATGATTTAGCTCTCTAACATCATGATTTTCTTTTTTATCAACAATCACAATAAACCTCTAAATTGATAACTTATCAACACGACGACCACCATAAATAAGATTGGCCAATGCTCGAGTCCCTACGATCGAGGTAAACATCGATGTTACAATACCGATACCTAATGTAATAGCGAAGCCTTTAATTGAGCCAGTACCAACCGCATAAAGAATAACCGCAGTAATCAGTGTGGTGATGTTGGCATCAAAAATACTACTCCAAGCGCCCGCATAACCTTCGCTAATTGCGTGTTGAACACCTCGTCCGTTACTGAGTTCTTCTTTTATTCGCTCGTTAATCAATACATTAGCATCGACTGCCATACCTACGGTTAAAACTATACCGGCAATACCTGGCATACTCAATGTCGCACCTGGTAATAATGACATGGTGCCAACAATCAAAATTAAGTTCGCTACCAGTGCAAGACTTGCAAATACTCCAAATAGGCGATAAACCACCAGCATAAATATGACAGAAATTAATAATCCCCAAACACAAGATTCTAAGCCTTGTGTGATATTTTCTTGCCCCATTGAAGGACCTACTGTTCGTTCTTCAATTATTTGAATCGGAGCAATCAACGCACCAGCTCTAAGTAATAATGATAAATTCTTAGCTTCATCAATACTACTTATGCCTGTTACTTGGAATCGGTCACTAAAAATACCTTGGATAGTTGCGACATTGATGACTCTCTCTTGTTTTTCAAGAATAGGTTTATCATTTTCATCACGTTTTCCAGTATCTTTATACTCGACAAAAAGTGTTGCCATTGCTTTTTTCAGATTTTTTTGCGTGAAACCAAGCATGGTTTTACCACCAGCACTATCAAGAGTGATAGAAACCTCTGGTTGGCTATATTCGTTTACTCTAAATGAAGAATCGGTAATATGATCACCTGTTAATACTACACGTTTATAAAGTAAAACTGGTCGGCCGTTTTCCATATATTTTATTTCAGAACCATATGGAACACGCATATTGCCGTTTAAAATTGCAGCTAAGTCAATTGAGCTATCATCATTCACTTGCCTAAATTCAAGGGTAGCTGTCGCACCTAAAATGCGTTTAGCCAATGCAGTATCTTGGATACCTGGTAATTCAACCACAATACGATCTGAGCCTTGGCGTTGAACAATTGGTTCAGCCACACCTAACTGATTAACTCGATTACGTAAAATGGTAGTATTTTGTTGAACTGCATCATTTTTCGCTTGTTGCAGTCTCTGTTGACTAACACTAATGACAATGCTGTTTTCATCTTGTGAAGTTAACTCATAATCTTGTAATCCATTGATCTTAGTAATAGCTTTATTTCGATCTTCAACATTATCAAATTGCATTGTTATTTGTTGATTAGGATTTTTGCTGATTGTTTTATATACAAGATTGTTTTTATTAAACTCTGCTTTTAAATTTTCAATCGACTGGTCTGTCAATTTACTTAATGCAGTAGTCATATCTACTTCCATTAAGAAATGAACACCGCCGCGCAAATCGAGGCCTAATTTCATTGGCTCGGCGCCAATCACAGCTAACCACGATGGTGTTGCTGGTGCTAGATTTAGCGCAACAGTATAATCTTCACCTAATTCTTGTGATATTAATTCTTTAGCTTTAAGCTGAGTATCATTATCACTTAATCGAATTAAAATAGATTTATTTTCATATACGAGTGATTTAGGTTCAATTTTGTTTTTCACCAAAAGTTGCTTAACTTTATCTTGCATAGCAACATTAATTTCGGTACCGTTTGAACCTGAAATTTGTATAGCAGGATCTTCACCATAAATATTTGGAAGCGCATAAAGCAGGCCGACGCAAATTACGACGACCAACATAATGTACTTCCACAAAGGATAGCGATTTAGCACGACATTTTCTCTTGTGGAATTAGATAATTAATACAATGAAATTTATTATAATGATTTCATTGTTCCTTTTGGTAAAACAGATGTGATAAAGTCACGTTTGATAACAACTTCTGTTGTATCATTTAACTCTAACGCAATATAGCCATTGTCGTTAACTTTTGAAACTCGACCAATAAGTCCACCATTAGTTAATACTTCATCACCTTTAGAAATTGATGCCATTAACTCACGATGCGCTTTAGCGCGTTTTTGTTGTGGGCGCATAATCATAAAATAGAAAAATAACCCGAATACCACTAACATAATTGGCATTAAATAATCAGCACCAGGCTGAGCGCCATCGGCTGCATATGCATTAGAAATAAAAAAGTCCATATCGGTCCTCTTAATTATTACAAAAATATTAAAGTTCAGAATTATAACACAATAAATATGTCGATAATTAACTATTTCTTGTCAATGTCTTTTTAATCAATCTCAAGAAAGTAACAAAAATAATTAAGTCGTTAAATATTGAGCCATACTAACTAAGTTAACTAACCATTTTGGATAGACACCACATACAATCGTTAAAACTGCTGCAAGAACAATTAGCAATTCGCTCATTTTTATATCCTGCCATTTTAATCTGATGTTCGAATTCAGCTGTTCATCATTAGATGGTTTGATATAAAGGTTGAGAATAAGTCTTGCATAAAAATAAAGTCCTAGTGTACTACCAATTACAACTGCCGCAATTAACCACCATAATTCAGCCGTTACACCCAACAATATTAGAAGGAAACGCCCAACAAAACCAGCTGTCAGTGGAGCACCGGCTAAAGAGAGTAAACCTATACCCATTGCTAATGCTAAAACAGGACGACGCCAGAATAATCCTGAAAGATCGACTTCGTTTTCATGATCCTGTAACTCGTTGGAATGTGATTCTAAACTGATCACGCCCAAAATACAGATATTGGCAAGAATGTAACCAATCAAATATACACCAATGGTTTCTAAGGCCAATACTTGATATTGCACCGCAATTAAAGCAAGTAATAAATAACCAAAGTGAGCTACGGATGAATAAGCTAATAAACGCTTTAAGCTACTTTGCATTAAAGCAGATAAATTACCCCATAGTATTGAACAAAAAGCCATAATCACTAAAATAATACGAATTGTTTCATTATTAACAATTGGCGCAAGTAAAAATAATCTGGCAATAGCACAAAATACTGCCACTTTTCCTACTGTTGATAATAATAATGCTACTACAGTCGGCGCACCTTGATAAACGTCAGGCAACCAAAGTTGAAAAGGTACCAATGAAAGCTTAAAACCAATTCCCACTAATATTAAACAAATGCCAATTAATAATAATGTACTTTGATAATTCATGGTTGAAAGCTGGTAACTTAAACCACTAAATGTAAGCTCTCCAGTTGTTGCATAGTAGAAGGCTATTCCCATTAACAAAAATGAACTAGCTATTGCAGATAGAATCATATATTTGATCGCAGCTTCTAACGCATGTGTTTGTATATATTGATAACCGATCAATCCAATAAATGGTATCGAAAGTAATTCTAAGCCTAGGAAGAATGACATTAAATGACTTGCATAAACTAAAGTTACACCGCCTAATGCCATAAGTAATAAAATTACATAGAATAAACCATGTACGACCAGTTCTTGTACAAACCATTGATAAGCGAGTGAAGCAACTACAATAGAAATAATCAAAATCAAACTGGTATAAAGTAATCCATAGCCATCACAGGTAAATAACGCTGTAACTTGATGAGCACGCCATTTATTATCAGTATTATCATCAGCTTGTGTAGTATCAATAACATTCTGAGGTGGGCCTACAAAATCTTGTTGAACCATAGGTTCAGAGTTCTGGTCATTTTGAGGGGATGATGTTTCCGTTGGAACTTCATCAACGGCTATAGTTTGCTCACTTGATAAATCAGTATCAGTTGAACCTTGTGAAGTAGGTACAGATATTTGCATATTGTCACTACTAATATCAGTTATTGCGGGTGTGTTATGAGAAATTTTAAAGCCTAGAATTGATGAACAAATTAAAGCGCATATCAACCCTGATATAGCTAAAATAGCGCATTTTTTAGTTCCTACTTTAAAAACAAAAAGCGCTATGAGCAAAACAATTATGGCAAAGCTCAATATGAATATTGGCAATAAAGCTATCATAAATTTTTACTCTCCCACTCGTTCTGCTGTTATATACTGCTGTGTTTGGTTGACAGTAGAATAAGATATATCTAACACTATCTTAGGGTACAACCCGATAAAAATTAGAACAATCAACACACTAGATAATAATAAAATATCTTTTTTACTTAAAAAGTGTTTGGTTACATCTACTTTATCAACTACTCCATAAAAAATAGGTTGCATACGAATAATTAAGGAAATTGACAGTAACAGCAACCCAATTACCAACAAAATTGTATAATATGAATAAGAGGTATAACTACCTAATAACATCATATAATTACCAACAAAATTAGCTGTACCTGGTATGCCTAATACAGCTAACATAAAAAATAAAGTAAAAGAGGACAGATATCTCACTTGCTCTTTTAATCCAATAAATTGGTTTATATTCCGAGTTAAATAGCATTCAGCCAATAATCCGCTAATCATAAACATGCCAACGATAGCTAGATTTATGGCTATCATTTGAATAACAACGCCTTGAAATGCTATTACAGATCCACTATAAATAATTGTAGTAACAAATCCCATTAACGCGATATGGATATAAGCAATTAATTTTTTTATATCTGTTTGGTTAAATGCTAGTAAAGCAGCATAAAAAACAGTAAACATAGCTAGTATTGAAATAACAGGCATAATGGCCAAAGACGCGTTTGGAAAAAGGGGGATTACAAAACGTAATAAACCAAATGTTGCCGTATTAAGTAATAAACCACTTATCATCATTGAACCACTTGTTGAAGATTCAATATGTGCTTCAATAAACCAATTGTGAAAAGGAACTAAAGGAATGCGTATAAGGAAAGCTGCTAGAAATCCTAACATTAATAAAAATTCAGTATTACTTGAAATTGGTGTTTTAGTTAAAATTTGATAGTCAAAAGTCCATTGACCGGTTAAATTCCAATTAATTAGTGCTAATGAAACAATAGATATTAGCATTAATAAACTACTTATTTGTGTGTAGATTAAAAATTTATTAGCACCATTGAAGCGTTGTGAATTTAAATCTCTCCTTCCCCACAATGAAATTAAGAAATAAATCGGAATAGCTACCGCTTCCCAGAAGAAAAACATCAAAAACAGATCAGTAATGACAAATAACATCATAATGGCTGATGTCATAAATAATACACATAAGTAAAACAACCCAAGGTTATTTAGGTTTTCTTTGCTAGAATAAATAATAACTAGTAGTACAATGAAAAGTGTCGAAGTAATTACTACCAACGATAAACCATCCAATAGAAGATGAAAATGGATACCAAGTAATGGGATCCAGTCATAATTAACCTCTTTACTCCAACTTGTATCTGGTTCTACATTTATTGCATTCGCCCATAAAATTATGGCTAATATTAATGTGATTAATATAGTCGTGAAAGCAACCATAATTGGTAAACGTTGCCAACGCAATTGTACATCAGTTGATACTACGATTCTTTGTAAGAATACTTGACATAACCAACCAATGAATCCGCCAATTACAGGTAAGAAGACAAGCCATAACAACATGAAAGTTCACACCTTTATTAAATAAAAATCAATAACATTAATATAATAATGCTACCTATGACCATTGAAACCATATACCATCGTATCTGTCCATTTTCTAGGCTAACAATATATGAGTTTATTTTTTTAATTCCCCACATTATCCAGTTGTCCCATATCGCTAACGGATCTTTTTTCAGGAAATCCGCTAAATAGATATAAGGTTTTACGAAGATATTGTTCAAGACAAAATCAAATCGCCAATTGCTTTTACATAATCTTCCTAAAAATTTGACCATCGGAGTATTAAGTATTTCATGAACCTCACTATTAAGATGCCCATAAAGAATATAAGCAATAACTAAACTCAATATAGTCACTGCACTTAATAATATCCGAAATGGTAACTGTTCCTGAGTATCAAGATGGGCTATTGGAATTATTCCTTGTATCGGCAATGGGAAATAAATAAATAATGCAGTAGTAAATATTAACAATATAAAAATTGGAAAATAATTTATCGTTTTAATTTTTATAATATGATCGATTTTATGGGTATGATGGAAAACTAAAAAGATTATGCGCCAAATGCCCAAACTTGATAATAAAACACCTAATAAACCTATGGTGCCAGCCATCAAGCTATCTTGTGCCATTAATCTCCAAATAATATCGCCTTTAATATAAAAAGATGCAGAAATATAAGGGAATGCACTAAGTGAAAGCATTATAATTAGAAAAATAGCATATAATATTGGGTTAGATTTTAATAAACCACCAATTTTGCTAATGTCTCTTTCACCTTGGCATTGTTTTAATAAAATTGCTGAAGCTAGTATTAATAATGTACTGGTTACAGAATAATTTATCAAACAATTTAATGATAAATTCCAACTTTGAGTTGAAAAGGCAAAAAATAGGTAACTAATTTGAGCTAAATTAATATAGGTTATAATTCGTTTTATATCATTTTGAACCAAAGCAATACTACTAGCAAATATAATAGTTAAAGATGCAAATAAAAGCATTATATAAAGTGTATCACTAGACATCATAAACAAATTGCTTAATCTTAAAACAAGATAAACTCCGGCCAATATGACAGTTGAAGACTGTAATAGAGCAACAGCTGGCATTGGTGCTAATGTGGTTTCTGTGAACCATGTATGCATTGGAAAAAGAGCCGATTTACTCATAGCGCCAAGGAACAACATAATGGTGATCCAAAAGATAATATCTGAATCGATAGCTAAATCGTTATGTGCTTTAAATAAAATCTCGCTGATTTTTAATGTTTCTACTGTTTGATAAAGTAAAAATATACCAATAATTAGAAATATGTCGGTTAAATGCATCATAACAAAAGCTTTAACTGCAGCATAACCATTACGAGCCTGTTTGTAATAAATACCAATAAGTAAGTAAGTGCTTATACTCACACCTTCCCAACCGAGTAGCATCACAAACAAATTATCAACAAGCACAACTGTTAACATGCTAGTTATGAGTAAATTACTATATGCATAGAAAGTATAAATATCTTCTCGTGATTTTAGATAACAGGCAGCAAAGATAGAGATCAATAAACCAAAGAAAGAAATTAGCACTAAAAAAGTTAGCGATAACCCATCCAAAGTTAAGGAAATCGGAACTTCAAAATCACCGACAGAAAACCAAGTCCATAGATTTCTTGTATAAACGAGTGTCATATCTGGGACGGTATTGGTAGAAAAATCAATACATGAAAATATTGTTATTAAACCAACAATAAATATAGTACTAATTCCGATTAACTTAACATTAATGGATTGTATTTGTCGCCCAAAACAAACCTGTATTAGAAAAGATAGTAATGGAACAATGATAGTTAAATAAAGTAAATTCATCCTTTCATTTCGCTCAATGAATCAATATTAAAGTTTTTACGTCGATAAATTAATTTAACAAGTAAAGCAAGCCCGACACATATTTGAGTTAAGACAGTAATTACAGCTAAGATAGCTAAAACGCCACCATCTGATTGCTGCCAATAACTACTCGCGACAAACAAAGCTGCTATTGCTCCATTATTCATGATAATAAGGCTTAATAATAAAAAATAGAGATTTCGTCTAATCATTACACCTAACAGCCCGATTACAAACAAGATAGAAGCAAAAATTAGCCCATGCATAAGTGGTATCACGTTATTTCTCCGAAAACATTCGATGCATAAAATGATAAGATATAACTACTGCACCTAATAACAAAAATGCAGCTAATTCCGTCATCAAAATATAAGCATAGATAGACATTTGATGCATTAATTCATGTGTTTCTTTAAGTTGTGAATAGTCAGTGCTTACTACACCATATATAAGAATAACTAACAATATGAATGCCAAAACTAATGGCCCCAACCAAATCTTAGGACTTATGCCATGTTTATTATTTTCAACATTATCATTACGAATTTTAAGCTTTAAAGAAACACCCCAAAAAAGGATTATGCCACCGCAAATAAAAAAGAGGATATATAAAGCAGCTGAAATATATGTTTGTAACAGAATAAATATTAATGCTGATGCAAAAAGTGAAATAGCGAGATATAAAATTGCCTTCTCTACCCTTCTACAAAAAATCACTTTTAAACTAGCAATAATAGCTATTATCGATGCAATATAAAAAACAACGATCATTAGATAATCCAATACTTATTCATAATGATATTAGTATATACCCAATCGACGACAATATACAGTTTACTAACGTTTCGTTAATACAAAAAATTCTTTCTAAATAATTTATTATCTTTATATAGTCAACAGAATGTTATTTTTACCAAATATA
Source organism: Gilliamella sp. B3023 (assembly GCF_026536845.1). Taxonomy (NCBI): domain Bacteria; kingdom Pseudomonadati; phylum Pseudomonadota; class Gammaproteobacteria; order Orbales; family Orbaceae; genus Gilliamella; species Gilliamella sp. B3023. The sequence continues at coordinate 21,698 of NZ_JAFNNH010000017.1, forward strand.
ATAAAAACGATGGAAATAATAAAAACTATAAGATTTTATTATTTAAATTCAATACAACATTGTTATAAAGTATATATCCTGAGCAATTAACTTATATTTATACCTTTTTCTTTAATTTTTGGTCATACAGCTTAAAGGCTCTTAGGCAAAATATAAACAAAGTAGAGAATAGAATGAATAGCCAATACTCATCAATGCGAAGCAACGTCAATATGTTAGGTACATTATTGGGCGATGCAATTAAACGAGCAACAGGGAATGAAACTTTCGATTTGGTCGAAAAAATAAGGCAGTTATCAAAATCAGCTCAACAAGGTAACAAACAAGCACATAATGAATTACTAAAATTGATTGAAAATCTTAATGATCAAGATTTACTCCATGTTGCACGTGCGTTTAATCAATTTTTAAACTTAGTTAATACTGCTGCTGAGTATTATGGAATTTCACCACATGGGGAAGCATCGAGCAGCCCTAAAAAAATGACCGAATTATTTAAAACACTTAAAAATTTAAATTTCGCGCCTAAAACAATTGAACAAGCTATTGATAATTTATCTATTGAGTTAGTGCTTACTGCACATCCAACTGAAATCAATCGCCGAACAATGATTAATACTTATACCGCTATTAATAATTGTTTGTCACAACTTGATCATAACGATTTAGCGGATTATGAAAGAGAACGTATCATGCGTCGCCTTAAACAACTTGTTTGCCAAGCATGGTACACCGACGAAATTCGTAAAAAACGCCCTACTCCTCTTGATGAAGCTAAATGGGGATTCTCTGTAATTGAAGATAGTTTATGGGAAGGTGTCCCGTTATTCTTACGTGAGTTTAATGACCAATTAGTTGATGCATTCAATGCTGAACTATCTGTTGAACATGTTCCAGTGAAATTTACCTCTTGGATGGGGGGAGATCGAGACGGCAACCCAAATGTAACAGCTAAAGTTACAGGAAGGGTGATGTTGCAAGCTAGATTAAAAGCAATTGAACTATTTTTAGCTGATATTCAAATTTTAGTTCGTGAATTATCAATGACTGAATGTAGCCAATCAGTCATTGACTTATTAGATGAACAAAATAAAACAGCATCAGAGCCTTATCGGGCTGTAATGAAACAGTTACGTTCACGTTTAACTAAAACCCATAGCTACATAGTTGCATTATTAAATAATGAACAAGTTTTAGCACCTAATGATCTTTTAATAAAGAATGAACAATTATGGACACCACTTTATACATGTTATGAATCATTAATTGAAAACGGAATGTCAACTATTGCTCATGGCCCACTATTAGATACATTAAGACGTATTAAAAGTTTTGGATTGCAATTAGTTAGATTAGATATACGTCAAGATAGTTCAGTGCATACTGAAGCGTTAGACGCCTTAACTAAAGAGTTAAACTTAGGCAGCTATGCTTCATGGTCAGAAGAAGAAAAACAAGAATTTTTATTAACCGAATTACAATCTAATCGACCATTACTACCCTATAATTGGCAACCAGATGAAATGGTTAAAGAAGTATTAGACACTTGCCGTGTTATCAAAAAAGCAGGTGAAGAATCGATTGCGTCTTATGTCATTTCGATGGCAAAAGCACCTTCTGATGTCCTAGCTGTTTACTTACTTTTAAAAATTGTTGATTGCCAAAAAAATATTCCTGTTGCGCCTTTGTTTGAAACCTTAGAAGATTTAAATAATGCAAAATCTGTTATGCAAAAGCTTTTAGATATTCCTTGGTATCGTGAAAAAATCAATGGCAAGCAGATGGTTATGATTGGCTATTCTGATTCAGCAAAAGATGCAGGAACTCTCGCAGCATCATGGGCACAGTATCGTTCACAAGAAGAATTAGTTAATTTATTTGAACAATATAATGTTAACTTGGTGTTATTTCATGGTCGTGGAGGTTCAATCGGACGGGGAGGCGCTCCTGCTCATGCAGCTTTACTGTCACAACCACCAGGATCATTAAAAGGTGGCTTACGTGTTACAGAACAAGGAGAGATGATTCGGTTCAAACTTGGTTTACCTGAAGTTGCACTTAGTAGCTTAATGCTTTATGCATCAGCTATTTTACAAGCTAATTTATTACCACCTCCTGAACCGAAGCAAGTCTGGCGTGATATTATGGACGAAATGTCTGATTATTCATGCCAATGTTATCGTAGCTACATAAGAGAAAAAGCTGAATTTGTTGATTATTTTAGATCAGTTACACCAGAAACCGAACTTGGAAGATTACCTCTAGGCTCTCGACCACAAAAACGACGTACCGGTGGAGGAATAGAAAGTTTACGAGCAATTCCGTGGATTTTTGCTTGGACTCAAAATCGCCTAATGGTTCCATCATGGCTAGGTGCAGGAAGCGCACTTAGGCAAGTTATCAATGAGGGCAAAAAAGAACAACTTAAAGATATGTATCATAATTGGCCATTTTTTAATGCCCGATTAGGTATGTTGGAAATGGTTTACGCTAAAGCGGCGCCGAATATTCATGAGTACTATGAACAAAGGCTAGTTTCTCCTACATTATGGCCATTAGGAGAGGAGTTAAGAAATTTATTAACCGAAGATATTAATACCGTATTAACGATTACTGATGATATTAGCTTGATGGCAGACTTACCTTGGATTGCGGAGTCTGTTGCATTACGTAATACATATATTGAACCACTTAATTTATTACAAGCAGAATTATTAAGTCGTTCTCGTAAAAATGATAACGAAAATACTATAGTTGAACAGGGATTAATGATTACCATTTCTGGTATTGCGGCAGGAATGCGAAATTCAGGATAAGAAAAAAGGGCTTATTCGCCCTTTTTATTTTTTTTAGCTATCTCTTCTAAATAAGCCTTAGCGTCGGTATCCCCTTGCTCACTAGCTTTAGTAAACCAATAAACTGCTAGGTTATTATTTTGTTTAACGCCTTCACCTTCTAGATATTTAATACCTAAATTATATTGCGCATCAACACTTCCTTGCTTGGCTGCTTTGGTATACCAATCTATTGCTTTTTGTTCATCTTTAGGAACCCCCCCGCCAACATCATACATAACCGCTATATTATATTGTGCATCAGCGTTACCACCTTCAGCAGCTTGAGTAAACCAATATGCGGCTTGAGTGTTATCTGGTCTTGTTCCTGTTCCGGTTGCATACATAATGCCTAAATTGTACATTGCTAGTACATAACCGCGTTCGGCAGCTTGAGTATAAAAATAAAGGGCAGCAACATTATCCTGAGTTAAACCGTCACCAGTTTGGGACATTAATCCTAAATAGTAGTGTGCTTCTGGATTGTTATCTTTTGCGGCTTTACTAAACCAATCAGCCGCTACCAGGCGATCTTTATCAACGCCATCACCCGCAAAGTACATAATGCCTAAATTTAAATAAGCATCATAAATACCTTGATCGCCAGCTTGGGTAAAATAATCAATTGCGGTAGACGTTTTTTTTTCTACGCCTTCACCATTTTTATACATCAAAGCTAAATTATATTTAGCTAAAGCATAATTTTGATCGGCAGCCAATTTAAACAATTTGAATGCCTCAGATAAATTAGCTTTAGTCCCTAAACCATTTTGGTACATATAAGCTAAATTATTTTGAGCTTTAGCTAAACCTTGATCAGCGGCTTTCTTAAACCAGAAAAAAGCCTTTAGATCATTAACCTCAACCCCTAAACCCTGCTTATAAATTGTTCCTAGCATATATTGTGATTGCATATCACCCTTTTCAGCAGCAATTAGCAACGAAGGAATTAATGAACTAGGGTCACTTACTTTTAACTCAGTATCCGATTGTGTTTTAGCTTCGCTTGCAACTGCTCCACAAGAGATAGATAACACCAAAGCCAATATAATTTGAAGTTTTTTCATAATTTTTTAAATGTCATAATATTAGCAATAATTATACATAATTGATTAAAAGGGGAATAGTTTTGTTTTTTTAAATATACTTTTTTTTATTATTTAATTGAAAGTTAAAGTTATTCTAATATTGTAAATATTATTAAATCGCTTAATCGGACTCATTATAAAAAAATATAATTAATTATTTAACAAAAGCTATCACAATCCAAGTTCGTCCCAAATTTCATCAATATGAGCGACTACTTTAGCATCTTTAGTAATAATTTTACCCCACTCACGATTAGTTTCACCCGGCCACTTGTTAGTTGCATCAAGTCCCATTTTAGAGCCTAAACCGGAAATAGGTGAAGCAAAATCCAGGTAATCAATTGGCGTATTATCAACAAATGTTGTATCTCGATGTGGATCCATTCTTGTCGAAATAGCCCACATAACATCTTTCCAATCTCTAGCATTAATATCGTCATCACAAACAATAATAAATTTAGTATACATAAATTGTCTTAAATAAGACCATACCCCCATCATCACTCTTTTAGCATGTCCCGGGTATTGTTTTTTGATTGTCACAATGGCAATACGATAAGAGCAACCTTCAGGAGGTAGATAAAAATCAACAATTTCAGGAAATTGTTTCTGTAATATCGGGATAAATACTTCATTTAATGCTAATCCCATTACAGCCGGCTCATCTGGAGGTCTACCTGTATATGTAGAATGATAAATTGCATCTTTACGTCTGGTTAAATGTGTAACTGTAAAGACAGCAAATTTTTCTACTTCATTGTAATAACCAGTATGGTCACCATAAGGCCCTTCAACAGCTTGCTCATGGGGATCAATATAACCTTCTAAAATAATTTCGGCGGTTGCAGGAACGTCTAACTCATTTGATAATGATTTGACCACTTCTGTTCGGCTATTACGCAATAATCCAGCAAAAGCATATTCAGATAAGGTATCAGGTACTGGTGTTACTGCACTTAATATTGTTGCAGGATCAGCCCCAATAGCTACACTAATAGGAAATTTTTCATTTGGATAAGATTGTTGCCATTCAGCAAAATCAAGTGCCCCACCTCGATGGGACAACCAACGCATGATTAATTTATTTTTACCTAGTAGCTGTAATCGGTAAACACCTACATTTTGACGATCTTTATGTGGTCCTTTAGTTATAGTTAGTCCCCAAGTTACAAGTGGAGCTACATCATCTGGCCAACAATGCATAATAGGCAATTGGGTTAAATCGACCTCATCATTTTTAAATATTAATTCCTGACAAGGCGCTGAGGAACGCCGTTTTACCGGCATATTTAGAACTTGTTTATATTTAGGTAATATATTAAAAAATTGTCGAATACCTTTGGGTGGCTCTGGTTCTCGCAAAAAAGCTAATAATTCACCAATTTCTCTTAATTCTGTAGTCTTTTCTCGCCCCATCCCCATAGCAACTCGTTTAGCTGTTCCAAAAAGATTGCAAAGTACAGGAATGTCATAACCAATTGGGTTTTCAAATAATAGAGCTGGTCCCTGAGAGCGTAAAACTCTATCAGCAATTTCGGTCATTTCAAGATGAGGGTTAATTGGATAAGTAATGCGTTTTAATTCACCTTGCTGCTCAAGGTAATCTAAAAAATCACGAAAATTAGACAACGACATTATTACTCCTTTTAACTCTCGCTATTGAAATACTAATTGATGAAGATTAACTAATCTTCATCAAAGTTCTCACTATATATGGGAAGTTGTTTTGTTTGATTACATTCAACGATTTTAGGTAATAATGCTTCAAATTGTTTTTGGTCAACTTCAATAATTTCGTTTTTATCAACTTGATAAAATAGATAAGATTCTGATTTATCATCAGTTTGTATCGATGCTAACCAATAATTACGATCTTCACTATTTTCATTTGTAAAAATTTTAATAATGCTATTTTCTCTTTTTTCAGGTTGATTATGTAACTTGTAATCAATAATTTTTTCAGCAATTTGTGAATCATATTCATCAAAAATTAAAGCTTCTTCTTTAGTTACTTTGCATTTTTTTATATTCATTTCTGCATGACTGATAGATATTACAAAAAACAAGCTGAATAACGAAATAACATAATGGCTAAGTTTCATTTTGGATCTCTTGTATTAATTTTTATCAATTGAGCCAATTTTACTAATAGCCTCACAATTATTTGGCGATATAGTAAGATTGGCTGCACTATTTATAGTTAACCATTGATAAGATAAATGTTCAGTAAGCAATGGCGTTATTTCATCATTAAGAGCTAAATAAAACCAATGTTCTTTATTTATCTTTACTTCTGGTGCGTACCGATATCTAAACTGTGGAAAAATTTCAAACTCAACCGTATGTTTTGCATCAATTAATTTAAGATTTTCTTCGCTAATATCTATACCGGTTTCTTCAAAAACTTCACGAATTGCCGTATCTCTAGGTAATTCATTATCTTCCATACTACCTGTAACTGATTGCCAAAAATTAGGATCATCCTTACGTTGCAACATAAGAACACGCAAAGTCCGTTTACAATAAATAACAACTAATACTGACTCAGGGTTCTTATATTTTTGCATATAAATATCGCTATTTTTTGCTCACTTCTATACCTAATTCCATTAAAGCTGTAGGATTTGCAGGACTAGGCGCATCAGTTAATAAACATGTTGCTGCAGTCGTTTTCGGGAAGGCAATAACATCTCGAATATTATCTGTTCCAGTTAACAGCATAGTTAATCTATCTAGGCCAAATGCTAAACCCGCATGAGGTGGCGTACCATATTTTAATGCATCAAGTAAAAAGCCGAACTTTTCACGCTGATCATGTTCATCAATTCCTAAAATAGAAAAGACAGCCTGCTGCATTTCACTGCGATGAATACGTACAGAACCACCGCCAACTTCATAACCATTGATTACCATATCATATGCATTAGCTACTGCATTTTCAGGATTGCTAATTAATTGCTCTGGGGTAAAATCTTTTGGTGATGTAAATGGATGATGCATTGCACTTAAGCCTTCGTCAGTTTCCTCAAACATAGGGAAATCAACAACCCAAAGTACCGCCCACTTACTCTCATCGGTAATACCTAAATCTTTACCAACTTTCAAACGCAATGCACCTAATGCATCACTCACTACTTTATAACTATCCGCACCAAATAATAAAATATCACCATCTTTAGCATTGGCACGATTAAGTAATGCTTCCATTTGAGGTTCATTAAAAAATTTAGCTACTGGGCTTTGCACACCTTCAAGGCCTTTACTACGATCATTAACTTTGATCCAAGCCATACCTTTAGCACCATAAACTGAGATAAATTGCGTATAATCATCTAATTGTTTACGTGTTAGTTCGGCTCCATTTGGAACGCATAATAAAGCCACTCTTCCTTTAGGATCATTTGCTGGTGTTGAAAATACTTTAAAATCGATATCTTTAACCAAATCCGCCACATCAATAATTTCAAGCGGATTACGTAAATCAGGTTTATCACTCCCATAACGACGCATTGCCTCAGCAAAAGTCATAATTGGGAATTTGCCTAAATCAACATTTTTAACATGCAACCAAAGTTCACGTATCATTTTTTCCATGATTTCGCGCACTTGTTCAGCTGTCATAAACGAGGTTTCAACATCTATTTGTGTAAATTCTGGTTGGCGATCGGCTCGTAAATCTTCATCACGAAAACATTTAACAATTTGATAATAACGATCAAATCCAGACATCATCAGTAACTGTTTAAACAGTTGTGGAGATTGAGGAAGCGCATAAAACTCACCATTATGAACTCGACTTGGAACAAGATAATCTCGAGCACCTTCTGGTGTTGCTTTGGTTAACATTGGTGTTTCGATATCTAAAAAACCATGCTCATTCATAAATGAACGGACAAATGCCGTAATTTTTGCGCGAGTTTTAAATATAGTCGCCATTTCTGGACGGCGTAAATCTATATAGCGGTATTTTAAACGCTGTTCTTCACTATTATTTTGGTTGAAATCAAGCGGTAAAACATCACTACGATTAAAAATCACAAGCTCAGTCGCCAGTATTTCAACCTCACCAGTTACCATATCTTTATTAATTTGGCCCTCTGGTCGTGCTCTTACTTTTCCTTTAATTTGAATACAAAATTCATTACGTAATTCGCCAGCTAATTGATATGCTTGTTGATAATCAGGATCAAAAAAAACTTGCACAATTCCTTCACGATCACGCATATCAATAAAAATCATCCCACCTAAATCTCGGCGTTTATTGACCCATCCACATAGTGTGACTTCTTGATTAATATAGCTTGCGTTTAGCTGTCCGCAATAAATTGTTCTCATTAAAAATATCCTGTGTACAGTTATCAAAAATAATAATTATTATAGAGCAATTTATCAGGGTATAAAGACTATGTTTGAAAATAATCACTATTTAATTTATTTATACTCGATTTATTATAATAATTTTACTTTATACATTTTTTTACAAACTATTTTAAATTCAATTAGATAATAAATATAAAATCGTTTTATCTTGATAAGCTTTTAAAATGATTTATTTAATAGCTTGTCTTATCAGATATTTATTACTAAGCTTTAGTATTATTTGGATATTACTCATATGATATGAAAGCTTTAATTTCAATTGACTATACTAATGATTTCATCGCTGACGATGGCGCTTTGACTACAGGTTCTGCTGGGCAACAAATTGAGTCAGAAATATTAAATTTAACTAAATCATTCATCCAAAATAATCAATTTATCGTTTTTGCGATTGATTCTCATGACCCTTCAGATAAATATCATCCAGAAAATAAACTCTTTCCCCCTCACAATATTATTGGAACTTTTGGGCAACAGTTATTTGGTAATTTACATCCTCTTTATCAAAAACATCAGAATTCAGATAATATTTATTGGATGAATAAACGACACTACTCGGCATTTTGTGGTACGGATCTCGATCTACGCTTACGCGAAAGACATATTACTGAAATCCATTTAGTTGGTGTCTGCACAGATATTTGCATATTACACACAGCGATTGATGCCTATAATTTAGGCTACAAATTGATTATTCATCAAAATGCAGTTGCTAGCTTTGATCCAATCGGTCATCAATGGGCTTTAAAACACTTTCAAAACACTTTAGGGGCAACAGTAATATAAAATATAGATAAAAATTAAAATAAGGAGCAGGAATGGAAGTTTTACGAGACTATAAATTGCATATAATTGCACTGTTAGTAGTAATTATTTGCGAACTAATCGGTAAACAATCAATATGGATTATCGCCGTTTATCCAATGTTATATGCAATGATCTTCGGCGGTGTAATCAGCCTACCAAAGCTAAAAATATTAACTAATAAAAATATGCAGCATGCCAGTTTAGTGATGATGGTTACATTAATATTACTTATTGCAAAGCTTGGTGTGGCTGTAGGTCCTAAAATTGACATGATTTTAAACGATGCCAAGTTAGCCCTAATTTTTCAAGAATTAGGCCATTTCGCAGGAACAATTTTACTAGGATTACCATTAGCTATGTTATTAGGTATGAAAAGAGAGGCAGTTGGTGCAACCTACTCTGTTGCTCGCGAACCTAATATAGCTATTGTTGCAGATAAATATGGGCTAGATTCACCTGAAGGACGAGGTGTTATGGCTATGTATGTATGTGGGACTCTTTATGGTGCAATTTGGATGAGTATCCTTGCAAGCATAATAGCACAATTGAATATTCTTCACCCTTATGCTTTAGCAATGGGAGCTGGAGTAGGTAGTGGGAGCATGATGGCTGCTTCATTGGCACCGATAAGTGATTTATATCCTGACTTATCAGAAAATATCAATGCTTATGCAACAACAGCGAACTTAATGTCTGGTATTGTAGGCATATATATTTATACACTATTTTCTTTGCCTTTCGCTTCTTTCATGTATAACACTTTAGCTCGCCTTCGTCGCAATAAATAAGGAATCGAATATGAAAATTTTAGAAACAATTTTTGTACTTATTTTAGTAGCCGTTATCATGGCAGCAGGTAACACTGTAGGATATAAAATTGATTTTATGCTATCGCTTCAAGCATTAGCTGTGTTAGTTGTCATATCTATTGCAGGATTATTAATAAGTAAATTACCTGTATTAAATAAACTTCCTGTAATTCTATGGGTATCCGTTGTTGCTGCTATTGTATCAGCACCGATATTCCCATATCATCAAGAAGTGGTTGCAATTACAGATCAAGTCTCATTACTTGCTGTTTGTACACCAGTACTTGCTTATGCGGGATTAGCGATTGGTAAAGATCTTGCGCTATTTAAAAATATATCTTGGCGTATCATTCCCGTATCTTTAGCTGTTTTTTCTGGTACGTTTATTTTTGCTGCCCTAATTGCTCAAATTACTTTACATTGGGAAGGCGTTATCTAATTTGGATAAGGATTTTATTTATGACTAAAGAAGAACTAAAGAAAAAAGTCTGCGATGCAATTGCAAATCGAAAAGCAGATATCAAGTCGATTGCTGAAGCAATTTGGTCAGAGCCAGAACTTGGTTACAAAGAACATAAAACAGCTAAAAAAGTAGAAGACGCTTTAGAGAAATTAGGTGTTCCATTTAAAAATAAATTAGCCTTAACTGGTGTTAAAGGTCGATTAAAAGGTGGGAAAGGAAGTAAATATAGCATTGCCATTATTGGCGAGCTCGATGCAATTATTTGTGCCGACCACCCTGCCGCAGACGAAACTTCAGGAGCGGCTCACTGTTGTGGACATAATGCGCAAATCGCTAATATGATGGCTGTCACTATGGGGCTAATTGACTCAGGTGCAATGCAATTTTTAGCCGGTGATGTGGTACCATTTGCTGTCCCTGCAGAAGAATATGTTGAAATTACCTATCGAAACCGATTAATTGAAGAAGGCAAAATCAAATACATTGGCGGAAAACCAGAATTGATTTCACGAGGTGATTTTGATGATGTTGATATGGCATTACAAATACATTTAACAAGCGTCCCAAATGAACGTCAGGATGGTTTTATTGAAATCTCAACCACAAGTAATGGTTTTATTGGAAAATTAATTAAGTATAAGGGAGAGGCAGCTCATGCGGCAGCAGCCCCTCATGCTGGCGTAAATGCTTTAAATGCAGCTATGATGGGGATGATGGGTGTTCATGCTATTCGCGAAACCTTTCAAGAAAAAGATTATATTCGCTTCCATCCAATTATTACCCAAGGTGGTGACTTAGTAAATGTTGTACCAAGCGATGTAAGAATGGAAAGCTATGTACGAGCAGGTAATGTTCCTGCAATGATTGATGCGAATGAAAGAATCAATCAAGCATTAAAAGCTGGTGCAATGGCTGTTGGTGCAACTTGTGAAATTAAAGATTTACCAGGCTACCTACCATTACATAATAACCCAACACTTAATGACCTTTTAAAGCAAAATGCTGAAAATTTAATTGGTGAAGAAAACGTTTCAATCGCACCACATATGACTGGAAGTACAGATACTGGCGACCTATCTCATATTATGCCAGTAAGTCACCCTTGGATTGGTTCGGTTAGAGGTATTTTACATGGAAAAGACTATACTGTATTTGATGAAGATATGGCCTATATTCGCCCTGCTCAAATGATGGCTTGTACCATTATTGACTTGCTCTATGATGATGCGAAACCAGCCGAAACATTAATGGCGAATTACAAACCGTTAATGTCTAAGGAAGAATATTTAAAATTCCTATCGGGTTTTGACAAATAAAGTTAAAAACTTGGCACAATCTTGTGCCAAGTTTTTGTTATACTATCCACTTCATCATCAATCTTTATAACTTCATATGTTAACGCTTACCGACCAAGAATTGTTTCGTTATGACAGGCAAATAGCTTTGCATGGTTTTGATATTGATAAGCAGCAAGTTTTAAAAAACAGTACAGTTTTAATTATTGGATTAGGCGGGTTAGGTTGTGCTGCATCCCTCTATTTAGCTGCATCTGGCATAGGCAAAGTGACTTTAATTGATTTTGATACCATATCCGAATCAAATTTGAATCGACAAATTTTATACACGCCAAAATCCATAAATCAATATAAGGTTCATATAGCTAAGCAAGAATTAAGCCAAATCAATCCAAATATGATTATTGACACCATTAATCAGAAGCTGGTTGATAGTGAATTAATGACAGTAATCAAACAGCATGATATCGTCATTGATTGCACTGATAATTTAACGAGTCGTGAACAAATTAATCGTTGCTGTTTTCAAGAAAAAAAACCTTTAGTTTCAGGGGCTGCAATTCGAATGGAAGGTTTACTGACTGTATTTAATTATGAAGATGATCAACCATGTTATCATTGCTTAAGTCAATTATTTGGTCAAAACCAGCTTACTTGTATTGAAGCAGGCATAATGGCGCCATTAGTCGGTATGTTTGGTTCAATTCAAGCACTAGAGTCCATCAAAGTACTTACCAAGTATGGGAAACCTCTAGTTGGGAGAGTATTGATGGTTGATGGCATGACGATGGAGTTTAACCAAGTTACATTTGCTAAACAAAGTAATTGTATTATATGTGGAAATCAACATACTACACAGGCCATAAAATGCAAATAAATCGAATTATTTTAGCACCAATGGAGGGAGTGCTTGATTATCATGTTCGAGAAATCTTAACTGAAATTAATAAGTTTGATTATTGTGTAACTGAATTTGTAAGAGTGACCAACCATAAATTATCTAATCGAACTTTCTTCCGACTATGCCCAGAACTTCATAATGATGGCAAAACAATATCAGGAACGCCTGTACGTATCCAGCTACTGGGACAATCACCTGAATGGGTAGCTGAAAATGCCGTTAAGGCTATCGAGTTAGGCTCTTATGGTGTAGATATTAATTTTGGCTGTCCGGCTAAAACAGTAGTAGGCAACCATGGCGGTGCTTATTTATTACAATATCCGAATCAAATATATAACATTGTGAATCAAGTTAGAACAGCAATAGGATCTAATCCCGTATTATCAGTTAAAATTCGATTAGGATGGGAAGATAAATCCCGCTGTTACGAAATTGCAAAAGCAATTGAAAATGCAGGAGCAAATGAAATTGTCATTCATGGTAGAACAAAAATAGATGGATATAAAGCTGATAAAATTGATTGGTCAACAATTGGAAAGATAAAACAAAAACTAACCATTCCAGTTATTGCTAATGGCGAAATTTTTTCTATTGAAGATGCCTACAACTGCATAAAACATAGCCAAACAAATGACATCATGCTTGGCCGTGGGATACTAAATATTCCTAATTTAGCTAATATAATTCGTTATAAACATTCATCATTAATCTGGCAAGAAGTCATAAAAATACTACTTAGTTATGCGATGACGGCTATTGACGATGTAAAGCCACTTTATCATTCTGCTCGAATTAAACAATGGTTAGCTTATTTAAAACAGCATTATCCAGAAGCATCGGTATTACTGCCTGAAATAAGACAATTAAAATCACAAATTGAAATCTGTGATTTTTTGAAAACTAAATTAAATAATTAATCTAACTGGTTTTGGCACTCTTAAAATTTGTCTTACCAAAATAATATTTAGTTATTTTATTAAGTACTAGGCAAATCCATAAAATAAGAAATATCAATAAAAATAATATACGAATATACTTAAATAATATATCAAACAAATCAATATAGTATTTGGTTGGATTGTCATAAATAATGGTAAAGATAATATAAACAACGGCTAAAATTAAAATATTTGATATTGATACACTTTTAAAAAGTTTTATATAGATAACTTTATTAGAAAAAATATGAAACCATCTTTTGCTCAATACAAGACCCAATAATAAAGCACTCAGATAAATAGCAGTAAAAAAATTAGAAATATCAAATTTTTTTGAAAGAGGTTCATAAAGAAGGTTAAAACCTTTAATCAATATAAAGCCACTAAAAATAGAAAAAAGAATAAAGTGAATTTCAGAGGAATTTTTTTTAGTCAAAATAAATTCATTTTGATCTTTAACAAAATAAATTTTAGAAAAGTCAATTAAATAATACAAAAGCAAGACTTCGAGTGAATAACGAATAATAGCAAATGCTAAACTAAATAATATTGAATAAAGGTGATAATTTTGGGGTTTAACGTTTGTATTAATTGCAATGAAAGATGCAATAATTGAATAAATCAACATTAAAATGATTAGTGAAATTATAATAGCTTTATTAACAATATGAATATGGAAAGAATAAAAGAAGACCGCTAAAAGACCAAAAACCCATAATGCTTCTATAAAACTTTTTTCAAATAAAAACCGAAATAAAAAATCTGATTCAAAAAAGAAATACCAAAACATATTATCTGGAATTGAAGCATTGTGTTGCAAATATAAAAAAGATGTATTCAAAAATGTGCTAAATAAAAAATAAACTAAACATCCTGTTAACGGCAATTTAAAAAAAGATACTTTTTGCATTTAACTTCCTTGTTATCAATACCACAACTTATTCAATTCTTTTAATAAAATGTTTTATTTTAAAGCCCATCAAGACCAACGAGCCAAAATAGATACAAATACCAACAATAACTAGCAAGAATAAATATCCAATTCTAGTTAGCATTGAGCCTGTAGACCAATCGGGTAATAACTGAGCTCCAAACCACAACGCTACTGACATCAATAAAACAGCAATAATAACCTTGAGTAAAAATCGATACCAACCTGGTTGTGGTTGGTAGAGTTTCTTCTTACGAAGTTGCCAAAACAATAAACCAGCATTAAAACATGCTGCAAGTCCAATTGATAATGAAAGGCCTGCATGTTGTAAAGGTCCAATAAAAGCCAGATTCATCAATTGCGTTAAAATAAGGGTTATTATTGCAATTTTCACCGGTGTTTTAATATCTTGTCTGGAATAAAATGCGGGGGCTAATACTTTAATCAAAATTAATCCAAGCAAACCAATTGAATAAGCGACTAATGCGCGTTGAGTCATCAAAGTATCATTTAAAGTAAATTGACCATACTCGAAAAGAGTTGATATTAATGGTTTAGAAATAACACCTAATGCCACAGTACTTGGTAAAGCTAATAAAAAACAGAGGCGAAGTCCCCAATCTAACAACTCTGAATATTGTTTGTGGTCACCTTTGGCAAAACTTTTGGCTAAAGAGGGTAACAAAATAGTTCCTAATGCAACACCTAGTACACCTGCAGGAAATTCCATTAATCTATCAGCATAATACATCCATGAAACAGAACCTGAAATCAAAAATGATGCAAATATTGTATTAATAATTAACGATATTTGACCGACTGATACACCTAAGATAGCGGGACCCATCTGCTTTAACACTCGCCAAACACCACTATCTTTAAAACTAATACGAGGCAAAACCAACATACCAATCTTTTTCAAATAAGGTAGCTGATATAGCAATTGTAAAACTCCCCCCACCACAACAGAAACAGCTAACGCAAGCACTGGTGGATTAAAATAAGGGGTTAAGAATAAGGTAAAAGCAATCATGCTAATATTTAACAATGTTGGCACAAATGCAGGTACAGAAAAACGATTCCAAGTATTAAGTATAGCGCCCACTAATGATGCAAGTGAGATAAAAAAGATATAAGGAAAAGTAATTCGTAGCATAATTGTTGCAAGTTCAAATTTATCTGATGATTCTTGCATAAAACCTGGTGCAGTTATCATTATAATAAATGGTGCAGTTACAACACCAATTAAAGTAACGATAGCTAATACCAGTGTTAATAAACCTGCGATATAAGCCACAAAAGTACGTGAAGCCTCAATGCCTTGCTGATTTTTATATTCAGCTAAAATCGGTACAAAAGCTTGGGAAAAAGCCCCTTCAGCAAAAATTCGTCGAAGTAAATTGGGCAGTTTAAAAGCAACAAAAAATGCATCCGTAGCCATTCCCGCTCCAAAAAAACGGGCAATAATAGCATCACGAACAAACCCCAAAACGCGTGAAACCATTGTCATTGAGCTAACTGTAGCTAAAGATTTTAAAAGATTCATATACGATTTATGTACCAAGTACATAGTCAAAAACGATTAATGAAGCATAGTCTACAAACTATTGTTCTAAATCACCATGATTTTTTAATAAACAGCCATTTTAATATCACCGTCAGAATGATACTGACGGTATATGTATCAACGATCTTTCAAAGGAATAAAAGGCATAAGTTCGCCAATGTTTTTATAGGCAGGACGTATAATTCGACGATCATCAAAATTAAGTTCTTCAATGCGATGAGCACACCAACCAACGATTCGCGACATAGCAAATAGTGGTGTGTAAACTTCTTTTGGTAACCCAATCATGTCATAAACAAAACCTGAATAAAAATCGACATTAGCACAGACTTGTTTTTTAGTTCTGGCATTTTTACGATTAACTATTGCATGAATCGCACGTTCCTCAAGTAAGTTTAGAAAGTTAAATTCTTTTTCTCGGCCTTTTTCTTGAGCAAGTTTATGGGCCATCTCTTTTAGCAACATGGCTCTTGGGTCTGATACGGTATAAACCGCATGACCAATACCATAAATTAACCCTTTTCGATCAAACACTTCTTTATCTAAAATACGTTGTAGATATGCATCAATTTCATCTGCATCAGTCCAATTTTTAATCTCTTCGGCAAGATGTTTAAGCATTTTTCCTACTTGCAAATTAGCCCCACCATGCAATGGACCTTTCAATGATCCTATACCTGCAGCAATAGATGAGTAAGTATCGGTACCCGTAGAACTCGTTACGCGAACGGTAAAAGTTGAATTATTCCCGCCACCATGTTCAGCATGAATAATCATGGCTAAATCAAGTACTCTTACATCAAGTTCTGTGTATCGACCGGATCCTTTCATCATATAGAGAAAATTTTCTGCAATTGAAAAATCTTCGTGTGGATGGCGGATATGCAGTGATTTACCTTTAGCACTATGACTTAACATATTGTAAGCATAAGCAATAATTGCTGGGAATTTAGCAATTAAATCGATGGATTGACGCATTAAATTATCACGTGAGGTATCATCAGGTTCAGGATCATAAGTATACATTTCAAGAACAGTTCTAGCCAAAATGTTCATCACATCATGGCCTTCAAGTTCCATTATGGCAATCTTAGTTTGTTTTTCTAACGCCATCGACTCACAGAGTAAACGTGAAAAATCTCGTAATTCTTCTTTATCGGGTAAGTAACCAGATAATAATAAATAGATAGTTTCTTCAAACCCTGTTCGTCGCTCTTGTTGAGCATTATGAACCAGCTCTTCAATATCAATTCCTCGGTATAATAATTTACCGGCAATTGGTTTTAGAGAACCATCTTCTAAGCGTTCATAGCCTAATACATCACCAATTTTGGTTAATCCAACTAATACACCAGTATGATCTGCATTACGTAATCCACGTTTTACATTAAATTGTTCGAATAACTGCGATTCAATTTTACTAGTATTTTTAATGGTTTCCGATAATTTATAAACCAAGAACTTTTCTTTCATTAACCATCCCCTTTGAATTATAAATTATCGATTACTGCTTGAGTAAATTGAGTTGTTGATAATGATTGTCCATTTTGCATAAAGCGTGCTAAATCAGTTGTTGCTTTACCTAATTGAAACAAACTTTCCATCGCATTAGTGATTAATTGTCCTACTTCATGCCAACCTAAGTATTCAAACATCATCACTCCTGACAATATAAGTGATGATGGATTGGCTTGATTTTGACCTGCTATATCAGGTGCAGTACCATGTGTTGCTTCAAATATAGCATGTCCGGTTAAATAATTAATATTAGCACCTGGCGCAATACCAATACCACCAACCATGGCAGCCAGCTGATCCGATACATAATCACCATTGAGATTTAATGTTGCAACAACAGAATAGTCCTCAGGTTTTAATAATGTATTTTGTAAAAATGCATCACAAATAACATCTTTAATAATTAATTTAGAGTTTGCTTTAGCGGTTTGTAATGCTTGTTCTGCTGCTGCTTTACTTTGGGCCTTCTGAATTTTTGCATATTGATTCATGGTGAAAACTGCGTCAGCAAATTCTCTTTCCGCAAGTTCATAACCCCATTGCTTAAATCCACCTTCGGTAAATTTCATAATATTACCTTTATGAACAAGGGTCACAGACGGTAATTTATGTTGTAATGCATACTTGATTGCTGAGCGTATTAGGCGTTCAGATCCCTCAATTGAGACAGGTTTCACTCCAAAAGCTGAGGTTTTAGGGAACCTAACTTTAGTTACTTTCATTTGTTCAGATAAAAAATGATAAAACTTTTCAGCATCATCAGAACCTTGTTGCCATTCAATACCGGCGTATATATCTTCGGTATTTTCACGAAAAATGGTCATGTTTACTTTTTCAGGATGCTTTATTGGTGATTCAACACCTTTGAACCAACGGACAGGGCGCAAACAAACATAAAGATCTAATTCTTGGCGCAATGCAACATTTAGTGAGCGAATCCCTCCGCCAACAGGTGTCATTAATGGTCCTTTGATACCGATAAGATAATTTTTGAAGGCACTCATGGTCTCTTCAGGTAGCCATGATCCATTTAAATTAAACGACTTCTCACCAGCAAGTACTTCTTTCCATTGAATACTACGCTTACCTTGATAAGCTTTTTCAACTGCTTTATCAAAAATAGCTCGAGCAGCGTGCCAAATCTCTTTACCCACACCATCACCTTCAATAAAAGGAATCGTTGGATGATTTGGTACAACTAATTGTCCATTTTCAATTGAAACTTGCTGATTCATATTGTCTATTCCTCTTATTTTACTTAACTTCTTCTTTTAACTTATTCAATGCACTACCTGCCTTGAACCATTCAATTTGTGCTTGATTGTAAGTGTGCGAAACGGCGAAAGACTCTTTACTACCATCACGATGATGAAGGGTTAATGTTAGATTTTTTCCAGGAGCAAAATTACTGAGTCCAGTAATGCTAATTTGATCATCTTCACGAATTTTGTCATAGTCATCTTTATTGACAAAGTTTAAAGCAAGCATACCTTGTTTTTTTAGATTGGTTTCATGAATACGAGCAAACGATTTAACCACAATGGCTTTAACGTTTAAAAAACGTGGTTCCATTGCAGCATGTTCTCTTGATGAACCTTCACCATAATTCTCTTCAGCAACAACTATTGACCCGATTCCTTGTGATTTTAATTTACGTGCTAATGCAGGTACTTCAACATAATCTCCCGTTTGAGCATCCAACACACAGTTCGTTTTTTGATTAAAGGCATTAACCGCACCTATTAGCATATTATTTGAAATATTATCTAGATGACCACGAAATTTTAGCCACTTACCAGCCATTGAAATATGGTCTGTGGTACATTTACCAGTTGCTTTAATCAATAGTGGTTGCGAAATAATATCTTTACCATCCCAAGGAGTGAAAGGTAAAAGCTGTTGTAGTCGATCTGAATGAGGATCGATACGAACTTCAACTGCACTACCATCAGCTATTGGCCCAATATATCCAGCATCATCAACCGCAAATCCTTGTTTTGGCAACTCATCACCGAGTGGCTCAGTAAGTTTCACTTTTTCACCTTTAACATTAATGAGATGGTCAGTAAGTGGGTTAAAGCTTAATTTACCTGCAATTGATAATGCCACTACAATTTCTGGGGAACAAACAAACGCATAAGTGTTTGGGCTACCATCATTACGTTTAGCAAAATTACGATTGAACGAGGTGACAATCGAATTTTTGTGTTCATCGGCAACTTCATCACGACGCCATTGCCCAATGCAAGGGCCACATGCGTTAGCCATAATAGCAGCACCTGCTTGTTCAAAACGACTTAAAATGCCATCACGTTTAGAAGTATATTTAACTTGCTCTGAGCCAGGATTGATAATTAATTTTGCATTTACTTTTAAGCCTAATTTATTAGCACTATCAATAACTGAAGCTGCGCGCATCATATCTTCATAAGAAGAATTAGTACATGATCCAATAAGTCCAACTTCCATATTGTCTGGATAATCGTGTTCTTTTACGGCAGAAGCAAGCTCTGAAATAGGATAAGCTAAGTCAGGTGTGAATGGACCATTCACATAAGGCTCTAAGGTAGATAAATTAATTTCAATAACTTGGTCATAATAATTTTCAGGTTGCTTTAAAATTTCTTTATCAGGATTGAAACAATCTACCAATGTATTAGCTAAATCCACTACTTCTTGACGACCAGTCATGGCAAGATAATCAGCAGATTTTTTACTGTAAGGGAAGATTGAGGTTGTTGCGCCGACTTCAGCTCCCATATTACAAATTGTTGCTTTACCAGTAGCTGATAACGACTCAGTACCTTCTCCAAAATATTCAATAATTGAATTAGTACCACCTTTAACGGTTAAAATACCAGCTAGTTTTAAAATGACATCTTTTGGTGATGACCAGCCAGATAATTTTCCAATTAGCTTTACACCAATAATTTTTGGCATTTTTAGTTCCCACGGCATACCCGCCATCACGTCAACAGCATCAGCGCCACCAACACCAATGGCAATCATGGATAGGCCACCTGCATTAGGGGTATGCGAATCGGTACCGATCATCATCCCACCAGGAAAGGCATAATTTTCAAGCACTACTTGGTGAATGATTCCTGCATCAGGCTTCCAAAACCCGATGCCATATTTGTTCGAAACATCACGTAAAAATTGATAAACTTCATGGTTATTACTTTCAGCAATGATGAGATCATCATGGGCATTTTTATAAGCTTGAATAAGGTGATCACAATGGACTGTTGAAGGTACCGCAACTCGTTTACGACCAGAATTCATTAATTGTAATAGTGCCATTTGTGCCGTTGCATCTTGCATAGCGACACGATCTGGGGAAAAATTTACATAATCTTCCCCTCTTTTATAAGCTTTAAGCTCTTCACCTTCAGCAAGATGGGCATAAAGGATTTTTTCCGTCAAGGTTAATGGTTTTCCAATTTTCTGGCGAATAAGATCAATTTTTTGCGGGTAATGTTGATAAATATCTTTTATTAAATCAATATCGAAAACCATAATTAAGCTCCCATTGCTTATATTATAATATCCTTTAGAGCCTTACTCACAATCAGGATGATTGAATATTTATTCTTTTTTTATGATTAAATATTCAGACAATATAGCATTATTTTTGTTTTATGCAATCTTGCAGCAATACTTATTGTTAACTTTGATTAAAAACAATAAATTTAGATGTCATCGTTAACAGGAATTCTATACTAGCGAAATATTAAATATTATGCACATTAAAGAAAATTCAAAATTAGTAAATCCCATAAGTAAAAATAATGTAAAAAAAGTTGAGGAACGGGGTTTTTTAAGTCATTAAAATCGCGCCAACGCATTGTTTACTTACATTATTAAACTATGTTACATTGTTTTCCCGAATAATATTTACACTTTTTTTCATGAATCAAATAAAAAATACGTCACCATTAAAAACTGGTGGATTTTTAAATACAATAGAACGAATTGGAAACAAAATTCCTGATGTTACAACTCTTTTCTTTTATGCATTAATAATTTGTCTGGTTGCTTCATTATTACTTTCTTTTGTCAGCTTTAATTATATTAATCCAGTAACGCAAGAAAAACTGGCAGTAGTGAATATGTTAGCACCCAACCAATTAGTTACCTTTTTTACAAAACTTGTATCAAATTTTGTCTCATTTCCACCTCTTGGAATTACCATTGTAGCTACATTGGGTATTGGTATTGCTGAAAGCAGTGGCTATATTCATGTTCTGCTCAAAAAATTATTAGCTATCACACCTAAAAAACTGGTTACTCCATCAGTTATTTTTGTCAGTATGGTTTGTCATATCGCGTCAGACTCTGCTTATGTAATTTTAATGCCTGTGTCAGCAATGATGTTTTATGCGACAGGGCGTCACCCATTAGCGGGGATTGCTGCTGCATTTGCAGGATTAGCTGGAGGTTTTAGTTCAAGCTATACCCCTTCAATTATTGATCCAATAATGCAAGGCTTTACACAAAGCGCCGCTCAAATTATTGACCCGACATATCAAGTCAATGTTCTTTGTAATTACTTTTTAAGTTTTGGTGGTACTTTCTTTGTATTGATAGCCTGCTGGTTTGTTACAGATAAGATTGTTGAGCCTCGCTTAAATGCCACGATGCCTTTAAACAATGATATTCAATTAGATAACATTGCTGATTCTCCTGAGATTTCACCAATAGAAAATAAAGCATTTAAAATTGCATCAGCTGTTTTTTTAATTATTGCTGTCGGCTTAGTATTGGTTTTATTACCAGAAGATTCTTTATTACGCGCACCCGACGGTAGTATGACGAGTAACAAAGCACCAATCATGCAAATTATTGTGCCGTTGTTATTTGTATTTTTTGCAATACCAGGCTTAATTCATGGCTTTATCACTGGCGCATTTAAATCATCGCGAGATATCGTCAAATCAATGGAAAATATTACTAAGTCACTTATTCCATTTATTGTTTTTGCTTTCTTTTGTGCGCAATTTTTATATGTATTTTCAAACTCACAAATTGGTACCTTAATTGCTATTGGTGGAGCTGAGTTTTTAAAAGCATTACATTTGCCATCAGTTGTTACTATTTTTGGCGTAATAATTCTAACTAGTCTGCTTAATGTGTTAATCACTTCAGCCTCTTCCAAATGGGCTATTTTAGCGCCGATTTTTGTTCCGATGCTTATGTCTGTGGGGATCTCGCCAGAATTAACCCAAGCAGCTTATCGTATCAGTTCAGCAGTTAATGTTAGCACGCCTATGTTTGCTTTTTATCCTTTGATCATTGCTTATTGTCAGCAGTATTGTAAAAACACTGGTGTGGGTACTTTGAGTTCGATGATGATCCCATATACGGCTGCTCTCTTAATTGCTTTGACAATAAATTTATTACTGTTTTGGTTTTTAGGTCTTCCTATCGGTTTTGATAGTGGTTATGTCTATCCTCCAATAACTAGTTAATCGCAGATAAGGATTTTAATCATGAATATTACCGAACAATTAGTTAAACGATTTTTACGTTATGTAAGTATTCCAAGCCAAAGCAAAGCTGGCTCGGCAGTTGTGCCCTCTACTCCAGGACAAACTAATTTAGCAAAACAACTTGAACAAGAGTTAATTGATTTGAAGTTACAAGATGTTCACCTTGATGAACATAGTATTGTGACAGCCAAATTAACCGGTAACCAACCTAATGCGCCAAAAATTGGCTTTGTTGCGCATCTTGATACTGTAGATGTCGCACTGTCAGAGAAGATTAATCCACAAAGGGTGACTTTTACTGGTGAAGATATCTTATTAAATAAAGGCAAAGATATTTGGTTTAAGGTGGCAGAACATCCAGAGTTGAAGAAGTATCTCAATGAAGAGCTGCTCGTTACAGATGGTACCAGTGTTCTAGGCGCTGATAATAAAGCAGCAATTGCAGTTGTCATGACCATGTTAGATCAGTTGCAACAGCAAAATTGCCCACATGGTGATATTTATGTTGCTTTCGTGCCAGATGAAGAAGTTGGGTTAAATGGCGCCAAAAAACTGGATCTGCAACGTTTTAAACCTGATTTTGCTTATACCATTGACTGCTGTGAATTGGGTGAAATCGTTTATGAAACATTCAATGCTGGCTCGGTTACGTTTGAAATTGAGGGTGTATCTGCTCATCCTATGTCAGCAAAAAATGTCTTAATCAATCCAATTCGCATAGCGAATGATATTATTAACTGTTTTGATAGCTTTGAAACACCTGAACATACCGAAGGTAAAGAAGGATATTTTTGGTTTAATGATATTATTGGTAACCAAAGCACAACTACATTAAAAATGAGCATTCGTGATTTTGATTTAACTCGATATGAAGCTCGTAAAACTTACATTCAAGATGTGGTTAGTTTTATCAGTCGTAAATACCCTAAAGCAAAAATTGAATGTCAAATTACTGATATCTATAGCAATATTGCTAATTATTTAGGTGATGATCGTCGTTGTATTGATTTGATTTACCAATCATTTGAATTATTGGGTATTAAACCAAATACTATCGCCATGCGTGGAGGAACAGATGGTTCAGCACTATCAGCAAGAGGACTCACCACGCCAAACTATTTTACTGGCGCACATAACTTCCATTCTTGTTTTGAGTTTTTACCATTATCATCATTCTTGAAATCATTCGAAGTCACGATGAAAATTATTGAATTAGCGGCGAAAGTTTAAAAATAATCAACAAGAGGGAATACCATTCCCTCTTAAAAATACTTATCGAATATTATAATTTATAACTTGCAGTTAATAAAAATGCGCGAGGAGTGCCTGGCATACTACTTGAGCGCCAATATTTTTTACCCAATAAATTGGTTAATGCTAAGGTTAGATCAACAGATCGTGTTTGATAACCGATTGCGGCATTCCATGTTCCATATCCAGGGCGTTTAACGAGGTTTTTATCATCATTATACATTGAACCTTTATAATCAAATCCCACTTCCGTGAACCAATCTTCATGTGGAAGGTAGCGAACACTAAGATAGCCACTATGTTTAGCTGTATTAGATAGGTATTTTCCTTGGTTAGCTGGTGTTTTTTTATCTTTATGCACTTTAGCTTGTTGATAACCAATACCGCTATTGATATACCAATTTTTACTTAGTTGTCCAATAGCATTCAACTCTATTCCCTGACTGCGATCACTGCCTCTAACTTGCCAATTATAAGGATCATTGACCGAGTCAGGTTGATACCTAACATTATAAAGTTCAAGATCATAGAGTGCGATTTGAGTAGAGAGCTTATCATTAAACCAATCACTTTTGACACCGATTTCATACTGACGTGAATACTGAGGCTTATCATCATAAACAGTTTTAGAATCTGTAGCTATGGTTATTAAACCTCTACCACCATAAGGTGCAAAGTTTTTACTATACGAAGCATAAAAACTTTGAGACGCAATCGGTTGCCAAATTAAACCAATACGTGGACTTAAAGTGTGACCATCATATGACCGATTTTGATGATTCAATTTGTTATCTGAAGCAAATTCATAATTATCATAACGTAATCCTGCAAGTAATTTCCATTGTTCTGTAAAGCTGATGAGATCCTGCCAATATAACCCTCTAGAAGTAGCTTTATGATTAGTTTTGGTATTCAATGTTGTGAAGTGAGGCTTTTTAGAGCGCCAATGAGGATGATAAGGATCCACAGCTTCAGGATATTGGCTAGCTAAAGCTAATCGTGGTTCCCTTTTTTCAATGTTATATTCAACTCCGATTAACATATCATGGGCAATACTTGCAGTATTAAATTTACCGGCTAAATCAAGGGTATTACTGTAGGTTTTGTTCGAAGTTTCTTGCCAAGCTCGACGGAATTTTAATTTACCTTTGTAATTACACGGCTTACCATTGTTTAATTTCCCATTCCAATCACAATAATTACCAGCATAAAGATGATCGAAATTTTGCTCAGCTTTACGATACATATTTGTTAATTTAATAGACCAATGATGATCAAATTCATATCCCATCACCGAACGTAACGAATTAAAATTATCTTTTACATAATCATCTGGGTGAGCATAGGCCGTTTTGATTGAAACACCTCTTGGTAAATCATAATAAGCCGGCGCCCTATCTGGTTTACGCCATAATTTATCATTTGTATATTGTACTAACCAATTAAATCCGTTTAGATTATCATACAAAACGCTTGGCGAAACCATTGTATCTCGTTGTTTAATGCCTTTACGAAAACCTTTATCTGATTGGTGATCTATAGTCATTCGTACGGCAAGTTCATCACTTAAAACATGGTTAACATCTATCATTCCACCATATTTATCCCAAGATCCACCTCGTAAACTCAAGGTAGACGGTGAATCAAAATTTGCCTGCTTACTGATCATATTTATGATTCCACCACCTGAACCTCGACCATAAAGTACCGAAGCAGGTCCCTTTAAAATTTCAATTCGCTCTATATTAGCTGTACTTTGTCTAACTTGTCCGCTAGCACGGACACCATCTCGGTAAATATCGCCGGAACTAGCAGAAAACCCTCTAATTTTGATACCTTCATCTCGCATATCATAAGTTGCATCGACTCCGGGTAATTTATTGACAATGACACTGAGATCATTTTGTCCATAAATTTTTTGTTGTTCAAGGTTAATCGAATTAATGGTTTGAGGAATATCCTTTATTTCAAAGGTTTGTTTAGTTGCAGTTGATGATAGTTTTATGCGCTGATCATTATTATCCTTAGCGACTACCTTCATAGTTTCAATATCATCATTAACTTTATCTTGAGCGTAAACTATAAAAGTAAATAAGCCCAGAGTACATGGGAAGACTAATTGATTAACTAATTTCATTATTTTTCCTATTGTTTGATTAATTTTAAAACAACAGTTTTTAATGATAATGATTGTTATTTGCGATTACAACTTTTTTCTATCTTGGCGGCTTTCAATATAAACCTTAAATCATATTTTTATAAAAATATAAATTTGATTTGAAAGTCTCTAAGTTAGTTAGTGGATGATATGGTAATATTTTGATTATTTGATTTTTTTTGAATTATCTTCTAATAACTAACAGTGGATTTTATTAAAATAGATTTTTAATCAGATCACCAAACCGACAAGTTTAGTATGTCTAGTTTGTTTGGAAGATAAATTCATTATGTAAGAGGAAGTGGTGGGTCGTGAGCGATTCGAACGCTCGACAAACGGATTAAAAGTCCGCTGCTCTACCGACTGAGCTAACAACCCATTTTGATAGAATTACTTTCTGCTTTATTACTTAACGCTTCAAGCAATTTCGGGTTGCTATAATACTTATAATTATAAGGCGGTGCAACCCTTTTATTGCTATTTTTATTCAATAGCTGGTTATTTATACACTTTATTATAACGATGCTATTTTTTTATTTGCTAGATCAACTGTCTTTTTATCTTTAGGGTATTTATTTACGACTTGTTGAAAAACAGTTTTGGCATTCTTTTTATCACCTTTATCAAGTAAAATTAAACCCACTTTGTAAAGGCTATCTGCTGCTTTTGGAGAAGATGGAAAATCTTTTACTACTGTTGCGTAATAAAATGATGCATTATCTTTTTTACCTTTTTTATAACAAAGTTGACCAAGCCAATAATTTACATTTGCACGGTAACTTGTCTTTGGGTAGGCTTTTAGATAATTTTGAAAGGCTATAATTACGTCATCACTCTGTTTGTCATCATTAATATATTGCATGACGTAATTATAATCCGCTTTATCATCACCTGAAGTAGACCATCCAGATAAACCTGAAGATGATGATGGCGATGCCCCAGCATCAGTGCTTGATGTTGAATCAGAACTGTCACCTTGGGTTTCATCATTTGGATTTGATGAGAATCCTGTCCCATTAGTCATTTGCTGTAATATCATTTTTTGACGTTCAATTGTTTGGTTAAGTTGATGCTTAGTTTCTTCCAATTGACCACGAAGTGTATCTACATCAGATTGTAGATCATTAATTTTTTGTTGATTCTGGATTATCAACTGTCCTTGTGCTTGTATTGTTCTATCCACATCAGAACTACCAGCAGCACAACCATATCCAGCAAATAATAAAAATAAGGACAATGTGAGTATTTTTTTATACATATTATATAAACTCGACGTGAACTTAAACATAAAAAACGGCTGATAAATCAGCCGTCATAAGATGGGATTAATATCCAGCGTAAGTAATTACTGCACGACGGTTTTTAGCATAAGCTGCTTCGTTGTGACCTAATACTGCTGGTTTTTCTTTACCATAAGAAACGATTGAAAGTTGTTCACCAGAAACACCGTTACTTTGTAAGTAAGATTTAACTGCTGCTGCACGACGTTCACCTAACGCGATATTGTATTCTGGAGTACCACGTTCATCGGCATGACCTTCAATAACAACATTTAAGAATGAATTTGCACGCATAAAGATTGAATGTGCATTTAATAATGTTGAATATTCTGATTTAACATTGTATTTATCATAATCAAAATAAACTGTATTGATTTGTTGTAATTTTTGTAATTGAGCTAGAGCTTCTTTAGATAAAGAACCGTTACCTGCTTTGCTGCTGCTGTTTGAAGAACATGCTGTCACAGCAATTAATGGTAAAGCAACTGCAGCTACCTTAAGAAATTTAGAAAATTGCATTGAATTAACTCCTTTGTGTTTAAATAAATTATTATTTATATTTTGTATACTTCTAACCAACTTCAAAGTAACACCTGTTACCAACTAGAAAGATTAGAAGTATATATTATAACGACCTTCACATTTACACAATTTTAATAATTATATTATTGCTTAAAATTTAGTCGTTCCTCATAAATAAGGTGACCACGATGGGAATTTTACTTGTCCATCAGTCGCTGGTAACCTTGCTTTAAAATTACCATCAGTTGAAACAAGATTTAAAATTGTACCTAAACCTTGCGATGAACTGTAGATAATCATAGTGCCATTTGGAGCAATACTCGGTGTTTCATCTAAAAACGTATCAGTTAATCGTTGATAAGTATTCGTTTCTAGATCATATCGAGTAATATGTTGCTCACCATTATTAGTTGAAATTACAGCAATAAACTTACCATCTGGAGATACGCGAGCATTTTGATTCTGAGTATTATCCCAAGTTATACGTTGTGATGCCCCACTGTTAATGTTAATTGAATAAAGTTGAGGACGTCCCGCCTGATCAGATGTATAAACAATAGTTTCATTATCAGGCATCCATGAAGGTTCAGTGTCATTACTGCGGCTAGAGGTAATTTGAGTAATTTTCTTAGTTCTTAAATTCATCATATATAAATTTAAGCTACCACCTTTTGATAAGGCAAAAGCTAATTTGCTACCATCTGGTGAAAATGCTGGTGCACCATTATGCTGTGGAAAAGATGCAATAGTTTCAACTGCACCACTTTCTAATGTTTTTAACACTAATGCAGAACGACCACTTTCAAAAGTTACATAGGCTATTTTTTTGCCATCAGGTGACCATGTTGGTGACATTAATGGTTCTTTTGAACGGTGTACGGTGACTTGATCAAATCCGTCATAGTCAGATACACGTAATTCATGTGTGTAAGGACCCTTACTATTTTTAACGACGTAGGCAATACGTGTTCTAAAAGCACCCTTGATACCAGTTAACGCTTCAAAGATTTCATCACTTGCAGTATGGGCTGCATAACGTAACCAACGTTGTTCAATAGGAAACTGATTTTCAACTAAGACAGCACCAGGACGTTCAACTGTATCAACTAATTGATAGGTGATAAGATATTTTCCTGATGCATCAGGTTGGATTGTTCCGACTACAACGGCAGAAATACCAATATTGCTCCAAACACTAGGATTGACTTCAGAAGCGGTAGTTGGTTTTTGCGGCATTGCTGCCACATCAATTGGATTAAATTTACCACTATTGCGTAAATCAGAAGCAATAATATTATCCACAACTTGTGGAGGTTCACCACTACCTGTCCATTTAAATGGTATGACCGCAATTGGTTTAGCAGAACTTACGCCATCAGTGATTATAATTCTAACTTCAGCAGTAGCTATCATTGTATATAAAAAAACAAAACAAGCTATCAAAAAGCGAGAAGCAAATTTGATCATCTTAAATTCCTTAATCAAAAAGAAATATATTTAAGTTAAAATAAGTATAACAACCGTATTTAAATACAAAAAGATAAAACCTTTTAACAATTAATAAAATGTTATTAAATGGTATCACTCTTTACTAAATATAAATATCAGCGTGAAAGATAGCCGAAATTGCGTAACAAGTCCATAGCTATTTGAGTAAAAAAGATTTTTCTATATAAATTATTTATTATTCTTATATTCGCAATTACTGTCGCTTATTTACTATACTATTCTGATTTGGGTGGAGTTAAAAGTAGTCGCCAAAAAATTTTTATTTAAATTAAATATAATCAAGCTAAAGATATTAAAGAATGATCAATAAGAATATATTTCCAAATTTGCTATTTTTGGCATTTTTCACAATAGAATGTATTGCGTTGGCCTATTCGATGAGACTTTATGTCAGATTTACAAATTAAACACTTTTCGCCTTCTCTACCATATACTTGGAGCTTTTGTACAAAATAACCCGGTTTACCATCAGATTGAACAAAGTCTTTAAGTGTAGTACCACCTTGTTCTATAGATTTGGTGAGCACTTGTTTAATTGCTGTGACTAATCGTTCAAATTCTTCTAAAGTTAAACTATTTACTTTCCGGTGCGGATTAATTTTTGCCATAAACAATGATTCTGAAGCATAAATATTACCAACACCAACCACAATATGGTTGTCCATAATCCAGCTTTTTATAGGAATATTTCGATTAGTCGCTTTTTCGAAAAGATAGTTTGCTGAAAACTCCTCGCTTAGAGGTTCTAATCCTAAATGCTTCAATTGTTTAAGATCATCAATAGAATTAGTCCAAAGCCACGACCCAAAACGCCTTGGGTCGGTATAACGTAATGTCACACCATTTTCTAATACCAAATCAACATGATCATGTTTATCTGGTTTTTGGTTTGATTTTACTATGCGTAAGCTACCAGACATACCTAAATGAATTACAATCCAATTTTGCGTCAACTGTAATAATAAATATTTAGCACGTCTTGTAATATCTATTATTATTTGACCTTGAGCATCGGAGATAGCCACATCAATAGGCCAACGAAGCTTGGGTTGTCGAACAACAACTTGTTTGATAATTTGGCCTTTTAAATAAGGTAAAATACCACGCCGACTAGTTTCTACTTCTGGTAATTCAGGCATTTAATAATCTCATTTAATTATTGAACATGTCAGTAACCCAGCTAGGAGCCGATTGATTTGTCTCAGTTTGAGAACTAACAGCACATAAACTTTGCGGATTGACCGTCCATGCAGGTAAAGTCCTTACTCCTCCTCCATCGCACTGCCATTGGCCACTACTATCAATAGGTACCATAAAGATATTTTGTGGTACTGAAAGCTGTAATTTTTTCGGTGGATTATTTTGTAAGTATTCACTATATATTTTTAATGCACCTGTAGCGCCTGTTAATTTCATAGGTGAATGATCATCAAGCCCTATCCAAATGACTGCAACATTTTTTCCATCAATACCAGTAAACCAACTATCACGCGAATCATTACTTGTTCCAGTCTTGGCAGCTAAATTGAAAGATCCATATTTAGCTTTCAATGAACGTGATGTTCCTGATTCAACGACTTGTTGCATAGCGTAAGTGGTTAAATAAGCCGATTGCTGAGAAACCGCTTGAATTTGTTGCGGGTAATTTTGATAAACAAGTTCACCTTTATCAGTTAATACATACCGTAGTATTGTGAGCGGTGCACGTTGGCCATTATTGGAAATAGTTTGGAACATTTGTGCTGTTTCTAATGGTGTTAACTCTAGAGCACCTAATAAGCGAGAAGGCAAATTAGGGATACGATCTTCAGGTACCCCCAATGCTTGTAAAGTCGTTTTAGTTGCGTCTAAACCTAATGACATACCTAAGTTAACTGTAGGTACGTTAAGTGAAAGAGCTAATGCATCAATTAACATCACTTTATCGCGAAATTTCCGATCAAAATTCTTCGGTTGCCAATAACCGCCGTTATCAAGTTTGATTGATAGTGGGTTGTCGTTTAACCAAGTATTAAGCTGATAACGTTCTGGCTGACCTAATGCAGTTAAGTAGGTTGACGGTTTTGCCAGTGAACCAATTGCTCGTCTAGTTAACCACGCTCTGTTATAACCAGGGTAACGTGGCTCAGCGCTACCAATAATAGAACGGATTTCACCTGTCTCACGGCTAACAATAACCATTGCTGTTTGTAATTCTTTATTAGTCGATTTACGTAATGTTTCTATTTCATCCGTAACCGATTGTTCTGCTGCAGCCTGAGCAACTGGGTCGAATGTGGTGAAAATTTTCATTCCTGACAGGTGGTCTGCTTTATCACCCAACTGTTTTCTCAGCTCACTACGGACAACTTGCATAAATGCTGGTTGCGGTGATATCACACCACCTTTTGGTAAGACTGAAAGTGGGCGTTGGCTGAGTAAATTATATAATTCCTCATCAATAATTCCTTGTTGCTCAGCAAGTTTTAATACAACATTACGACGTTCAATCACTTGTTGTGGTTGAGTCCAAGGATTATAGTACGAAGCACCTTTTACCATACCTACTAATACAGCTTGCTGATCTAATGTCAATTCATTAACTGGTCGACCAAAATAGTAAAGGCTTGCTAATGGGAAGCCATGAATTTCTTCACTACCAGCTTGACCTAAATAAACTTCATTTAAGTAAAGTTCTAAAATACGTTCTTTACTATATCGAGCATCTAAAATGATAGCCATATAGGCTTCACGTATTTTACGACTGAGACTTCTCTCATTCGTTAAAAAGAGGTTTTTAACCGTTTGTTGTGTTAGTGTGCTTCCACCTTCAGTACGACCTGTTGTTAAATTAACATATATAGCTCGACCAATAGAATATAAACTTACACCATGGTGGTCATAAAAACGTTTATCTTCAGTTGCAACTAAGGTTTTTATTAACGAGTCAGAAAATTCTCTTAAAGGCACAAAAAGCCGTTGTTCACCATTTGGGGAATGCATCATCGTTATTAATTTAGGATCAATCTTAAGTAAGCCAAAATCACGACCTGTGTCTAAATTAGATATGCGATCTATCCTGTTTTCAAAGAAAGTAATTTTGACACGAAAAGCTTTTTCTTCACCATCAGGAAATGTAAATGGACGACGGTAAATTTCAACAGCACCATTTTGAACAATAAATTCGCCTGGTCGAGTTGCTTTACTATCTTGCTGACGATATTGTGCACCTTTTAGCAAAGTAACAACATCACTAAGACTATAATCACTATCTGGTTCAAGGTCGACTATCTGTCCATAGACAGCCGCAGGTAATTCCCAAACATTACCATCTATACGTTCTTTAATTTGTTGATCTAAATAAATCCCATAAACGACAGTTACAGCAACAAAGATAAGACATAATTTGAAAAGCAACGACCAAAGTCGACGCCACAATGATTTCTTATTTTTTTTTGAAGCTTTTTTAGTCGATTTCTTTTTAGTTGGTCTGTTCAAACTGCACCCAATATTAAGATTAAATAAAATTAACTTATAATAACATAACTTTTTAATGAAGCATTGAGCTTCTTATCAATAAGATATTTTAGTTTAAATAATATAGTTAAATATAGAAAATCAATTAAAAACTAAGTTGTGGCTGAATATTTTTAACTTTTTCTATAAATGCTTTTTTAGACTTACCGGTTAAACCTTCATTAATCGGTAAACTTGCTGTTAATGGATTAACAGGTTTATTATTGATATGTAATTCAAAATGCAAATGTGGTCCAGTAGAACGCCCTGTATTACCAGATAAACCAATTTTGTCACCCTGTTTAACTTGTTGGCCTGGTTTCACTAAAATTTTGTCTAAATGCATGTATGCCGTCATATATTGCCTACCATGGCGTATAGCGACATAGTTACCTGCTGAGCCACTGTATTTCGCAATAACAACTTCTCCATTTCCTACAGATAATACTGGCGTTCCTCTAGATACTGCAAAATCAACACCATTATGTGGTGTAACAACTCCTGTAACTGGATGTAACCGACGCGGATTAAAACCTGATGATACGCGAGCTTTTTTAGCTAAAGGATATCGGAAAAAACTTTGAGATAAACTACCTGCATTAATATCATAGTATTTACCATCATCAGCTAGAATCGCATAATAATCTTTAGACCCATTTTTAATGCGAACACCAAGTAATTTACTATTTGATAAACGATTTCCATGCATTTCACGAGATAAGTATACCACGAATTTATCGCCTACTTTTAAACGTCGAAAATCCAAACGCCACTGCAATGCACGTGTAATAATTCCAATCTCATTACTCGTTAAACCAGCTTTACGCGCATCAGCTACAAAACTGGATTTCAGCTCACCTTTAATAACATTATTTTGTGAGACACCTTCTACTGTTTCAGTACTTTCTATAAATTGATTACCTGACTTTTCAAAAATTCGAACATTATTAGTTGATATTGTCCAGTTAAAAGTCAGCAAATTATGATTATCATCGGTCGTCCAACTAACCTGCTGACCAATTCTCAAATTGGCTAGTTGTTTATACTTACCTGTTAACTGTGCAATATCATTTTTATTTACATTATAACGATTCAAAATATCGTGTAATGTATCACCACGTGATATGGTATATTGCACTGTGTTATCTTTTTCTTCAGCAAGATCATCTAATTCGTCTTTAGCTATATCATCTTCAGGAACATCAGACGACTCTGTAACATTGTCAGTTTTAGACTTATCACTAAGCATATCAATTCGCCCATCGCCAATAACAACTGAAGACGAAGGCGTATCTGTAACTGTAGTTTGAGCTTGAGAATTTAGAGGGACGTACACTGTGCGATCTAAATTTAAAGGTCGCCACAATATAGTTACAAAAATAACAACAACAAGGGCTCCTAATACTGAAAAATAGGGAATTTTGAATTTATTTTTTGCAATATTAGGGGATTTAATCTGCTGTGCCAAAATTAACCTTAACTATCTTATAATCTAAACTATTTTTTATCTAAACAATCCAACAGCTCCTGAGTTAATGTTAATAAAAAGTGTGAATAGGCACCTTTTTCGACAATGATACCTGTCCCTAATGGATTTAATTCACCAATTTTAACATTTGTACCATTTACTAACTTCTTTATAACTGCAGGGCTAAACTGTGGCTCTCTAAAAACACAGACTGCTTGATGTTCCGCTAGCTTTTTTTGAATTGCATAGACAGTTTGAACGCCAGGCTGTACTGCTGGGTTTATGGTAAAACTTCCTAGATTTTTTAATCCGAACTGTGATTCAAAGTACCCATATGCATCATGAAACACAAAATACCCTCTATTTTGTACGCTAATTAGTTTTTTTGCAATGTTTTGTTCTGTTTCTGATAGATTTGTAATGAATTCGTTCAGATTTGCATCAAGCAACTGCACTTTATTAGGATACAGTTCTATAAGCTTATCATGGATTGATTTTGCAATAATTTTAGCAATTTTTGGCGAAAGCCATATATGTTCATCATATTCACCATGATGATGGTCATTATCATCATGAGGTATTTCTTCATCGTGATGATTGGTTCTAAGCAAACTCTTAATTTCGGGAACATCCATTAATTCTATCTGCTTGTGTTCATCAACATTTTTTAAAACAGTTGGCATAAAAACTTCCATATCTTCACCAACCCAAATTATTAAATCAGCATTCTTAATTTTAGCCAAATCGGAGGGTTTCAATGAATAAGTATGAGGAGATGCGCCATCCGGCAATAGTATATCTGTATTTGTTACACCTGATGCAATTGCTTCAGTAATAAAACCTATCGGCCTTACTGAGGAAATTACAGTGGCATTAACATTATTTGTTAATCCAATAACGATTAGCGTAAGTTGAGCAAGAAAACGTAGAACTCGTCTGATGTTTTTAGTTGAATTTTTCACTTTGTCATCCAATATTTATAAAATATGATGGAATAAAACCATATTATTGTTATAATATAACATAACATATTGATCGGCAAGGACTATCGATATCATGACACAATTAATGGCTCTAAATAATATTTCGGTTAAAATAAATCAACAAAAAATATTATATGATGTTTCATTGACGATTAACTTAAGCCAAATTATTACGATTCTAGGTCCAAATGGTGCAGGAAAATCAACACTCGTCAAAGTTATTTTAGGATTAATTTCACCTACAACAGGCACCATTGAACGTGCTTCTGATTTGACTATCGGTTATGTTCCTCAATCAATAAATTTGAATCCAACTTTACCTATAACCGTCAAACGGTTTATGCAGCTAAATAAACAATTAAGTTATGATGATATCATCCAAACATTATCTTTAGTAAAAGCTCAATACCTGATTGATCGATCTATGCATCAATTATCAGGCGGGGAGTTACAGCGAGTGCTACTTGCTCAAGCATTAGCAAAACGCCCAAAACTACTTATTTTAGATGAGCCTACACAAGGTGTAGATGTAAATGGACAAGTGCTATTGTATGATTTAATTATTAATGCTAGAACGAAGTTTAGTTGTGGTGTTGTAATGGTTTCACATGATTTACATTTAGTTATGGCAAAAACAGATGAAGTAATTTGTTTAAACCATCATATCTGTTGTTCAGGAACACCGGCTAGTGTCTCAAACGATCCAGAATTTGTTTCTTTATTTGGACCTCACGGCGCATCACAAATCGCTTTATATAAGCACCATCACAATAATGATTGTTGCCAGCATCATAATGATCATAATAGAAAAATTATATTACCTGATTCAAGAGGAACAAAATAATGATTGAGTTACTCTTACCCTCTTTACTTGCAGGTTTATGCTTATCGTGTTTAACAGGTCCATTGGGTACATTTGTTGTTTGGCGAAGAATGTCTTATTTCGGAGATACGTTATCTCATGCAGCATTATTAGGGGTTGCTTTTGGCTTCCTTTTTGATATCAATCTATTCTATGCCATCGTTTTAGTGACACTGATATTAGCTATCGGGCTGTTATGGTTAGAATCTCAAAAACAACTACCTGTTGATACATTACTGGGTATTTTAGCTCATAGCGCTCTTTCACTTGGTTTAGTTGTGATAAGTTTAATGAATAGTATACGCATTGATTTGATGGGTTATCTATTTGGTGATCTTTTATCTATAACAATGTTTGATGTTTATCAGATTTTAATTTGTGTAGTAATAATTGGAATTCTGTTGATATGGCGTTGGAATCAATTTTTATTTATCACTGTTAGTGAGGAACTAGCATTTAGCCATGGCATTAATGTACCACTAACGAAATTTATGCTTACAATACTTTTAGCATTAACAATTGGTATTGCTATGAAATTTGTTGGAGCTTTAATTATCACTGCACTATTAATCATTCCAGCTGCTACAGCAAAATATTATGCTAAAAACCCAGAATCAATGGCATTTTTTGCAATATTAATTGGGATGCTATCTATTTTGGGTGGAATTCTGTTTTCATTAATTTATGATACTCCAACAGGTCCTTCTGTTGTATTAAGTAATACTTGTTTATTTTTTATATCATTATTTATTTCTAAATTCTTTTTAAGAACTAAAAATTAAAATATCAGTAAAATTAGAAAATTTATTGCGAGGGAACACGCATTTTTAGTTATCTATTTGTTCACATTATTTAATTACTAATAAAGTGCTAAAAATCAGAAACTAATGAAGACAAAACTATGTCTCTCGCAATTATTTATACAAGAGCCTCTATTGGAATACAAGCACCTCAAATTAATGTTGAAGTACATATTAGTAATGGATTACCAGGTTTTGTTCTGGTTGGTCTTCCAGAAGCAACGGTTAAAGAATCTAAAGACCGAGTTAGAAGCGCTATTATTAATAGCGGCTTTACATTTCCAGCAAAAAAGATAACTGTTAATTTATCTCCAGCAGATCTTCCTAAAGAAGGTAGTCGCTTTGATTTGCCTATAGCTATCGCTATTCTTGCAGCAACCGAACAAATACCTAACGATAATCTAGCTAAATATGAATTTTTAGGTGAATTAGCCTTATCTGGGGAGATTAAAGCAGTAAAAGGTGCTATTCCTGCTGCTATATCATCTAAAAAAAATAATCGTACATTGATTATTTCTAGAGAAAATCAATCTGAAATATCATTAATCCATCATAATAATACGTTAATTACCCATAATTTATTAGAACTATGCCAATATCTATACAATGAAATTAATTTACCTACTGTTGAATACAGAGAATACAAAGATGATGATGAGCAAATAATTAACCTACAAGATATAATTGGTCAAGAACATGCTAAAAGAGCCTTAGAAATTGCCGCTGCAGGTGGACATAATCTATTGTTAATTGGTCCACCAGGGACCGGTAAAACTATGCTAGCCACTCGGTTAACTTCATTATTACCATCATTATCAGATGATGAAGCACTTGAAAGTGCAGCAATCACCAGTCTTGTTAGCGCTAATGGTTCGATTAAAAATTGGCGTAAAAGGCCATTTAGAGCCCCGCATCATAGTGCATCAGCAGCAGCTTTAGTTGGTGGCGGCTCAATTCCTAAACCAGGAGAAATTTCATTAGCCCATAATGGAGTGTTATTTTTAGATGAATTACCAGAATTTAACCGTAAAGTATTAGATGCCTTAAGAGAACCCATTGAGTCAGGAGAAATAGTTATATCTAGGGCAAATGCAAAAATAAAATTTCCAGCAAAGTTTCAACTCATTGCCGCCATGAACCCTAGCCCTACGGGTCATTATCATGGAACTCATAATAGGACAACACCACAACAAATTATACGTTACTTAAATCGACTTTCTGGTCCATTTTTAGATCGTTTTGATATATCAATTGAAGTACCATTACTACCTAAAGGTACACTAAGTCAAAAAGTTAGTGTAACTGAACCAACTGATAAAGTGAAAAAAAGAGTTATGGATGCTAGAAAAATTCAAATGATAAGAAATAAAAAGTTAAATAGTCAATTATCACCAAAAGAAATTCAAATTCATTGTTTGTTAACTGATGAAGATAATGAGTACTTAGAACAGGCTTTAATTAAATTAGGACTTTCTGCTCGAGCTTGGCATAGAATATTAAAAGTATCTCGGACTATCGCCGACTTAGATTGTTCAAAGAACATAGAACGAAAACATATTTCAGAAGCACTGAGTTATCGTTCTATGGATAGATTATTAATTCAAATGCACAAAAATATTGGCTAATAAATTAATCATCACTATCGACAAAGTCATCACTCACGTCAACTTGAGGTTTTCCACCTGATAACGTGTGAAAACGTTTTGGTTTGTTAATTTTAGAAAGGTACTTTATCCATGTTTTTTCATAATCTGTAACTGGTTCCTTTTTCCCTTTACAAACTGCAACAAAAGATTTCTCTTCTGATGTAGTTGGCTTTTTAGTTTCTGCATCGAGATCTCTAAAAGCACAACCATATTTTTCTAAGATCTGTGCTTCTTTGATAGTAAAATCGCCATGACGAGAAAATCCTCTTGGATAATTCTTATTATCAAAAAAACGTTGTTGACTTACAAAACTTTCAGCCATGTTATATCCTCTAGATTATAAAAGTTGTTGGGCGGGAATTATAATTGACAAAGTTAATCTGTAAACAAAATTTTTTTATTTATATAAATAAAATTGAATGAATGACTAAAATTAGAACAAATCTATTATTTTTATGGCAGGGGCGGAGAGTCTCGAACTCCCAACACCCGGTTTTGGAGACCGGTGCTCTACCAATTGAACTACGCCCCTAGATAAGGTGGCGGAACGGACGGGGCTCGAACCCGCGACCCCCTGCGTGACAGGCAGGTATTCTAACCAACTGAACTACCGCTCCACCGTATTTTTTGGTGTGTTTATAAATTAAAAGTCTGGCGGCACCCTACTCTCACATGGGTAATACCCACACTACCATCGGCACTACGGCGTTTCACTTCTGAGTTCGGCA